>DATKXP010000701.1:0-3078 GCA_035529015.1 Phycisphaerae bacterium | reverse complement strand
GGTGGCATGTGCAAAGTTTCTTGTAGCGGCTCTGCAACCAGGTTGTCGGGGCTTGGAGAAAAGCCTGTGCCAGTCGGGTTCGGATGCGTCTTTCGGTCGCGAGGGTGAGGACCATCCGCTCCGCGGCAAACTCCCTGATGTTGCTACAATCCTTCTCAAGTGCATCAGACGCGGCCGAAGGATCCACGATACCGGCCAGGGCGAAAAGGATGTCGAGATTTGGCAGCGTTCGGAGGGCGTCGAGATAAGCGGGGGAAGGGGCGGGGAGGACCACGGGTTTCGCAGGCCTGGAAACCCAGGGCGGCGGGGGGAGGACTCCCGCCCGGGACCTCCCGACAGCCGCCGCCCCCTGGGCCTGCCCTTGTCGTCTCGGCGCTCGAGTCGCACTCCTGCGGAGCTCTATCCTCCGGACGACGCGCTTACCATGCGCTCGGACGCTCCGGGGGTCAAGTGTTTTTTTCGGGGGGAGGCGATGAGTTTATCGCATTGGACAGGGCAGTAAATGATGTGCCCGCGGTCGGTGTGGCCGCGGGCATGGGGCGGAAACCAGGCGGTTCATGAACTACGTCGCCTGAGTGACGATGGAGCCGTGGTACAACAGGCTGATGTTGTTGCCCGTTGCGGGGATCACGTAGCTCCGGACGAACCACTTGTCGTAGAGGGCGATCGGCGACGTGGCGTTCAGGAGCAAGACCAACGGCGTTGTTGCCATCAGCGTCACAGTTTCATGCGCGATCGCGTGAAACGGCGACGCGGGGAAGGCGTAGCGCCCAACTGACTGCTTGTGCGAGCACTGCGCCACGATCACGTCTGCGTCGTCGTAGTCGGCGGCGTTGCTGATGGACGCGATGCTGACGTTCGTTGCGGCCACGGACGCGAGAGTCGGGACGAGGGCCGCTTTTCTCGCGGTCGGAGTGGTCGTGTCCTCGGTCAGGCCCGCAACGAGCCGGAGGGTCTGAACCGCGCACCACAGTTGATGGCCGGACAGGAGCATCGGCTCGCCCACGTGGTTCGTGGCGATGTAGAGAGCTGCGGCCGCGTTCCATGCCAAGCGCATGGACTCGGTTTTGTCGGACCATGCTTGGGATACCGTCGTCATGCGGTTGCGGGCGGCTAACTCCCTGGTTGTGCGGTCGTTCCGCGGGGTGACTCTCTCACGGACCGCCAGACCAGAGCGGGCCTTGAAGTACGTGTGCGGGCCGATGCTGCCGGAGAGTTCGGTGAACATCGGGCTGAGTTTGGTCGATCCCATGGTGGGGACCTCCTCGAGGTGGGGTTAGGGCGCGACAACTGTAGCAGGCGGCCGGCCGCCAGGTCAAGCGCGATCGCGCTGGCCGGGACCTGGCTGTCCGAGGACCTCGGCCGGCCGCCGGGGGGATCGACGCTCCGGGCTAGTTCCGGGCAAGTGCAGGGGGGGTCAGCCTGACGCCACAGGGACGCCCAAGGCGCGTCGGAGAGGGGATCGCGGGGGAAGGGGGCGAGGACGTCGCCACGTCGCCGCCACGCCCCCGCTCCCCCGTCCCCCCGCTCCCTCTGCGCTCCCGCCCCGGCCCCCCCGTGAGAAGCCCAGGGGCCGGGGCGGGAGCGTCGGCATCTTAGCGCGCCCGCGCCCGAGGGCGAATGCGAGGTGTGAGCCTGGCGCGCGGGCGCAAGGGCCGAGCGCGTTGGACCTCAGATCCGGCGGCGGCGCGCGGGGCTGGACGGCCCGGACGGAGAGAGCGAAGCGCCGCCGGTCTTCGACCGGGGAAAGGTGCGGCTGATTTGGCCGTCAGGCTTTTTCATCGGCGGGGCCGGGGCCGCCGACCGACCGGACCCGGAGGCGCTCCTCCCCCGCGCCGGAGGGGACGGGCGGGCGGCGGCCACGGCGTCTTCGGCCACGCAACGCGGGGACCCGGGGAACGCACTGGTCGGGCATCGGGGGAGGGCCCTTTCCGGGCCGCGTGCTTCGAGGCCGGAGCGTTCCGGCCGAAGCGGCCCGGTTGCGGCGGGCTTTGGCTCCGGGCTTGCTCTTCTCTTTCGCAAGGCCCGGGGCCAAAGGAACCGCGCGCGCGGCGGCGCTTCGCTTTTTCCTCCAGATAGATGTTGCCGCCGCGCGCCGCCGCTCTTTTCCTTCTTACGGCTTCGGGGTTCGAGTAGGAATCCAGAGGATGGGGGGGTAGGACGTGGCGATCTCCAGCAGGCGCTTCCTGTCGTTCCAGACGCACGCCGTGATCGCGTTGCGCAGTACGCTGTCTTCGCGGTCTATCAAGATTTCCATCGTCTTCTTGTAGCCGCCTTCCAAGTGGAACGGCCACTCGGGTTTCGGTTTCGTCGGGATGCGCAGGGTGCCGCCCGATCCCTTGCGCCGAAGTTGATGCAGGGCCAGGGCGAGTTCCCACAACTGCGGTGGGGCCGTTCCGAGGTCCTCAAATCCGGGGGTAATATATTTCGTGCATTCATGGACGGCTTGGGCAATGTTTCTGTCTTTGCTGGTTGCCGCCTTGATGTGAGAGTTTCCGTACAGGTACTGATGGGACAACAGGTGCTTCCAGGTTGCTTTCAACTGGTCTTTCGGCCAATAGGCGGCGTGCAAGAGGACGTGGATATGAGGGTGCCAGGTGCACGATCGACGGTTGAGGGTGATCTCCAGCCCCCAGAAAAACCCGAACACTCTTTTCGTCCAGTCGTCGGCGTGCTGCATCCGCTGCCATACGAGGAGCAGCCGCTGTACGGTGTCTGAAAGGGCACCCCAGGGGCAGTTGCGGACGGTCAAAACCAGGTGCGAAAGGTGATCTATCTTGTCGAGTTGTTTTGAGAGTTGTTTCCAGGCGCGAATGAAGTACTCGAAGGACTTACGCCGGTTGCAGGTCGGGCATGCCGGGGAGTTGCAGGAGAAGGGGATGACGGCGACCTGAATCGGCTCGCCTGGCCGCTGACGTGTCGCAACCATGTGCGATCGGTGGCATGTGCAAAGTTTCTTGTAGCGGCTCTGCAACCAGGTTGTCGGGGCTTGGAGAAAAGCCTGTGCCAGTCGGGTTCGGATGCGTCTTTCGGTCGCGAGGGTGAGGACCATCCGCTCCGCGGCAAACTCCCTGATGT
>DATKXP010000700.1:0-11605 GCA_035529015.1 Phycisphaerae bacterium | reverse complement strand
ATGGAGGACGGCTCGAAGGCGGTGGGCCTTTTCAACCGCGACGAGGTCCCCCGCACCGTCGCTGTCCGCTGGTCGGACCTCGGCATCACCGGCCCGCACACCGTCCGCGACCTCTGGCGGCAGAAGACAATAGGCGTCTTCGACGGCCAGTTCAGCACCCGCGTCCTCGTCCACGGCGTGGTCCTCGTGCGGCTCATTCCGCAGAAGTAGGCCGCGGCGCGCCCTGGCGGGAACGCAGTCTTTTGTCGCGCTTGACCTCCAGCCTTGCGCCCGATTACGATAACTGGTCCAACATGGGCCGATCACGCGGCACGTCAGCAAGGAGCAACCGATGATTCACCTCGCCTTCAGCACCAACGCGTACACCAAACACACGCTGACCGACGCATGCGACAGGATTGCGGCCGCCGGGTACAAGGCGGTCGAGATCCTGGCCGACCATCCGCACGCCTACCCGCCGACGTATTCGGAGCACGCGGCCCGGCGGCTGAAGGAACGGCTCGACTCGCTCGGCCTCCGGCCCTGTGCCATCAACGCCAACACGGCGATGGCGTACTTCACGCCGCTGCCGGCGGAACTGACGTTCGAGCCGAGCCTCATCTCGCCCAGCGCGCAGCACCGGCAGGACCGGCTCGACATCTTCCGCGGCGCGATGACGCTGGCGAACCGGCTCGGGGCGCCCGTCGTAACGATCACCGGAGGCCAGCCGCTCTCGGGCGAGGCGCCCGAGGTGTACCGCGAGCGGCTGCTCGAGGGTCTGGAGGCGGTCGTCAAGGCGGCCGATCTGGCGGGCGTGGACCTGGCCTTCGAGCCGGAGCCGGGCCAGTTCATCGAGACGACGGCCGACTTGAAGGCCCTGCTCGACGAGGTGGACCATCCGCGGCTGGGGGCGAATCTCGACGTCGGTCACGCCTGGTGCGCGGGCGACGATCCGGCCGAGGCGGCCCGGGTCCTCGGACCGTACCTGAAGCACCTGCACCTGGAGGACATCAAGGATCGCGTGCACTTTCACCTGATCCCGGGCGAGGGCGGCGAGATCGACTTTGCCGCCATCCGAGGAGCGCTCGACGAGGTCGGCTACTCGGGGGCCGCCGCCGTCGAACTGTACACGTATCCCGACGAACCCGACCGCGCGGCCACCGAGGCGTACAAGGCCCTGTCGCCGGTCTTCCCGGAGTGACGTGCGGGTGGGGGCCAGTGGTTTACTCGGCGGGTTCGGCCGTGGTGATGCGGTCGCGGCCACCGTCTTTGGCGGCGTACATGGCCTGGTCCACGCGGCGGACGAGCGCTTCGGGGCTTTCGTCCTTCCGGTAGTCGGCCACGCCGACCGAGAGGCCGGTGACCACCGGCTGGTCGTCGGCCGTACTGGGCCGCTCGCGCACGCGCTGGCGCAGTCGCACGGCGAGGCGCTGGGCTTGTGCGGCCGGGGTGTCGGGCAGGACGACGAGGAACTCGTCGCCTCCCCATCGCCCGGGCACGTCCACGCTTCGGACCGTTTCGAGGAGCACGGCGGCGATGTTCTGGAGGGCGGCGTCGCCGGCGGCGTGGCCGAAGCGGTCGTTGATGCCCTTGAGTTGATCCACGTCGATCATCAGGACCGACAGGGTCGACCCGTACCGTCGGGCCCGGTCGGTCTCGTGGACAAGGGCCTCTTCGAGCCCTCGCCGGTTCGCCAGGCCGGTCAGGGGGTCGGTTTTGGCGCGGTGCTCCATTTCGCGGTAGAGTTCGACGTTGTAGATGCTGGCGCCGATGAGTTCGGCGATCATCTCGATGACGGGCAGGTCGATCTCCTCGTCGAAGCGTGTGCCGTCCTTCTTGTCGGCCAGGTTCAGCACGCCGCGCACCCGGTCGCCGCCCTTCAGCGGCACGATGATGCACGAGGAGGTGGCGTAGCGGTCCTTGAACTCGCGCTCCAGGACGACGTTGGCGGCGCGCTGGTACTCGTCGAAGTCGCCGATCAGAAGCAGTTCGCCGGTTCGGACGGCCACGGCCGTCGGGCTGTGCGGGTTGGCCCGCAGGTCCACACGTTCGGCGAGCGGCAGTTTCGGGGCATTCTTCTGGAGGATGAGCCGGTTGCCGGCGGCATCGTACAGGTAGAGGCTGGCGCGAGTGGCGTCCACCAGGAGCGGCAGTTCTTCGACGCAGACGGCGGCGATCTGGTCGAGGTCCAACGAGTTGATTCGGCGTGAGAGGTCGGCGACGTCGTGAATCCGCTTCACGGCCTGGTCGAGGCCCCGGCGCTTCTCGGCCAGGGATTCGGTCGCCTGTTCGGTTTCGGCGAGCCGTGCCGAGAGGCGGCTGTTCTGTTCGGCGAGCCGCTCGACGCGTCGGCCGAGTTGCTCGATGGCGGCGGTGCGTTCGATGTTCCGGGCCCATCCGGTCAGACGGCGTCCGAGGACGGCGTCCGAGACGGGTGTGACGAGAACGTCGTAGGCGTCGCGGATGGCCGCCGGGTCCAGATGCTCAATCGCCTCGGCCGTGCCGACCCAGACGCAGCGTGCGGCGTGGGTGCGGAGCAGGTCGGCGGTGGGGCCTTCGGGGTCGGCGGCCGTCTCGGCATCGACGAGCAGGAGGGTCGGCTCGTGCGAGGCCACGGCCTTGGGCCCCAGCGTACGGACGGTCTCGAGACGGAACCCGGCCGGGGGCCGGGCGGCGCGCCAGGCCCGGCGCAGGGCGGCGTCGGCGGTGGCGAGGAGCAGGACCACCGCGCTCTCGGATTCCGAGAGCCCCGTGTCGGGCGAACCGGGCTTGGCTTCATCGGGTTGGTTGGCCATGGCGCGGGAAGTGTACCCGTCGCGTCGGGGCGCGTCCAACGAAAACAGGAAAGGAGCGGGTCAGGCCGCGCGATCTGATGATGGAGATGCTGCGCGGCGGGTCTGGAGTACCCGCCGCGGATGTGTGCTGTGATGCGCGGTGGGTACTCCCGACCCACCGCGCCAAACGTATGTCGGACCGCTTAGCCTGGGTTCCACCGAGCCCCGAGTTCTTCGGGGGTCACCTTGCCTTGGGGTACGCCCGATGGGCGCCGGGGGGCGACGCGCCACCATTCGCCTGATTGGGGGAGCGTCCTCATGCCCTCGGTGAACTGCTCGGACGTAAACGGCTCGACGTGCCCGTCCATGCAGGCGACGAAGCCGCCGCCGCGGTGCCGGTTCGTCAGGGCGTACCTGCCGGAGTTGGGAGTCATGTAGCCGGTGTTGAAGTGGGAGGGCGTGACATCGGGTTCGACGCCGCTCGACTGTTCGATGAAGAGGAAGTCGGTCGGCTCGAACTCGGCGATGTTGCGGGATCGCACGGCCGTCATCGGGTCGTTCGACCACAGTCTGGCGTCGCGGTTGCTGCCCTCGCTGCCGCCCCCGTAGGTGATGCTCCCGTTGATGACGTAGGAAGTCGGCGCCCTCTCCTCGGTGCCGGTCTTCTGCTTGCACTCGGTGCAGACGGCCGAGGCGGCGGCGACCGGCGCGCCGCAGTTCTTGCAGATGAATTCCTTGATGGCGGTCTGCTTGTTGCGAGGCAGTCCCATGTTGCGGTCCTTGGGGCAGTACAGGATCTCGTCGGTGCCGATGTACTTGTGCCGCCAGAGGATGCCGGTGGTGAAGTCGGGGTTCCCCGCCGCGTCCCTCAGGCCGTAGAGCCAGTTGCTGGCGCTGCCTTTGGCCTGGACCTGGCCCTGGGGCAGCAGAGGGAAACTGCCCTGGTTCTCCGCGCAGTAGCCGCGGATGACTTCGGCCAGTTGCCTCATATGGTTCTGGCACTTGGCCTCGTATGCCGAAGCCCAGATGCCGCCGGCGGCCGGAAACAGCAGTCCCGCCAGCACGCCGATGATCGCGATAACGACCAGCAGTTCAACCAGGGTGAACCCGGGACATTGGCGTCTCACGCCTTGCCTCCTCGCCTTGAACGGCTGCGCACGCCCTCCTCCTCTTCTATTATACCGTTGGCCCAGGTGTCCGGTAACCCAAATGTGAGGTCGTTTCCCGCGAAGCGCCGCGCCGACACTGCCGGCCCCCTGAGCCTACAACGCGACTTCGCCTTGTTGTCCGCCTGGTGGCCTTCCCAGGCCACCAGGAACAGGCATGAACTGCGTTCGCGGCCGAGCCGCTCGGCGGCGGCCTGGGAAGGCCGCCGCGCGGAACGTGGCGTAGTAGTACCAGGGGGACAGCGCGGTGGGAAATCCTGCCCACCGCGCGGCGGCCAGGATTGGCCGCCGCGCTGCCACCCGCCTGGATCGGAGGGACGTTGACAAAGTAGCACTAATCGGGCGCTATGGGCTCGGATGGCCGGCTATGCATCGAGCGAGAAGTCCCACCCCTTGCGGTACGGTCGGCGGATGTACTTGTCGGCTTCGGGGCAGTTGGTGGCCTTGAGGTTTTCGGCGTCCCACTGGAGTTTCACGCCGGCGCGGATGGCCACGTTCCCCAGTAGAACGACCTCCGTCAGCCCTCCGGCGTGATCGATGAAGTTCGAACTGGCCGGGTGGCCGCCGCGAATCGCCTCGAGCCACTCCTTTCGGTGACCGGGCGAGCGGGGGAAGAACGGCTTGGGCCGCTCGAAGGCCTTCATCTTTGCTTCGGGGATCAACCGCGGGCTCGGCGGATGGGTGGACAGGATCGTCCCCTTCTCGCCGACGAACAGGACCCCCTGGTTCGGCACCTTGCGGTCCTTCTCGAGTTCCTTCGGCCGTGGGGGCAGTTTCTCGCCATCGTACCACGTCATCGTGACGGGCGGCAGGTCGGGCCCCCGAGCGGGGAACTGGTACGTGATGACCGACCACTTCGGACCCGTCTCCGCGTTGTTGCCTTCCTGTTTGGCTTCGACGCTGGTGGGGCTCCCGAGTTTCAGGGCCCAGAACGGCTGGTCGATGATGTGGCAGCCCATGTCGCCGAGCGCACCCGTGCCGAAGTCCCACCAGCCGCGCCACGCGAACCGGTGCAGACCCTTGTGATAGTCGCGGTACGGCGCGGCGCCGATCCAGAGGTCCCAGTCCAGGTTCTTGGGGGCCGGCTCGGCGGGCGGGCGTTTCGTGATGGCCTGTGGCCAGATGGGGCGATTCGTCCAGACGTGGACCTCGCGGACCTTGCCGACGGCGCCCGCCCGGATCCACTCCACCACCAGCCGCATGCCTTCCTTGGCATGGTGCTCGTTGTCCATCTGGGTGGCCACCTTGAACTTTGCCGCCGCCCGTGCCATCTGCCGCGCTTCCCACACCGAGTGGGCCATCGGTTTCTCGGTGGCCACGGCCAGGCCGAGTTTCATGGCCAGCATCGAGGCGGGAAAGTGCGTATGATCGGGCGTCGAGACCATGACGGCTTCGATGTCCTTCTGCGTGGTCAGCATCTTGCGGTAATCGGCCCACGCAGCGGCGCCCGGATGGTCCTTGGCGGCGATGGCCAGGTTGTCGCGGTCCACGTCGCATAGGGCGACCACGTTGTTTCCGCCGACGGGGTCGTCGGCCATCTGCTTGAACCGGCTGCGGTTGCCTTTCGCCACGCCGCCCGTCCCGATGAAGGCCACGTTCACCTTATTGGCGGCGGCGTAGGTTGTGGCCAGGCCCGACGGCAGCAGCGTGATCGTCGTTGCGGCGGCGGCCGTCTTCAGGAACCTGCGGCGGGTGACCGTGTGCGTCATGGTCTGTCTCCCGGAAGCACGGGCTCATGGCCACGACGACGTCGCCGCGGCCATGCCACCCGGCTTGTTTCACGTCATGCCTGCAGCGAGAAGTCCCAGCCCTTTCGATACTCGCGGCGGATGTACTTGTCGGCTTCGGGGCAATTGGTGGCCTTGAGGTTTTCGCCGTCCCACTCGATCTTCCTGCCGGCGCGGATGGCGAGGTTGCCGAGCAGCACGACTTCGGTCAGCGGGCCGCCGAAGTCGGTGAAGTTCGACCCGGCGGGCTTGCCGCCTCGCACCGCCTCGAGCCACTCCTTCTTGTGGCCGGGCGAACGCGGGATGAACGGGTCGGGCAGTTTCGTCTCCTTCATCTTCGCGTCGGGGATGATCCGCGGGCTGGAGGCGTCGTGGACGAGGATCGTGCCCTTCTCGCCGACGAACATCGACCCGTTCGTCGGGAACTTGCGGTCCTTTTCCAGTTCGGGGGGCCGAGGCGGCAGTTTTCCGCCGTCCCACCACTTCACCGTGACGGGCGGCAGGTGCTCGCCACGCGCGGGGAACTGGTACGTCACGATCGACCACTTCGGCCCCGTCTCCTGTGAGTTGCCTTCCTGGACGGCTTCGATCGTCTCCGGGTGGCCGAGCGTCAGGGCCCAGAACGCCGAGTCCCAGAAGTGACAGCCCATGTCGCCCAGCGCCCCCGTCCCGAAGTCCCACCAGCCCCGCCACGCGAACGGGTGCAGGTGTTTGTGGTAATCGCGATACGGGGCCGGACCGATCCAGAGGTCCCAGTCCAGTTGCTTCGGCACGGGCTCGGTGGGCGGCCGCTTGGCGAGGCCCTGCGGCCAGATGGGACGGTTCGTGAAGATGTGGACCTCGCGGACTTCGCCGATGACGCCGGCCCGAACCCATTCGACGAGCGTCCGCAGGCCGGAGTTCGAGTGGTTCTCGTTGTCGAGTTGCGTGGCGACGCCGTACTTGGCGGCCGCCAGGCCCATCTGACGGGCCTCCCACACGGAGTGGGTCAGCGGCTTCTCGGTATCGACGCCCATCCCCAGTTTCATCGCCAGCATCGAGGCGGGGAAGTGCGTGTGGTCGGGCGTCGAAACCATGACGGCGTCGATCGACTGGTGCATCTCGGTCAGCATCTTGCGGAAATCGGCGTACGTCTTGGCGCCGGGATGGTCGCCGGCGGACTTCGCCAGGCGGTCGCGGTCCACGTCGCACAGGGCCACGATGGTGTTCGCCCCGATCGGGTCGTTGCTGATCCCTTTGAGGTGGTTGCGGTTGCCCCCGCCCATGCCTTCCACGCCGATGATGCCGACGTTCACCTTGTAGTTGGCCCGGTACGTCGCGGCCAGGCCCGACGGCAGGATCGTCAGCGTAGCGCCGGCCGCGGCGGCGGACTTGAGAAACGTGCGGCGAGTGATGCGATGAGTCATGGTGCACCTCCGTTGGCAGATGGGCTCCAGATTTCGGGCCCGGCCGTGGCTCCCGCGCGGCGGCCTTCCCAGGCCGCCGCGCCGCTTTGGTCGGCACACGATCGACAACGCGTGTGGCACGGCTGGCTTGTCCAGCCGTGCGTTCCAGTGCGCCTCTCATGAACCGTGTGGCAAGCGTCCGACCCCCGGTTTGAACCGCCGCAGGCCGCTCCCGGTGTTTCTGAATCACGAACCTACCGGCCGCCGGTGTTCGCCGTCAAGGAATCGCTGTCGCTTTCGCCCACGTCCCGGCGTGAGCGCGGCGTCCCGCCGGTTCTGCTTGCCCTGCGCCGCCTTCTGCGTTAGCGTATCCCCTGCGGCGGGGTTGATCCGGACTCGCGCCGTCCCATTGGAGAAGGAGGACCTGGCATGTGTGGTTCACGTCACCGCAGTTCGTGTGCCGGTTGTGGTCACGTCCTGAGCAGACGGGACTTCGTCAAGGGGTGCGGTGTTGCCCTGGCGACCGGGGGACTGGCCTCGGCAGCGGCCGCCGCCGAAACGCCCGACGGCAAGCCGGTTCGCGTCGGCCTCATCTTCCTGTCGAAGGAGAAACCGAGTTGGCCGCACCCCGAGTTTGATATCGTCGCCCGCGAGAAAGAGGTGCTCGACCTCCTGACGAAAGGCTGCCCCGGCGTCGAGTTCGTGCCCGTGGCGGTCCGCAATCCGGCCGACGTCGGGAAGGCCCTCGCCATGAAGGACCAGGTGGACGGTTACCTGGTGTACATCGTGACGTTGACCTGGAACCTCCAGGCGACGCTTGTGCCCATCGGCAAGGTGGGGAGGCCTCTGCTCGTGGCCGACGAGTTCCTGGGCGGCTCCGGCGTGTTCCTGTGCGGCTACAGCGTTCTGTGCCGGCAGGGGATTCCGGCGGCAGGCGTCGCAACCACGCGGCTCGACGACCTGGTCGCCGTCGCGCGCTGCTTTGCCGGGGTGAAGAAGCCGGGCGTTACGCAAGCATCGTTCGCCGAGGAGTGCTGGCAGGTTTACCGCAAGACCTTTGCCAAGGCCGGCGAGATGACGTGCCGCGACGATGCCGTCTCGCTGACCGACATCGGCAAGTGCGTCGAGCAGTTCCGCAAGTCGCGGTTCCTGATCGTCGGCCGGGGCAAGGCCGGCGCCGAGCAGGATTTCCTCGGCGCAAAGGGCCTCTACATCGGCTTCGACGAACTCAAGGCCCTCTACGATAAGGCCGATCCCGACAAGGCCGCCGAATGGGCCGACCGATGGTCCAAGGAAGCCGACAAGGTCGTCGAGGCGACCCCCGACTGGATCCGCAAAGCGGGCGCCATCTACCTGGCAACGCTCGACCTGCTCAAGCGCCACGGCACCGACACCGTCACCATGAACTGCCTGGGCGGCTTCGGCAGCGGGCGGCTGGCCGCCTACCCGTGCCTCGGATTCATGCAGATCCTGAACGACGGCGGGCAGGGCGTCTGCGAGGCCATGGCCGACGACACGCTTAGCATGCTCATGGCCCGCATCCTGACGGGGCGGCCCGGCTACGTCTCCGACCCCGTGCTCGACACCTCGAAGAACCAGATCGTGTATGCCCATTGCGTGGCGACGACCAAGGCCTTTGGCCCCAAGGGCGCGTCCAACATGTACCGCATCCGGACGCTGCACAACCACGACGCCCGCGGCACCTGCGCCCAATCGTTCCTGCCCGAAGGCTACATGACCACGTCGTTCCGCACGAGCGCCGGCCGCAAGCAGATGGTCATTCACCAGGCGAAGGCGGTCGGCAACCTCGACAGCGCGTACGGCTGCCGCACCCAACTCGTCGGCGAGGTCCGCGGCGACATCGGCAACCTCTTCCAGCAGTGGGACCACTTCGGCTGGCACCGCGTCACGGTCTACGGCGACGTGAAAGAGCCGCTCATCGAATTCGGCAAGGCCCTGGGTCTGACGATTGTCGAAGAGGCGTGACGGGCGACTGTCTCAGAACCTCCGCGTGGTGGCCTTCCCAGGCCACCACGCTCGCGGTTCCTGGCAGACTTGGAAAGGCCGCCGCGCGGGACGCAGGCCCTGATGCGAGGCGCCCACCTGACGCACTTGGCATTCCGGGGCTTTTGGGGGTATACTTTGGGGCGTGAATCCGGCCTCGCGGGTCGGATTGGGAAGCACGACAGGGGCACGCCCGGGAGTGATTCCGTGAGACGGTTGAGGCGAACGGGGTTGGTGGTCGCGTGTGTCGGTCTGGTGTGTGCGCTCGGGTGGGCCGGATCTTGTCTGGCCGCGCCCGCCGCGAGCCGGTCGGAGGCAGAAACGGCGCTGATCGAGATGCTCGATGCGCCGATGCTGTTCGTCAAACGCCTCAACTACGTCGGCATTCACATCTACGACACGTGCTACAAGTGGCGGCCGGGCGGTGGCATCTACGTCCTGGAGAATCCGTCGGACCCGCCGGACCGGCATCGGATCCGGCCCGTCATCGACGCCACCACGCCCGGCACCCTCGGCGACGGCATCTACAGCGACCCCGAACTCTCCTGGGACGCCAAACGGCTCCTCTTCTGCTACAAGCCCACCGCGGACGGGTCGACGAGCATCTACGAGATCGGCGTCGATGGCAAGGGCCTGCGGCGGGTGACCGACCCCACGCCGCACTGCGCCGCGTACAAGGGACGAAGCGCCGGCATTCACGACTTGGCGCCGGCGTACCTGCCGGACGGCCGCATCGTCTTTCTCTCGTCGCGGCCGAGCGGCCTGGTGCCGTGCTTCAACTCGGGCGTGGCGATCCTGCACGTGATGAACGCCGACGGTTCCGACGTCCACCCCATTTCCGTGAACAACGTCAACGAGTTCGACCCGGCCGTCCTGCCGGACGGTCGCATCCTCTTCGGGCGGTGGGAGTACATCGACAAGACGGCCCTGACGCAGCAGTCGCTGTGGACGGTCTTCCCCGACGGCACGAACGAGACGGCCCTGTTCGCGAACAACATGGTCCGGCCGGAAGCCCTCCTGGATGCGCGGCCGGTGCCGGGAGCGCCGGCGCTGGTCGCCGCGTCGTACACGCGGCACAACGCCCCGCCGCGCGGCAAAGTGGGGTTCGTGGACTTCTGGCGCGCCAAGAACGGCCCCGAGGCCCTCTTCAACCTGGAGGACCACGCGCAGCCCACCGTCGATACCGGCGACTCGTGCGAGCCCTGGCCGCTCTCCGAGGACGTTGTCCTCTACAGCGGCAAGGCCAAGGGCCACAAACTCAACGCCATCGTGATGATCCACCGCAACGGGCAGAGGGCACTCGTTCACGCCGATCCCGAGATCGATTGCCACTCGCCCATGCTCGTCAAGCCGTGCGGCCGGCCTCCGGTCATCTCGGCTACCACCGAGGACAAGCAGCGGACCGGCCGGTTCCTCGTCCAGGACGTGTACGAAGGTCTCCAGGGCGTGAAGCGCGGCGAAGTCAAGTGGCTCCGCATTATCGAGGAAACCTCGCGCACCAGCCCGACCCCCGGCGGGGCCATGAACCAGACCTTCCTCATGAGCGCCGTCCTGGCCTGGAGTGCCAAGAACTTCCTCGGCGTCGTCCCGGTCGAGGACGACGGGTCGGCGTACTTCGAGGTGCCCGCGGGCCGGACCGTGTACTGGCAGGCCCTCGACGGGCAAGGGCGCCTCATCCAGAGCATGCGGACCTTCGTTCAGGCGGCGCCCGGCGTCACGCGCTCCTGCATCGGCTGCCACGAGCACAAGTACAGCGTGCCCGCAGCGCGAGGGCAGCGCCGCGCGCTTCGGCGCGAAGCCCACCGCCCCAAGCCCGAGTCGTGGGGCTCGGGGTTCATCGACTACCCGAGCATGATCCAGCCCATCCTGGGCAAGCACTGTGTCGGCTGCCACGGCGGAGAGAAAGGGTTCGCCGGACGGCTCGACCTGACGGGCGGGTGGACCGAGTACTTCAGCATCAGTTACGAGAACCTCGTCAGCCGCCGCGAGACCCAGGTGACGGCCTCCCTGATCGCGGGCATCGACTGCATGAACGGCACGTCGCTTTGGTCGGCCAAGCTCTTCCCGCCGCGCTCCCACGGATCGGGGGCCGCGTCGCTCGCCAACGTCCTCGTCAAGGGCGACAAAGGCCACAAGGACCGCTTCGGCGACCTCTCGCGCCGCGAGCGCGACCTGCTGCTGGCGTGGATCGATACCAACGGACTCTACCACGGCACGTGGGATTACACGCAGCACGGGTGCAGCGTGAAGGCGTGGGGAGGCATCCGAGGCGCCCTCGTGGCCGAGATGCAGAAGGCGGGCTGCGCGCGGTGTCACGGCGACGGCAAGCGAGTCCTGCGGTTCGAGAGCGACTGGTTTAACCTCGAACGGCCTGAGTTCAGCCGCATCCTCCGCGCGCCCCTTCCGAAGGATAAAGACGGGTACGGCCGGGGCCTGTGCCGCGACCGGAAGGTGGACCCCGCCGCGCAGCGCGTCTGCCTTCTCGTCGGCGGCACGTACGTGCACGCCGTCACGCCGGTCGAGAAGTTCGCGGTGAAGGCGCCGGAGCCGCCCGACGATTCGGGCGAGGC
>DATKXP010000699.1:0-3327 GCA_035529015.1 Phycisphaerae bacterium | reverse complement strand
AGAGAGGCCAGCGGGATCGCGGCCTCGACCACGTAGCGCTTGCCGTCCACCTTCACGGACACCTTGGCCTCGGTCAGCACCACGACGCTGTCCATCACGTATTCCTTGATGACGCCGGAGCTGAAGGTCTTGGGCTTCTTCGCGTCCGCGACCTTGCGGTACACCACCGCCGTGGGCTGGCCTTTGAAGTTGCCGATGGACAGGCGCAGGTCGCCCTTCACGGGTTCGCCGCGTTTCTTGTCGGCTGCGGGGTCGGTCCCGAGCTGCAGGTCCACGGTGTCGCCGCGGGCGTACAGGAACTCGGGCGCGTCCGCGCCGTTGACCCACGGCGTGTCGTCCTGCACCTCCCAGCCGATGTAGAGGTTGGCCTCGTCGCGCGCCATGGCGACCCGCACGCGCGAGCCCGGCTGCCTCTCGAACCACGGCTTCTCGGGATCCTTGAAGTCCTTGAAGTCCGCATCCAGGTTGCCGGCGAACGCCACCGTGGCCTTCTTGACCATGTACTTCTTGTTGCCTTCCGCGACCTGCATTTGTTTCTCGCGGAAGGTCTGGGCCGTCTTCACGTCGTCGGCGCCTATCGTGATCTTGCTGCCCGGGATCTCCTGGATCGCATCCAGTCCTGTGACCTCGACATTCCAGAGCGCGGTCTTGCCGGCCTGGACATAGACCTTGCCGTCCTTGCCCTGGCGCATGGAGCCGCCGAAATCCTCGCCGCCGAGGCCGGGTGGCACGTTGTCCAGGATGGCGCCCGGCACGGCCTGGTCCGGCCACTGGGTCTTGAACGGGTCGCCCTGGAACAGGCGGCTGAGGTAGAAGCCGTCCTCGGTCAGCAGGTGCCATTCGCCGATGTTGCCGTTGATGCCCCAGATGCCGCCGACCGGTTTGGGCAGCGACGCGTTGCCGACCAGCCCGAAGGCGCCGCGGATGAGGCCGGCTTCCGGCGGCGGTGCCTTATGCGAGCCGTGTACGCCGGAGAAGGTATTGGGATACTTCCACAGCAGTCGTCCGTCGGCCGCGTCGTAGCACTCGAAGAACGTCTCGGTCACCGCGACCAGCTTGCGGTTGTCCGGCGTGGACAGCGCGCCGCTGCCAAAGCCGGCAACCTTGCGGGCGCCGGCGACGTCATACCGGGGCGCCCCGCATTGCGTGAAGTCCGCAACCTTGAACTGCAGCCCGTTGGCGTAGAGGGTCATCTCGCTGTTCATGTTGAGCGACCAGCCCAGGTAGCCGAACATCGTCAGCGCCGCCGGATGGGTCGCCAATTCGTCGGGCTGCTGCTGTTCGTCGCCGTTCGCGTCGGCCCAGAAGACCGTCTTCTTCTCCGCGGGGTCGGCCACCACGATGCTCCCGCGCAAGGCGAACTTCGCGTCGCCCAGCCGCTCGCGGATGGTCAGCCTGGTTTCCTTGCTCCCGAAAACCCCGGGCGTCATCGTCACCAGGTACAGTTTGCCGTTGCTGCCATCGGCATAGAGCGCAAAGCTGTGGATGCTGTTCTCGAACGTCCCCAGACAGACGTCGCGGCCGGTCTTGGGGTCGATCCGCCACTCGCAGCCCTCGCCGGCCATGACGTTCGGGTCGCGCGGGTTGATCGCGCCGCCGCTGGCGCCGTAGTGCGTGGGGCCGAAGAACTCCTTGAGGAAGGCCCCCTCTTTCTTGTCCGCCCCCGCCCGGGCCTGCCACACACTGAACCGCTTGGGCGTCTCGTTTTGTTCCGCAACCCAGAGCTTGCCTTCCTTGTCCACCACGAGCCCGGCGGGGTTGAGCACCCCGTCCTGGACCCAGGGGCCCAGGGCCGGACGCCCGCCCTTGCGGCCGATTTCACCGGCGGGCTTCCCTTCCGCCGTATACACCTGCACCTGCTGGACGTTGCCTTGCACGCTCACGTACAAGCGGCCCTGCTCGTCGGCGGTCACGCCGCCCACCCCGCCCAGTCCCGTGAGAATCGGCTTAACGGCGCCGGTCTTCGGGTTGACCGCGACCACGTTGCGCCGATCCTGAACCACGTACACGAGTTCGTCGTTCACGGCGCGGATGAAGCCCGGCTTCTCAAGTTCGATGAGTTTCAGAACGCTACCGGTGGCGCCGTCCAGGACCGCCACGAAGCCGGCACCCATGGGCACGCTGACGTAGACCTTGCCGCCCCGGGCATCCATGCCTTCAATGCGCTCGGGCACTTTCGCCCCTTTCGCCTTGGCGGTCGCCTCAAAGAGGGCCTTGATCGGCAGATCGGGCGAGTCCTTGCCTTTCCAGGAACTGTAGGCGCCAGTCTTGGCGTCGAGCCGATAGATCAGGTTGGCCCACTTGTTGACGTAAACAATGCCGCCGTCCACGGCCACGATCTCGGCGCCGCCCATGCCGCCGTGGGTGTGCTTCCATTGGACCTGGCCCTGCAGATCGCAGGCCACCACGGCTTTTCCGGCTTCCGCACCGGTCCAGCCGAGATAGACCTTTTCGCCGTCGGTGGTGCAGGAGAGGGGCACGCCGTGATCGCCGCCCCAGTTGGAGGTGAGCGAGCTGTCCCAGGGCGCACTGCCGCCGTTGTCGGCCCAGCCGCGCAACCGCAGGCCGATCCCCTTGTGCGCGATGGCTTTCCAGGTGTAGGCGCCCGGCTCCACGGGCTGGCCCGGGGTGCGCCAGTAGGGGGTCGTCAGGCCGTCCCACTTGACCTCGTGCTCGCCCTTGGCGAAGAAGGCGCAGGTCAGCAACTGGCGGGCGACCGAGCCGTCGGGGGCGAACAGGTTCAACGACACGTAGCCGTCGAAGGGCATGGCGAACCGCAGCGGCTTGAAGCCGGGCAGCTCCTTGCTCTGGATCAACCCCGTCCAGTTCACGACCGGCAGGCCCGCCTCCATCGTCACGGCGAACTCGCGGCCGTCGGAGAGACGGATAGACCGGGGCTTCAGCTTGCCCGTCTTCTCCAGTGTGGCATACCCCCAGCACCACGGGCCCTGGAAGGTGAAGACGCGGTCGATCTGAACGCCCGGCTTGAAGAGATCCTTGATGGTGATGCGGCCAGACTGGCCTGCCGTGAAGTTCGGCTCCACCGTCATGACCATCCGGGCTCCGGGCTTGAGCGGCTGTTTGTCGGCGGTCAGGAGGCTCCAGGGAACCGCCAGTTCCTGCACGTAACCCTTGCCGTCGGCATCCACCGCAAACGCCTGCTGCGCGCCCTCCACCTTGGCGTCAGGGATGTTGCCTTCGTTGAGCCGCTGGCCGTAGGTGGCGTCCATCAGATCCCCGCCGTCGCGGAGCTTCCAGCAGGTCCAATGGGCCGTGCGCTCTTTGCCCGCCGCATCGGTCGTCACGGTGCGGAACTGCAGGCAGTCG
>DATKXP010000698.1:0-4774 GCA_035529015.1 Phycisphaerae bacterium | reverse complement strand
CAGGCACCAGAACCAGACGTCGGTTCCGGCCTCCCGGTTCGCCTGCCGCCAGTACTCGGCCTTGCCGATACCCCAGACGCGGGCGCCGATGGCCTTGGTGCCCTCGTCGGCCTCGGCCGTAAAGCCGTCGCGGTACCCGTGATAGTACTTGGTGATCATGCCGAGCGTCCCGACGCCGCCCAGGCCGTGCAGGTATTCGACGACCAGGGTCCTGGCCTTGTGCCGCCCGGCCCCGATGCCGGCGGGCGCACCGCCCGTCCCGCCGCCGATGACGACGACGTCGTAAGTGCCGAGGACGGGCACGCTCCGCTCGTCCGCCGGCACGGTGGGCGAATCGCCCTGCGTCGGCCGCAGGCCGCCGAGGAACTCCTTGACGTCGCCACCCGTGGCCGCCTCGCTCTTCTTCCCCGCGAGGCGGACACCCTCGAGGTTGCCGACCTGCTTGGCCTCGGCCGCGGCCGCCCGGCCGATCCGCGCGCCCACGGCCATCAGCACCGTCGGCCGCAGCAGCCGGGCCGCCACGTCGCGCGGCACGTCGGCACAGCCGCCTACGACGTACAGCCGCTCCATCGCCGCCGGCCGGAAGGCGTCCAGGTTCGCCTCCGCCGCCCCCGGCCACGCGCCGGTCATGCTCGCCTTTCCTTTGACCGGGTCAGGCGGCACCTGGAAGAGGACTTCCGACGCGTCCAGCCGCTGCGGGTGGAACGTGGCGTCGATGGCCTTCTGATTCGCTTCGGCGAACGAGGCGTACGAAGAGTCGGCCATCGGCAGTCGGAGCGTGTACTCGATGATCTCGGCCGACCCGAACTTGAGGCCGACGGCGCGGCCGGCCACGCCCTTCGCCTCCTGCACCTCGCCGCCGATGACGACGCGACGAAACTCGTGCGTCCCTTTCGGGTAGGGGCGGAACTCGGCCCCGGCAATCCGTGCGACGGCGGCCCGGTCGGTGGCGTCGATAATCACCTTCGCCAGGACCGCCTGCCGCCCGGAGCGGTTGGCCATGACGATGCCGGCCGGCTTGCCGCCGCCGTCGGTCAGGACGCCCGTCGCATAGCAGCCGAAGAGGAACCGGACGCCGGCCGCCAGCGCCGCCTCGTCCAGCGTCTTCTTGACGTGCATCGGCCGCACGGGGCCCCGGTTGACGGCGGGCTCGGCGGGCTTCGCGTCCGAAGGCACCTTGCCCTTCGGCGCGAGGAGCATGACTTCGCCGACCAGGATCCGCTCCGTTCCCTCCGCCCGCTTCAGGTGCAGCCGCGCGTGGCGGGCGCGTGCGTCGATCGTCGCCCCGGCGGTGATCGAGCCGCCGTCTCCGCCGTCGGTTTCCAGCGCGACGGCACGGGTCCACGTCTTTCCGTCGGCCGACGTTTCGACCGTCGCGCCGCCCAGACCGAAGTCGCCCCCCCGGTGGAACACGACCGCCCGGACGTCGGCCACGTCCTGCACCTTGCCCAGGTCGCACAGGATCGTCACGTCGCCGTCGTACTGGACGCTCTGCTTCTCGGGGGGACCGAGAACCCCGTCGGTCAGGCGCGGCGGCCGCTGGTCCTTGTGGACGCCGGCCGAGGGCAGGTCGGCCTCGTACGTGAACGGGAGGGCGCGCGGGTCCTTCGCGGCGAGCACCTCGCCGGTGTCGGCGAACAGTTTCAGGCCGAGCGGCGTGGGCGGCGTCTCGTCCGCTTCGAGCCACAGGCGTTTCGTCGCGCAGAGGTCCTCGCCCAGATACGGCCGCGGGGCGGCCAGGAAGACCGTGGCCCCGGCCTCGGCGGCCGCCACCGCCGCCTCAACGCCCGCGGTCGAGCCGCCCACGACCACCACGTCCACGTCGTACGCGACGGGGATCCGCCGCGCCGACTCCGTCACCACGGCCGCACCCGCGACGGCAGGCACCCACACGACCGCCAGCAGCGCGGCAGCAACCATCAGAAGCAAAAGAGAGTCCATGGCGTGCACCTTTCCGATCCAAGACGTTCCGCGCAGTATAACCGGCCGGAGGGACGAAAGAAACTGGAACTGCGCGTGAGGGCGACCCGGTCAACGCAGGGCGGCGAACTCGTTGACCGTCAGGCCGGGCTCGGAGTGGCCCGGAGCCTACCCCACGGCCTTCAGGCCGCGGTCACAGGCCTCGCGGATGTAAGGGTCGTCGGTCGAGCACGCCTTCTTGAGACGGTCGTACAGGTCCGCGGCGGCGCGCTTGTTCCCGGCTCGGGCAAGGGTCTCGGCAAGCACGAGGCAGGCCTTGACGGCCTTGACGCGTTCCCAGTCCCTGGCCTCGACGCCCTTCAGGCACAGGTCGGCCGAGCCGGCGTCGCCGATGGTCGCCAGGGCCCATCGGGCGGTGATGCGGAGGTCGGCGTCTTCGGCCTCGGCGGCCTTCTTGAGGTGAGCCACGGCGGCGGCGTCTTTCAATTGCCCTGAGGCCTGGACCAGATGCAGGCGCATCTCGCCCTTGGCCTTGGCCAGCGCGGCGCGGAGCGGTTCGACGGCGGCGTGGCCGATGGCCACCAGGGTGCGAACGGCGTCCGGCCCGACGGCGGGGTCGTTCAGAAGCGCGGCCAGCGCGGGGATGGCCCGTTTATCGCCCACGGTCTCGAGTTCCCAGACGAGGCACTCCTTGACCGGCGCGGGCCGGTCCTGGGCGAGCGCCGCGGTGCAGGCGTCGATGACGTCGGCCCGCTGCTTCTCCTTGCCCTTGCGGCAGGTGTAGACGGACAGGCCGTGCAGGGCGTAGCGGACCTTGTAGTCGGCCCCGTCGTCGATGGGCTTGAGCATGTCGATCAGTGCGAGGACAGCCCCCTTGCCGCCGGCCAGGACAGGGTCGTAGACGTCGCGGATGGCGTCGGCCCAAGGGGGGCCGGTCAGTTTGCCTTTCTCTTTGCCCTTCTCGCCGCCCTCGTCCAGTTCGGGCACGCGGCCGACGATATCGGCGAGTGTGTCGGTCTTCGCCATGGTCGTATCTCCGGTTCCGGTTACAGGTGCCATGGAGCCCGCATGGGCGGGTGGACGAGGCGGTTGGCCTCCTCGTCGCCGATGACGACTTCCTTGACGGGGTCGAAGTGAATCGTCCGGCCGGTGCGGATGGCGACGTTCGCCAGATGCATGATGCAGGCGGTGCGATGGGCGGCCTCGGCGTGGCCGCCCGCCTTCTGGCGGGTCTTGACGGCCTCGCCGAACCCGACGCACGGTTTCGGGTCGGGCATGGCATCGAGTTTCTTCTTGTCCCCCTCGCTGAGGTCGTCGGTGGAAGGCCGGACGCTCGTCAGGCCCGCGGACTCGCCCCATTCGCCGCTCTCGACGACCATCTCGAACCCGTCGCCATAGGTCAGTTTGAACCATCCCCACATGCCGGAGACCTCCGGATGGGGTGGCGGGGCGTGAGCCTCGATCTTGACCGGGGCCGTGTCGTCCTTGCCGAACAGCCAGGTGATGGGGTCGAACTTGTGATGACCCATGTCGCCCAGGCCGCCACCCTCGTAGTCCCAGTACCAGCGGTGCGTGCCGCCGTGACGGGGCGGATGGAACGGCTTCACCGGCGACGGGCCGCAGTACAGGTCCCAGTCCAGGTGCTCGGGAACGGGCTGGGGCGCGACGTCGAGCCGGCCGCTCCACTGCTTGACCTTCAAGCCGCCTCGGCTCACATACCGGCCCTTGCAGGGCTTCAGCAGGCCGCTCTTCATGAGTTTGCGCATCGTGCGGTTGCTCTCGTTCTGGCTCATGCCGAACCGGCCGTACGTACCCACCTGGTAGATGCGGCCGTAGCGCTTCTCGGCGTCGGCCAGCGCCCGGCCCTCGGCGACGAAGCGGGTGGCGGGCTTCTCGCAGACGACGTCCTTGCCGGCCTCCATGCAGGCGATGGAGATGAGCGCGTGCCAGTGGGGCGGCGTGCCGATGGCCACCACCTCGATGTCGTTGCGCTCGACGACCCGGCGGAAGTCCTGGTACACCTCGCAACTGGGACCCATCCGCTTCTGGAACCCCTTGGCGCGGTTCAGGTCAACGTCGCAGGCGGCGAGGCAGTGGGTCGCCAGTCCGTGCTTTTCCTTCAGATCCCCGTGCGTGCCGGGTCCCCGGCCGCCGCAGCCGACCAGGGCCGACCCGAACGTTTCGCTTGGCGCGACCTGTCCCTCGCCGCCCAGCACGTGCCTGGGAACGACCAGCAGGCCGCCCGCCGCCGCCGAGGACGCCAAAAAGGCGCGTCGCGTCACCTTCCGGTTGCCGATGGCCATGCGTTTGCCTCCCGCGGGGCTGCCCGGCCCCCGCTCTGCTTGTACGTTCTCACGGGTTCAAACCCGCCGCGCGGCGAGAGTTCCGGGCGGAATGTCTGAGCCCGGCCCACGCGCCGCGCACGTGCCCCCCGCCGGGGCGGGCGCGGCGGGGAACCTTCCGGTTTGCGCTTTCCGATTTCGCCTCACTCCCGCCACTCAAACGGTCGCGGGGCGATCAGGTACAGCCGGCGCACCGCCACGTTCGCCAGCAGGCCCAGCGCCAGAAACGAACTCACCAGGCTCGACCCGCCGTACGACATGAGCGGCAGCGGGATGCCCGTAATCGGCATCAGGCCGATGCTCATCGCAATGTTCAGGAAACTCTGGGCCGCCACCAGCGACACCACCCCCACCACCAGCAGTTTGCCGTACGGTTCGGTGGTCGAGAAACTGACGTCCACGCCGAACAGGCAGATCAGGCCGTAGAGCACCACCACCCCCGCCGCGCCCAGGAAGCCGAACTGCTCGGCCAGCGTCGGATACAGAAAGTCCGTGTGCGCCTCCGGAAGGAA
>DATKXP010000697.1:0-4860 GCA_035529015.1 Phycisphaerae bacterium | reverse complement strand
GCCCGGAGCGGCCGGGCCCGCAGCGGCGCGGTCGGTGGCCTGAGCGTGGGGCCCGCTCCGGCCTCGGTCCCCTCGGCCTCCGCAGGCCCCACGCCGCCCAACGAGGAGATGCCATTTTACAGAACTCTCAGGACTTGACTCTCACGCTTGGGGCTAGTTCGGGCCGGCACCGATATATACTTTACGAAAACGGCGTTTCTTGAGACCTCCCAAAATGGCGCTTTTCGGGGTGTCGAACCCCGTTTCTGGCCTGGAAACGCCGATTCGGGCCCCGAATGTGAAGATAGGCAAGGCAAAAAGCGCTCCGTTTTGATCGGTTTCTGATCGCTTTTTGCTCAAACTTACCCCGTTCTTGCTCCTTTTTACCCCTTTTTTAACCTACGTGGAGCGGGGTCAATATGCGCTAAAGTATACAAAAGGCGGGGAGAGACGAGGCTGGAGGCCGGAGGCCGGAGGCTGGAGGCACGGCAACTTGTTAGAACTCTAACAAAATCGGGAGGCCAAAAACGGCCTTGGCGCTATCAAAAACGGCGAAAATGGCCAACTGGCCGCGCAAGAGGGGATTCGACGTATGGCCCGAATGGAATATGTCAGGCCGAAATCGGGCGACCTGCGTAAGGCCTTGCGAGACAAGGACTTACGTCTCGGAAACGGCGGCGGAGATTGTTAGAACTCTAACAAAATCCGGGCCGGGGGGCGGGTGGCATGGTCAGCCCGAAGGGTGACCATGTTGCGGCCCGCGGAATGAACCGCACCGGCTTGAGCCTGAAAGGGGCGCATTCTGTGCAACCGGTTACATCGTTGACACTTTAGACCGGGCACATGGTTGACACTTTCGGGGGTTGGGGAGACGGTTCGGCCGGACCTGGAGCGGAGCGGAAGAACTGCTTGCCGATCTCGCGGCCGGCGATAGAATCGTTGGAAAGGCCCACGTCGGTCCTGGGCGGAAATTCGTATGAAGAATCCCGGGTTAAAGGATTGACCGTGCACAGACGACGGGATTTTCTGAAGGCGGCCGGCGCGGCGGCTGCCGTGCTGGCGGCCCCGCAGATGCTCGGCGCGGCGGGCAAGACGGCCGACCGACCCAACGTCCTGCTGCTGTTCAGCGATCAGCACCATGCGGGCGTGATGGGCTGCGCGGGGCATGACACGGTCCGCACGCCACACCTCGACCGACTGGCAAGCGAGGGCGTGCGATTCTCTCGCGCCTACTGTCCCGACGGCATCTGCGTGCCGTCGCGGACCGCCATGTTCACGGGGCTGTACCCGCGGACCACCGGCGTGCTGTACAACGCCGACGCCCCGCCCGAGCCCGACGGGCTCCTGCCGCTGCACAAGTTCCTTCGGGCGGGCGGCTATCGCACGGGAGCGTTCGGCAAGATGCACCTGCCCCGCGGCCTGCGCGAAGACGGGTGGGACGCCTCGGCCACCACGATCTCGCCGAAGCAGGACCCCTCGGACGAGAACTACGGGGATTGGGTTCGCGAGAAAGGCCAGTTCGACTCCCACGAGCGGGACTTCAAGCACTCGCACGCCGCGCCTCTGATGGCGCAACTCTCCCGGACCGACCCCGCCAACCGCACGACGGCCTACGCCGCCGGCAAGGCGATCGACTTCCTGCGACGGTCCAAGCGCCAGAGCCAACCGTTCTTCTGCTGGTGCTCGTTCATCTACCCCCACCAGCCCTACACGCCCCTGCCGCAATGGGCCGCCCTCTACGACATCGACAAGATCAAACTCCCCGCCAACGTCTCCGAGCCGGTCGCCAATCTGCCCCCCGCCCTGCGAAACTGGCGGCAGAAGACCACCCCGCCGTGGAACTGCGGCACGGCGGCGAAGGACCACGCCATCTACCGGCGGTACGTGGCGTACTACTACGCGTTGGTCAGCGAGATCGACCATCACATCGGAGCCGTGCTTGACGAACTGAAGCGGCTGGACCTCGACGACAACACGATCGTGATCTACGCATCGGACCACGGCGACTTCGTCGCCGGCCACGGCATGGTCGAGAAGTGCGCGGTCGGACACAACGTGTACGAAGACACGCTCCGCGTGCCGCTCATCTTCCGCTGGCCGGGACGCTTCAAGGCCGGCGCCGTCCGCGACGACCTGGCCTCGCTGATCGACCTGTACCCGACGCTCCTGGACCTGACGGGCCTTCAACGCCCCCCCGCCGCGCGGAGGCTCGACGGCCTGAGCCTCGCACCGACGCTGCGGACAGGCAAGCCGCTCGACAGGCCGTACCTCGTCTCGGAGAACTGGTCGCAGGTGACGGTCGTCTCCAAGCGGTACAAACTGGGCGTCTGGCAGGACCCGGGGCGGCGATACGCTCAATGGGATTTCCGCAAGCACGGCGACATGCTGTTCGACCGGCAAGAGGACCCGCTGGAGACGAAGAACCTGGCCGGCTCTCCGGCGGCCGCCGGAGAAGAAGAACGGCTGCGAACCTGCCTGGCCCAATGGCTCAAACAGACTGACCCGACGGGCCGAACGCACGTGAGCAACCTGGCCGCCCGAGCGCGGCCGTCCCGCCCGCCCACGCCACCCGCCACGGCCAGCGGCCAGACATGAGTTACGTATCGTGGCCCGCGAATCCCCGCGTGGCGGTGGCGCGGAAACTGGCGGGCATCTGCTGGGTGCGTCTGAAGCGGTGGCATGCCGAGCACGCGGCCGTCTGAGACCGCCCGGAAGCGACAAATACGACGCGTGCCTGATGGAGGTCGTACGGGGCCCGCTCCTGGGGACTGGCGAGGGAGACGCTCGCAGACGATCATCTCGGACAGCCGTCTTCGATGCGCCGCTATTGTGATTGGGCCCGTACGACCTACGACAAGAATAATGCACGGTCCGAACGACGGAAAAGCGGACACGGTGGGAATGCGTGTCTAGAAGGCACGCGATGCAGCAACAGGAACAGCAACGGCAACAGCAACGACGAGCACCAGGGAAACAACAACGACAACAGCGAGCGACTGCGTGAACACGCCTTCCGGGGCAAGATCGCCCTTGACACGAGGGCGGTTATGGGTGTCTTCGGAACTCGTTCCCCTGCTGCCATGGGAACCGCCATCACACGCGTCAGTACCATTCCCGAAATGCTTGACCTTGCCCTGGCAAGCCCTTTCCGGCTCAGGGCGTCTTCACCGGCACTTCGAGGGCCGTGAGTTGGTAGCCGGACCAGGTCTGATTGGCGGCGCGTTTGGTGGCTGAGACGCGGACGTAGCGTGCTTCGACGGCATCGAAGCGGATGCGGTCGGTGGCTTCCCAGGTCTTATAGGGGCGGTCGGTTGCTTTGTGGACGGTGGCCCAACCGGCGGGCTTGTCGGGCTCGGCGCGGGCGACGTCGATGGTGAACGCGCTCGGGTGGATCTTCCAGCCCCAGAGCAGGTTGACGCGGTCGATCTGGTGCACGGCACCGAGGTCCACGTAGAGCCACGCCGCGTCGCTCTTGGCGGCGGACCAGGACGTGAAGTAGTTGCCATCGACGGCGGCCTCCGGCGTCTCTCCCGACGAGGCGACCGCGGGCTTGCCGCGCGCCAGGTCCACCATGCCGACGCCAACGCGAATGGTATTCGACGTGGTCTTCAGGCCGGTGTCGTCCTCGGCCTGGGCGGTGAGGTCATAGCAGCCGGCAGGGGCGTTCTTCCATGTGAACGTATACGGCGCGGCATCGACGGTGCCGATGGGTTGGCCGTCGGCGAGGAACGTGACGCGCCGGACCTTCCCGTCGCGGTCCACGGCGTAGGCCTTGAGGACGGGCGGCTTGTCGGGGAACCACGCGGACCCGTCGTCGCGCGGCTCGAGGATGCCGACCTGGGGGGCTATCGGCCCCGGGCCCAGGGGCGGCATCTCGTCGAGCGTCACCACGACGTCGTGGCGCATCGTGAAGAGCGCCCAGTCGGCCGGCCGCCTGCCGCTGGGCGCGCCCCACCAGGGCATGGCGTAGAGCCACTTGGGCAGTGTGCCGGCCTGGGTCTTGTCGGGGTCGGGGATGGCGTCGCCTTCGCCCATGGCGAGCATCTTGCCCGGCGAGACCTCGGCCATGACGTCGTAGTAGGCCCGGTACGGGTCAACGTCGGTGCGGAAGTCCACGCCGTAGACGTCGATGCCGGAGATGTCCACGTACTTGGCGCCCGGGTAGAAGCCCTTGCGGTCGTCGGCCGTCTTCTTCTTGCCGACGCCTGCGCTGTAGACCCAGATGAGGTTGTCGAGTTTCCGCTCTCCGGTGAAGGTGTCGAACATCATCCGCCAGAGTTTCGCCGTATTGGCGGGGTTCGCCTTGTCGGTCCACCAGAACCATCCGCCATCGATCTCGTGCAGCGGCCGCCAGAGGATGGGCACGTCGGCGTCCTCGAAGGCCTGGAGGGTGTCGGCCGCCTTGGCGAGTTCCTTCATGCATTGCGCGTGCTCGGGCGTTCCGGGCGTGACGAGTTGGCCGACGTCCACCTTCTTCTTGCGTTTGCCCTGCCAGGCGGAGTCGCCGTCGAAGAACCAGTGCCAGTGAAGCGTGAGGATGTAGCCGTGGCGCTTGGCGTGTTCGGCCAACTCGCCCGCGTTGTCGCCGAGCCAACGGATGTCGCGCCCCCAGACGGCGGCCTGCTTACCGGTCTGCTCGTAGTCGTCGGGCGTGTGGACGTAGACGTTGTAGCCGCTGAGCATCCTCTTCTGGTAGACGGACTCGAGGTAGTCGAGCACCTTGCGTGCGGTGGCATTGAGTTTGGGGTTGGCCGGTTCCATCGCCGCCGCCGGCGCGGCCATGCCGGCGGCCAGTGCCGTTTCCAGAAAGGTCCTGTGTATTCTCGGGGGTGCCACTGGCGGCTTGTCCGCCAGTGCGGATGAGACACTGGCGGACAAGCC
>DATKXP010000696.1:0-41031 GCA_035529015.1 Phycisphaerae bacterium | reverse complement strand
AGGCGCTCAAGACCGTGGCGAAGGTGTTCCACGCGGAGGTCACGTCGATCGACAACGAGCCCGACCTGCACGCAGCGCGGCGGTATCAGGCGGAGGGGCCCGGCCAGGTCTGGCTGAGCAAGTATATCGAGAGCGTCGGGTCGGCCCGCTACGACCTCAAGACGGGCCTCGTGACGATCAACCGGACGGAAGCGCTCGACAGCACACACTACTACCTGACGAAGCCGGGCAAGCTCCGTCTGCCGACGGCGACGCGGGCGGTCCGCGAGTTCGCGGCCCACTGCGCCAACATGGCGAAGATCGTCCGCAAGGACCCGCTCACCGGGGACCTCAAGTCGCTCTACGTCTGGACGGGCCCGGACCATTTTCGCCACGCTTTCGTGAATTTTCTCTTGGCGGGCAAACGCCAGACGCCTATACTGCTGCGCAGCACGGAATCGAGCCCCAGGGGCGGGCGCGGCTTTGACTTGTTTGAATGAAGGCGCGCATGAGACCCTACGACCATCCAACGACTCTGGCGGGCGCTGACGACGCCGGTCCGGCCGCGGGCGGCGGCGACCACAACCCGGCGGCGTGCCGCGGGTGCCGCGACTGGAACGACGTCGCCGGCGAGTGCTCGCTTGAGGAACGGGAGCGAATGACCCTCTGCGGCTGGCGGCCCCCGAAACGTGAAGCCGTCCAGCGCTCGCACTGGCCGCTCTTCGCGGACCGGGCGTAAAGGAGACGATCACAATGGCGAGTCCCTATGCAACCCCCTGGGCCTGGCAGCAGTCGGGGGGACACATGATGCCGGGGGGCCCCGGGGGCCGGACCGGCTCACCCTGGCACTTCGGGCAGGCTGAGCGCGTGAGCTGGTCGAACGATACGAGCCCCATGCCGCCGAGCCTGCTGGACCCGATGATCTACATGGGCCGGCGGCAGACGCCGAGCTCGATGTCGAGCAGCCGGCCCTACGGAAACCTCTGGCAGTCGGCGGCCCAGTGGATGTCCCGGATGCCGGCCCTGGTGGGAAGGTAGTAGGATTTAGGATTTAGGATTTAGGATTTAGGATTTCTCCGACGATGGACCGAGCCGAAGCGATCCGACAACTCATGGCGCAGCACGGCGCGCTGAAGGCGGAAAAGGCGCAGCGTCTGACCTACTGGCAGAAACGCGCGGAGTACACGATCCCCCACAAGGCGACGATGGACTCGCCCCTGACGCCGTCGTCGAACGCCTACCGCGAGAAGTACGACTGCACCGGGATGCTGGCCGCGACGCAGTTCGCGGCGAACCTCTACACGCATATGTCCCCGCCGAACCGGCACTGGTTCATCCTGGCCCCGGCGGTCGGCTCGGCGCTGGAGCGGGACCGGGCCTACGGCCGGTCCCTCGCGGAGCGGACGGAGCGCCTCCATCAGGCGTTCGCGACGACGAACTGGGAGACGGAGATCCACAACGCCTATGAGGACCTCGCCATGGGGACCTGCTGCGTCGGCGTCAAGCGGAGCGAGGAGAACCCCTTCTGCTTGAGCACGCGGCCGCTGGAGGAGTACGTCTTCGACACGGACGAGCAGCAGAGGCCCAACACGATCTTCCTGGAGCGCCGACTGTCGGCGGCCCAGGCCGCGAAGAAATGGGGCCTGCAGAAGATCGATCCCGAGCTCGCCGACCAGCTTCGCCGGCTGGACCCCGCCGCCTACACGGCGACGAAGGACTACGTCAACATCTGCCGGCCCAACGAGCGCTGGGAGCCCTCCGGCATCGTCTCGCGGGGCTATCCCTACGAGAGCCTCTGGGTCGAGGAGGGCACGAACCGGCTCCTGCAGATGGGCGGCACGCGGCGGCTGCGGTACGTGGTCTCGCGATTCTGGCGGCCGACCGGGATGCGCTGGGGCCTGGGGCCGACGGATATGGCCTACGGACCGATCCGCTGCCTCGACAAGGCGAGCGAAATCGTCCTGAGATACGCGGCCAAGGCGATGGACCCGCCGACCATCGCGCCGGACGACGGGAGCTTTCATCCGCTCGACCGCTCCCCGGGCTCGCTGATCCTGGCGAGGATGGGCGCCACGGACCGCGTCAAGCCCGAATACCTGGAACTGAAGACGGATCACCGGATCGCCCAGTTCGTCTTCGAGTATTATGGGATGCAGATCGCGCAGGCCTACATGGCCGAGGTCTTCCGGATGCTCGCGGACAAGAAGCAGCGGACGGCGAAGGAGGTCGTGACGGTCCTGGAGAAGTCCTTCGACATCGCGATCCCCGTCTTCGGGCGGCTGCGGGCGGAGCTGTTCGCCCCGCTGATCCGCCTGTGCCTGGAGCTGCTCACGGAGTGGGAGCTGGGGATTCGAGGCTGGCGGTACGGCGGGCAGGCGCTGCCCGAGTACGAGTACCAGCTGGAGCTGATCAGCCCGCTCGCCCTCGCCATCAAGTACGCCGAGCTCCAGTCGATGAGCGACCTGTGGGTGATGAACTCGCGGCTGGCCGAGGTGGACCGGACCGTCTGGGACAACTACACGCTCGATGAGATGAGCCGGGGGATCGGGGACAACATGGCCGTGCCGGAGCGATGGAAGCGGTCGGTGACGGAGCGTGACGCGATCCGCCGGTGGCGGGCCCGCAAAGCCGCGGAGCAGCAGGCGCTGGAGCAGGCGAAGCTCGCGGCCGAGACGGCCGAGAAGCTGGGCCGGCCGGCGGCGCCGAACAGCATCCTGGCGGAGGTGGCTTGATGATGCAGCCCGAGCTGACGGAGCGCGATCTGCGGGAGGCGGAGCAGGACCTCGCCGATTCGTCCGCGGACCCGAGGATCCAACTGCAGGCCGCGATCGGCCGGCTCTTCGCCGGGGAGGACGGGCAGTTCGTCCTCGCCTGGCTGCGGCGCTACGTGCAGCACGGCCGCGCTGTGCTCGTCCCGGGCGAGCCCGACACGACGGCGTTTCTGCTGGGCCGCCAGGACCCGGTCAACGCGATCGTCAACTTCCTCACGATGCCCTACGCGGAGCTCGTGGCGATGATGCAGGCGCCTTCCGGCCTGCCAATGAAACACGGGGTCGATCCGATGTGGACCGGTCCCGTCAAGGACGACTTTCTCTATCCAAAAGGACCCGAACATGGCAATGCCGAAAGACCCTGACAAATCCACCCTGGACGAGCCGATCGTTCCGGACGGCCCGACGGCCGCCGTCGGCCCGAAGGCCGCGCCCCAGGACACCGTGGACCCGAAAGAGAAGGGCGCCGGCGGCCGGCGGCCGTACGACGAGGTGCTCGCCGATCTGAAGGCGATCCAGCCGCGTGTCGAGGAGCTGCGCCGGGCGCTCGCCCCCTTCGCGATCCTGCCGGACGACGCGACGAAACCGGACGGCCAGGTCCTGTATGCCCTCAATCGCGGGGGCGTGGCGGGTAACATCACCTGCGCCGACATCCGCCGGGCCCGCGAGGCGCTGGGCCGGCCGTAAGAAGAGCCAAGACCGAAGATCGAACACCGAAAAGCAACAGGAGCCTGACCCATGCAACCACAAACACCAGCACAAACACCAGCACCAACACCAGCACCGACCCCGGCACCGACCCCGGTACCGACCCCGACGCCGACGCCGACACCCACACCGACACCCACACCACCGCCGGGACCAGCCGCGATCGTCAATCCGGACGGCACGTACGCGGAGGGTTGGTTGACCCATTCTGCGGTGCCGGAGGAATGCCGCAACAACGCCCAGCTCGCGACCCACAAATCCTTCACGGATACGTTGACGAACTGGGCGAGCCTGGAGAAGATGCGGGGCGCCCACGTCGTGCCCGTGCCTCCCGAGGGGGCGGATGACGCGGCCTGGAATACCGTCTACGATCGACTGGGACGGCCCGCCGACCCGGCCGCGTACACCCTGCCGACCCTGGCGGCGGCCGGCCTGGACGCCAAGGACGCGGCCCCGCCGGAGTTCATCGCCGAGGTCCAGAAGATCGCCCATACCGCCGGCCTCAGCGACCGGCAGTTCGGGGCCCTGATGACCGGGTACAACCAGCTCGTGGCGAACACCCTGAAGGCGGGGCGGGACGCGGAGACGACCGCGCGGGCGACCCGGATGCAGACGCTCGCCCAGACCTGGCCGGGGCACATCTTCGCGGCCAACAAGGCGCTGGTCCAGGGCCTCTTGCAGAGCACCGTCGCGCCGGCGGACCGGGCCGCCATCGACGCGCTCGGCCTCCTCGACGATCCGCACGCCCTCCAGTGGCTCCACGGCATCGCCGCCCGCCTGGCCGAGGCGGAGCCCGACCTCGACACGATCGTCCCGACCGACGTCGCCGCCGCGGCCGAGACGGAGATCAGGAAGCTCGAAAACGATCCGAACGGGCCGCTCTACCGGGAGTCCGACCCCGGCCACAAAGAGGCCGTGAAACGCCACACGGAGCTGCTCGGCCTCGTCGCCCGGGCGAAAGCCGGGGCGGCCTGATCCCGCAACCCACAAGCACTGAGAGAAAGGAAACAACCATGAAGATGGAAGAGGCCATTCGAGAACTGCTGCACATCGCGGGGCAGACAGCCAAACAGGCGAAGCGCAATGAGAGCTTTCCCGACCGACTGCTTGAGCGGATCGACCGGCTCGGCGACCGCATCGACCTGGAGGGCCTGGAGTCGCCATCCCCTCCGCCGCCCTCGGCGACCACCGTCGCCGGCGCTCAGCCGGAGTCGCCCGGGCGAAGGCCGGGGCGGCCTGAGCGGCAACCTTCAACCACAGAGAGAAAGCAATCCACCATGAACATGGAACAAGCCGTGAGGGAAATCATCGAAATCCTCGCCCCAGACCCGGGGGACTTCAGAGACTGGCAGCATCGAATGCGGCAGTTGCGCAAGCACCTGGAGGCCCAGGCCTTCGGCGACCCGAAAGAGCGGAAGAAGCCGGACAAAGAGATCTTGGACTATTACATGGCCTGTTTTCTGCGTATAGCCGTTGGACCGCGTGGGACGCTGGAGCCGGCGGCGGCCATCGTGCAGACGGCCGAGGCCTACGACATGGAGCTCTCCGTGGTCAAGGGCGTCATCAAGCGGGGGCTCGACTTGAATTGATCCGTCTTTTTTTCTGGACGGATCGGAGGAGTTCGGATAGAATCGGATTCGCTCTTTGACACGGGCATAGTCCTCCGGGGGACCCGGCCGGCGTCGTTCGCCGGCGGGCGGGTCCGGTGCACGCCGAAAGCAGGCCGCCGACCGGGCGTGAAGCGGCAGTGGATGGGTCCGCCCCTCGGGGCGGGGGACCCAGCGATTCCATCGTCACACCTTTGGAAAGGCTGGGTCCATCATGGCCGGCGAACCGAACACCGTCTACTTCCAGGAGTACGTGCGGAGCTTTGAGATCGCGTATCAACAGCGGGAATCGAAGCTCTTCCGCACCGCCCGGACCGCCACCCAGGCGGCCAAATCCAAATACTACAACTACATCGGCGCGACGGAGCTCGAAGAGATCAACACCCGTCACGGCGACACGCCGCTCGAAGATCCCGAGCACATGAGGCGGCGCCTCCAGATCACGGGGGCCGACAAGGGCCTGCCGCTCGACGAGGAGGACGAGATCAACATGGTCGCCGATCCGGGCGGCCAGTACATGCAGACCCTCCAGGCCGCCACGGGGCGCAGGACGGACCGCAAGATCCTGACCGCGCTCGGCGGGCCCGCCTACAGCGGCGAAGAGGGCGCCACGACCGTCAACAACTACGACGCGGGCGAGTGCCGGATCGTCAACTCGGACGGCACCCTCGTCACGGCGGGCTCGGAAGAGTCCAACACGGAAGCCGGGTACCTGTCGATCGACAAGCTGCTCACCTGCAAGAAGCTGCTCGGCAACGCCTTCGTGCCGGAAGAGGGGCGCGTCTTCATCTGCAACGAGCAGAACCTCAACCAGCTCCTCAAGGACACGACGTACGGGTCCGAGGAGTACCGGACCGTCCGCGATATCAAGGACGGCAAGGTGACCAAGCTGCTGACCTTCGAGTTCATCATCCTGGCCGACAGCATGTTCACCGCGTCGGTCATCGACACCGAGGCGATCGCGTGCTACGCCTACCAGCGGGACGCCGTCATCTGCGCGACCGGGGAAGGCAAGTTCAACACGACCCTCCGCGTCGATACGCGGGTCGACAAGCGGATGATGCGGCAGTTCTACGCGAAACAGTTCTGCGGCGCGACCCGGCTCAAGGGCCCGGGCGTCGTGGAGATCTTCCTCAAGACGCTCTGACCGGGACCGGCGGTTTCGGGGGCCTTGGGGTTTGGAATTCAGGATGTCTCTTCTGAAAGGAGTGTATCAATGGGAGCGGAAAATGTGGTCGCGACCATCGTGACGGTCCGCGTGAACGGGATCATGCCCAACCTGATCCCCCAGCAATTCATGGAGGCGAAGATCTGCGCCCAGATGGCCTACATGGCCAAGGCCCTGGAGTCGGGCTCGACGATCAAGATCGCCCGGCTGCCGAAGGGGGCCATGCCGCTCGCCTGGCTGCTCGTCCATGCGGCGATGACCGGGGCGGTGACGGGACAGATCGGCGACAGCGGTCTGAACGACGTCGGCGGCGACGACGATCGCTGGATCGTGGCCGGCGGCATTACGTCCATGGCCGCGGCCGGCGTGCAGGTCCTCCTGCCCCGCCAGGGCGACTATACGATCACGGCCGCCGGCGTCTGGACGGCCGGCACGGTCGGGGTCGGCTATATCTGCCCGAACGATACCGACGTCGTCCTCAAGACGGGCGGGGCGAACATCACCGGCGACACGAGGTTCGACATCACGACGATCTACGCCCTCTGCGGCTGACAGGGACGGGCAAGTCTCTCCTGTGGTGCTTGTGGTGCGGCCGGGGCCGGCCTAATACGGCCCCGGCCCGATTTACAGAACCGGAAAGGAGCTCTCGATGAGACCGAAACCTCTGACCCTCCTGGCGGCGGTCGTGATCGGCGCGGCGGTCCCGCTGCTGCTCGCCCCCCAGGAGATCGGCTACGACCGGACCCGGATCACGCCGACCCAGGCGACCACGTTCCAGGGCGCCTACCTCTGCATCGCGGAGCTGTCGGCCTGCCATGGGGACCCGGCCGTCAACAAACGGGGCTACGCGGCCATCGCCGCGCTGCCCGACGCCAACTGCGCGATCTGGGAGGTGCCCACAGGCGCGAACTGGGCCCGCTGGCGGTTTGGGATCGATGCGGACGCGGACGTCGCCACGGTCCGGGCGATGACGGCCCGGACCGGCGTCCATCCGGGCGATGCGATGGACGATTTCACGCTCGCCTGGCAGTGGGAGATCGTCGGGGGCACGCAGGTCCAGACGATCACGGACGCGAACGTCTACTGCGACACGATCGCCACCACGGAGTATTCCCTCCACGCCGGCCGCACCGCGCCGACCGAGGCGGAGTGGGTCGCGGAGTACGAGGCGGACGTCAAGGGCGTCCGGTACATTGCCTTCTACCGTACGGATGAGGACACGGACCTGACCGTCCGGATCGAAGCCGCTTATTATTGACGGGCCCAAGCATGAAAGGATTCGCCGGTCTGCTGCTGGTCTTGCTCCTGGCCGGGCCCCTGGGGGCCTGGGGCGGGTACGAGGACTTCACGCGCACGAGCCTGTGGACGGAGACGGACAGCGGCAATATGCTCTCCATCGGGACCGGCGGAACGGCCGTTTCCACCACGGTCAAGGAGGACCCCGGGGCCCGGCTGGTCGGCGACTTCGGGGCAACGTACTTCGCCGACTTCGAGTTCCGGTTCACGGGCGATCATGAGTCGAGCTTCTCGACGTACGGCGAGTGGCGGATGGGCGTCAGCGACGCCGACGGCTTCTGGCCGGACGCCGACGACGGCGACTCCGTCTGGCTGAAGATCGCCACGAACGCACCGGCCGTCAATACGGTGACGCTGCTCAGCGTCACGGGAGGCAGCGCCTCGGAGTCCGGCGATTCCTTCACGGTCTCCACCGGGACGGACTATTACGCCACCTTCTCCCGATCGGGCACGACGCTGACCGCCGCCTTCTACAGCGACGCCGGCCGGACGCAGCATATCAACGGCTCGCCGATCGCCATGACCTGCATCTCCACAACCCTTCGCTACCTGCACGTTTGGAACGCCAAGAGCGACACGGCCCGGAACATCACCTGGGACGTCGTCGCCTTCGATATGAACCGCGCGCCCGCGCAGACGACCAGCTTCTACGTGGATGGGACCAACGGCGACAACAGCTACGACGGCCTCACCCTCGACCACTCCGGCGGTCTCGACCACGGACCCTTCAAGACGATCAATTACTCCGTCAATTTCTGGCGGGTCGGCGCGGGCTCGACCGTCTACGTTCGGGGCGGGACCTACTTTGAGTCGGCCACGTTCGGCAAGGGCGGGTCCGCCGGCAGTCCGCTGACCCTCACCCGGTACGAGGCCGAGACCCCGATCATCGACGGCTCCTACCCGGTTCCCGCCTCCGCCTGGACCGCCTGCGCCAACGCCGGCGATGCGCTCGGCAACGAGAACTGGGCCAATATGTACTACTGCACCCTGCCGGCCGGCCCGGAAATGAACAGCAATCTCTACCAAGGGGATGCCTACCTGAACCTCGCCCAGGACTGCGAGCCGGCGGACCGCTGGTACTACTACAACGAGGAAAACTGGCACCACCGCCGCGTCGACGTCACGAGCACGACGCTGACCGACGCCAACCTGCCGGCCTACGGCGGCGCGGCCCTCGTCGGCGGCTACGTCGCCACGCGAACGACCAGCAACACCGTCGGCCAGGGCCTCATTACGGCCTTCAACAGCGAGACGGATACGATCACATTCGAGGACCTGGGCAATCCGGAAAAGACGACCGGCGGCTATTACATCTACGTCCTGTTCAATTCCCCCAGCGATTACATCTTCGACGACGAAGGCGAGTATGTGATTGGGGCCGACCGCACCTGCGTCGTGTGGCCTTGGGACGAGACGGACCTGACGGCCGCGGCCGACGGTACGGTGACCGCCTCCGTCCGCACGTACCAGGTCTACCCCTACTCCTACAGCTACATCGTGCTGGATGGCCTGACCATTCGGCGAGGCTACGGCAACGCGATCGTGGCCACCGGCAGCTTCATCACGATGCAAAACTGCACGGTCACGCAGTGCGCCGGCGTCAACGGCGTCGCCTGCAATCATTGTTACCTCACCGGCAGCAACGCCACCTTCCACAACAACACGCTCACCTGGGGCCGGGGGCAGACCCGGGGGCTCGTCGGGACGGCCAGTGACAGCGTGTGGACGAACAACACGATCGGGCATTACTCGGGCTCCTGCATCTGCGCCCTGGGCGGCGACCGCAGCCGGATCGTCGACAACACCATCTATTCCAGCACGGGCCCGCACAGCAACGCGATCGCGGTCCAATACTGCGCGGACAAGTGCCTGATCGCCCGCAACAAGGTGGTCGATGTCCCCCGCCTGACCCTGAGCTACAGTGAGAACGTCACGATCTGCCACAACGTCCTCGACTACGCGACCTGGGGCAGCTACTACGTCATGGACAACGGTGGGTGCACCGGCTACATCCGCGTCTTCAACAACACCATGCTGGGCCCGGGGACCTATTACTTCCTCAAGAGCTGGGCCTCCAGTTGGGATACGACCGTCTTCAAGAACAACGTGATCGACAGCTCGAACTGCACCTCGACGGACCATACGTACAACGTCTTCACGAGCGACAACCACTGGACCCTCGACGGGACGGAGTCGGTCAACTACAGCGAGCCGTCCCTGATCGTGGATTGGGGCAACGAAGACTACACGCCCGTCGAGGACGGGGACCTTCACGACGCCGGCACGGACGTTTCCGGCCTGTTCGACACCACGGCGTGGCCCAGCTTCAACTTCAACCTGGACCTCGACGGCAATGCGCGGACGGGGACCTGGGACATCGGGGCCGTCGAACGGGGGGCCGGGGCGGCCCCCAGCTACCACCTGGTCATAAGGAGCGGATCGTGAGACCATTCTGTTCCATCGCAATTCTGCTGTTTCTGAATCCGCTGTCCTTGGGGGCCTACAATCCTCAGAATGACCCGGCCTGCCGCGCCTGGTGGCGCATGGAATCCGGGGCGATCACCACGGATTCGAGCGGCGAGGACAACACCCTCACCAACAACAACAGCACCCCCAGCAGCGCTACGTGCAAGGAAGGCTCGGCCAGCGCCAACTTCGACGGCATCGACCAGTCTCTTTCCATCGCCGATGCCAGCCTGAGCACGGACTTCCCTCTCAAGAGCGGCGATGCCACGAAGGACATCTCGCTATGTTTCTGGATCCGCTTTGACGCTTTGCCGGAGACCTCCCAAGAGGCTGATCTTTGGTGCAAATATGACGACACAGGGGATAATCGCAGCCTGGCAGTCGCCGCTTACAATTCAGCAGGAACGACGAAATTCTATGGATTCTTCGGCTATAACAACGGTGAGAGTGTGGATGCCGTTTTATTCGATGCTGCTATCTCAGCGGAAACGTGGTATCATGTCACCGTTACCCACGAAGGTTCCACCCGCGATTACCGCATCCGCATCTGGGATGACACGGCCCAGGAGCAGCTTGCCGCAGACAAGACCGGCTCCCTCACCAACGAACTGAGCGTGAGGAGCGCCGGCGTGTCAATCGGCTGTAGAAGTGACGGGGAGAGTTTCCCCTTGGATGGCCTCATCGACGATGTGCTCGTCTTCGATGACGTGCTGACCGTCTCCGAGATCGACCAGATTCGCGCCCAAACTTACGACCCCGGCTACGAGGACTTCACCGATGGCTGGACCCACGTCGACGAGTACAACAAGCTGAACGTGACAGCGACGTCGCTGGTGAATCCGGCCGGGGCGTCCGCGAAGGAGGAACAGGGCGCCACGCACACGAAGAGTTACGGTGCCGGGCAGTTCGGCGACTTCTCCTGGCAATGGTACGGGCTGGCCGATGCAAGCTGGACCAGTTATACCGCGTGGTTCATGGGCGCCGCCAACGAGGCGGGCTACTGGCCGGGCGTCGTCGATGCGGGGGACTCCCTCTGGGTCCGCGTTCACTGCGAGGCCAGCGCCGGCAATCAGGCCGCCAACATCTACAGCGTGGACGATGGGGCCGGAACAAATTCAGATGACATTTCAATTCCAACCGAGCTGACGAACTACTATTTCCGGTTCTCGCGCTCCGGCACGACGGCGACCCTGACCGTCTGGACGGGCGGCTTCGAGGACACGCTCGTGGGCACGGTCAATCTGGCCACGACGAACACGACCTTTCAATACTGCCACGCCTACAACGTCCGCAACGACAACGCCGGCAACGTCCACTGGGACCTGTACAACCTCGACCTGGCCGGGGCCGGCGAGGAAGGCCCCTACGTCGGCCTGCTCAAACCCACCTTGAACAATCCCGTGCTGCACGGGGACACCCTGTCGGGAGGACTTTACGAATGAAACGGCTACCGCTCTCCATCCTGTTCCTGCTCTGCCTGCTGGCCCCCGCTTCGGCCCATCGCATGGTCTCCGGCACGACCGACGAATACGTCTACTTCGTCGCGGTCGATGCGACCGACTACAAGACCCGCGAGACGGGCTTGTCGAGCTTCACGGTCTACTACTCGCTCAACGGCGCGGCGGCCGTCGCCGTGACGACCCCCACGGTGAATGAGACGGATGGCACGAACATGCCGGGCGTCTACGAGCTGCTGATCGACGAAGCGGGCATGACGACGCTCGCCGCCGGCGACGATACGGGCGAGCTGTGCCTGCACATCACGCAGGCCAGCATGGCCCCGGTGACCCGGGTCATCGAAATCTACCGGGCGAAGGCCACGGCGGGCGAGACGATGACCGTCGCCAGCGGCCTCGCGGCAGCCAACATGACGCAACTCGGCGGCTCGGCCACGCCCGTAACCAACCTCAACAACGTCTACAACACGGACTACGCGACCGCCTTCAACGAGCCGAACGGGGTCTTCAACGTCCGGCTTGTCGATGTCTCCAAGGCCGCCGGACTCATTACCGAAGGCACGGGCAGCGGGCAAATCAGCCTGACGAACGGGACCGTCACCGTCGGGACGAACAGCGACAAGAGCGGTTACAGTCTGGCCGCCGATCAGTCGGCCGTCACGATCGGGACGGTGACGACCCTCACGGGCCATACGGCGCAGACGGGCGATAGTTACGCCGAGATCGGGACCGCGGGGGCCGGTCTGACCGCCCTGGGCGATACGCGCCTGGCGAACCTCGACGCGGCGATCACGACGCGGTCGAGCCATGCCGCCGCCGACGTCAAGACCACCCTGGAGGCGGACGGCTCGAAGATCGACCACGTCTGGGAGACGACCGAAGACGACGGCGGGGTCCGACGCTTCACCGAGAACGCGCTGGAGCAGGCCCCGTCGGGCACCGGCGGCGACGCGACGGCGGCGAACCAGACGACGATCATCAACCATCTGACGGACGTCAAGGGCACGGCGTTCGTCAAAGACACCAGCTCCCTTCCTCAATGTCTGACGGCGACGAGCGTCACCGTCTCCGAAAAGACGGGATTCAGCCTGGGCTCGCCTCAGACGTTCGACCTGACGGGCGATATCACCGGCAACCTCAGCGGCTCGGTGGGCAGCGTGACCGGCGGCGCCACCGCCGCGAACCAGACGACGATCGTCACGCACCTGACGGACGTCAAGGGCCCGACCTGGTCGGCCGCGACGGACCAGCTGGAGGACATCCGGGACCGAGGCGATGCAGCCTGGACGACGGGCGCGGGCACGGGCCTGACGCCCCTGGCCTCCGGCACCGCCCAGGCCGGCGCAGGGTCGAGCATCACGCTCGCGGCCGGGACGGGCAACGCCTCCAAGACGCTCATCGGGGCGAAGATCGCGATCCATACCGGGACGGGCGCGGGCCAGACGAACTACGTCATCGCCTACGATGCGACCTCCAAAATCGCCCGCACCCTGAGCCCGTGGTTCGTGACGCCGGATGCGACGAGCGAGTATGAGATCATCCCGGGCGAGGGCCGGATTCTGGAGATCCTGCTCGGCAAACGATAAGGGGCGGCCATGAACTGGAGCAAGACACAGATCTGCAACGCCGCGCTCGGCCTGGTCGGGGCCGGGAGCATCGGCAACTATGACGACGCCGCCGAGCGCTCCACGGAGGCCCAGCGGTGCCGCTTCTACTTTCCGATCCTCCTGCAGTCCGTCCTGGAATCGTTCCCGTGGAAGTGCGTCGCGAAGCCGGCGGTCCTGACGGCCACGACGGAGGAGCCGCCGTTCGGCTACGCCTACGCCTACGTCCTCCCCGCCGACTGGGTCCGGATGATCGGGATGGACCATCCCTCGCGGAAGTACCTCGTCTACGGCCGGGCCCTCCACACGAACGCCTCTCCCGCCTGCATCAGCTACGTGCCGTTGGAAATGGACGCGACGAAATACTCGGCGGGGCTGGTCCGGTGCCTGTACCTCAACCTCGGGTACGAGCTCGCCCTCTCCTTGCGGCAGGATCCGGAGCTGGCGAACCAGATGCGGCGGGACCTGGAGCAGTTCTTCCTGCCCGTGGTCCGGATGGCGGACGCGGCCGGACAGGGCGTTCGGACGCTCTCCCAGGGGACCCTCACGGAGATGTTCGACGAATGACGGCGAAGATCGATATGCTGACGTTCGACGCGGGGCTCGTGGACGATCTCGTCGAGGCCCGGGCGACGGCGTTGAACCACGGCCGGGGCTGCCGCCGGCTGACGAACTTCATCGCCCTGCCGCAGGGCCCGGCGATCGCGCGGCCGCCGTCGAGGTTGATGGGCCTGGCGGCGACCAAGGACGGCGACGGGGGGCTGCTGCCCCGTCTCATTCGCGTCACGTACGATCAACTCCTGAGCTACCAGGTCGAGTTCGGGCACGGCTACTGCCGGTTCTTCACGAACGACGGCCAGGTCCTCGACGGCGAGGCGGTCTACGAGATCGACAGTCCCTACGCGGCGACGGAGCTCGCGGAGCTGGTCCCCTTCTGCGACGCCGGGACGCTCTACCTCTGGCACCCGGACCATCCGCCCTACCGCCTGGTCTACTCGGCGGAGACGGCCTGGGTCCTGGAGCCGACGCCGTTCACCTGGGGCCCCTTTCTGGAGGCCAACGGGACGGCCGTCACGATCGCGGCCGACGGGGGCGCCGGCCCGGTGACGCTGACGGCGACGGCGGACGTGTTCCTGCCCGGGCACATCGGCGCCCGGTGGATGATCGGCCATCGCGCCCCGAGCGCGAAGCTCTATAAGAAGTTCACCCTCGACGGGTCCTCCAGCTCGATCTCCGTCGCCTTCGCGACGAGCTGGAGACTCGACGTCACGGGGACCTTCGACGCGACGCTGACGCTGGAGCGGAGCTACGACGCCGAAGCGACCTGGGAGCCCATGAACGTCTACCTGGCGGCCGCCACGGACGAAGGGCTGGAACAGGGGGACAACGCCTCCTACCGGGTGACGATGAGCGACTGGGTCAGCGGGACCGCCTATCTGAACCTGATCGTCGACGCGCACATCCACATCGGGGCCGTCGAGATCACGGGCGTCGACCCAGAGACGCCCACCGAGGCGGAGGCGACCGTGATGCAGACGCTGTACTCCACGGACCCGACGACGATCTGGGCGGAGGGGGCCTGGAGCCCGCTTCGCGGCTATCCCCGCTGCGGCGGCCTGATCGAGAACCGGCTCGCCTCGGCGGCGACGATCGCGGACCCGACGACGATCTGGCTGTCGCGGTCCAACGGCTATACGCAGATGCGGACGGGCGCAGCGCCGAGTGATGCGCTGACGTTCACCTTCACGACGGGCAAGGGCGACCCCTTCCTCTGGATTTCCGCCGAGCAAACCCGCTGGTACGTGGGGACGCCGTCCGCCGTCCTCCAGATGCAGGCCGCCGACCCGAGCAGCGCGTTGAGCCGGACGAACGTCGCCACCGTCGTGCGGCGGATCGATTTCGGGTCGGCCCCGATCCGGCCCGTGCGGGCGCACTCGACCCTGATCCTGGTCGATGTGTCGCGCCTGCGGCCGATGAAGGTCACCTACGACTGGGAGCAGGACCTGCTCGTCGCCCCGCCCCTGACGTTCCAGTGCCCAACCCTGACGGCGCCCGGGATCAAACAGATCTGCTTTCAGCGGGGGATCGTCCCGATGGTCTGGGCCCTGCGGACGGACGGCGTTCTGCTGGGCATGACGTACGAGCAGATGTTCCGCGAGGACGTGATCGCCTGGCAGATCACGGAGACCGGCGGAACGATCGACTGGATCGAGCCGATGCCGGGGACCGGCGGCGAGCAGCTCTGGTGGTCGGTGGACCGGGACGGGGTCCGCTGCATCGAACGGCTGGACCCGCTGAACCTGAAACCCACGCGCGACGGCGATCACGGCCTCGACAGCTACGTGACCTTCGACGGCGGCGCTGCGCAGACGATCGCCACGCTGGCGATCGACGCGGACACCGGCGTCGTCACGGCGGCCCTGACGGGCCACGGGTATGAGGACGGGGACCACGTCCGGATCGCGGCCTCCGTGCAGCTGCCCTGGCTCAACGGCAGGGTCTTCGACGTCGCCGACGCGGCCGACGACACGTTCACGCTCAAGCTGGCGGGCGGGGACTACGTGGACGGCCGGCTGCTGACGGAGGCCTCCGGCGCAGCCGGGACGGTCTGCGGCGTCGCCCGGACCTTCACCGGCGCCGGCCACCTGAACGGCGTGGAGGTCTACGCGGTCGGGGACGGCGGCAGGGTGCTCGGGCCCTTCACGCCGGCCGAGGGTGAAGCGGACCTCGGCGGCTGGTGGAACCGGGTCGCGCTCGGCCTGTTCACGGAGGCCTGGCTGCAGCCGCTGCGGATCGTCCTGCCGACGCCCGCCGGCTCCACGCGAGGGCGGCAGATGTCGGTCGCGGGCCTGTGGCTCAGCGTGTACCGCTCCTGGGAGTGCCAGATCGGCCGGGACGCGGACCACCTCGAGACCCTCAATTTCTGGGGGACGGAGACGGAAATCAACGCCCCGCCGGAGCTGGTGACGGACGATTTCTACGTGACGATCGAGGGGGGCCTGACGGACGACCCGACCGTCCTCATCCGGCGGTCGCTGCCGCTGCCCCTGTGCGTCCGGGCCATGATGCTGGATACGGGGATCGGCGGGACGAGGAGTACGCAGCCATGACGGGAGGCGGCATATTCGGGATGATCGTGCAGGCCATCGGGATCGGCGTGACGGCCGCCGGGGAGAACCGCGCCGGGGACGAGCGCTACGAGGCCCACATCCGGACGGCCAAAGACTACGGGCGGGAGCAGCTCTGGAGCCGGGAGGACACGGACTACCGGGTCCGGATGGTCCGCGAGGCGGGGGCCGAGACCGTCGGGGCGATCGAGGCGGAGACGGGCAAGGCCGGCCTGGCGATGACGGGCACGCCCTTGTCCCACCTGGTCGCGACGGCCGGCAAGATCGAGATGTCCGTGGCGGGCCTCCGGGAGGCGCAGCGGCGAACAGACATTCGGTACGCGCGGGCGATCGACGAGGAGCGGGCCCAGGCGCGGAAGGAGCGGTCCGCCGGCCACTATCGCTCCGCCGCGGCGGTGATCGGCGGGATCGGCGAGATGGGCTCCAGCAGCGGGATGATGGGATGACGGGGGGGAGGTGCGATTTTTGATTGATGCTTTATGATTTGTTGGGATTTAGGATTTAGGATTTAGGGTTTCTCTTCCGATGGGCAGACTGCCGAAATGGGACATGGAAGTCGTGCCGACGGGCGGCGGGCCGCTGATCGTGCGGCCCTCGGGGGATCCCGGCGCCGCCGGCCTGGGGCAGGCCGCGATGGGCCGCTCCATCCAGGAGCTCGGCTCGGCGATCACGAGCCAGGGGCTCCAGGCCGAACAAAAGACGAAGCGGCTCCAGCAGGACACGGAGACCTCTCAGTACGCCCTGGAGGCGACGCAGGGCTACAATAAGTTGCAGGCGGAGCTCACGACGGAGACGGACCCGGACGCCCGGCAGCCGCGATGGGAGGAGTTTCAGGCGGCCCAGCGGGGCCGGCTCGGCGAGATCGCCGACGAGGACGTCCGCGAGCGGGCGGAGACCTGGCTCAACGAGCAGACGGGCCTGTGGGACGCCCACGTCCGCACGGGCACGCAGCAGCTCCGGCTCAAGCAGAGCTACGAGCATCTGGAGTCGCTGGATAGCGACGCGACGGTCCGGCGGGACGACAGTCTGCTCGTGCCGCACCTGTCCGCCATGGTGAACGCCGGGCATATGGACCCGCGGAACGCCAACGATTATCTCCGGGCGAAGCGCCGCGAGATCCGGGGCGAGCTCGGCAAGGACACGATCGCGGGGGCCGTCTTTCGGATGGACCACGCGGAGGCCCTCGCCGCGCTGAAGGACCCGAAGACCTTCGCCGGCCTCGATCTGGACGCCCAGCAGGTCAGCGAGTTCCGCGACCGCCTGCACGCCCAGCTCGACGTCCAGCGGGCGGCGGCCGCCCAGGAGGCCCGGGGGATCGAGCAGGCCCGCGAGAAGGCGGGCGTCGAGGCCCTGGCCTCCGCCTATCGGGGCGAGCTCGACGTCGACGCCGGCCTGGCCGCCATGGAAAGGGGGGAGCTTCGGCCGGAGGACTTCCGCGAGGCCCTGACGATCGCGGCGAAGGGGCCCGTCACCGAGAACGACCCGGCCGCCTATGCGGAGCTGCTCGCCCTGCAGGACGGCCTGGCCCGGGGCACGGTCGAGCCGCAGGCCGTGCGGAACTATGCGATGGCGAACGCCCGGAAGCTCAAGCCCGCGACCGTCGAGGGCGCCATCCGGACGGCGGCGGAATCCTACTCGCCCCAGGTCCAGGCCGTCCGCGAGGCGGTGGCCCGGGCGGAACGCCAGTTCGTGACGGTCACGGACTCCACCCTCCAGATGCTCGTGGCGATGGGGACCGGCAAGGACGCCCTGAAACCCGCCGAGGACGCCCGCGCCTTCCAGTACCGCCTCGTCTCCTGCCTGGAGGATGAACTCTACGAGTACGTCCGGGCGAATCCGCAGGCGACGCGGGAGGAGATCGTCAAGCGGAGCCGACAGATCGAGGTCTCCCTCCGCCAGAAGACGGAGACGGAGCAGCGGGAGATGATCGGGGCCTGGGAGCAGGCGGTCTTCGCACCGCCGGCCGCCTCGCCCTGGGGCGAGGTCCCGCTGCCGTCGGCCGACGGGATCCCTGCGGGACTGGAGGGACTCTGGCCGCAAATGAATCAGACGGAGCGGACAGAGGCGCTGGAGCTGCTGCGTCTGGGGGTCAGCACTGAGCGGATCGCCGAACAGCTCCGAGAGGAGAGAACGCCATGACGCGGCTCAGTCCGATGCTCGAAGAGGCCCGTCGAGATTCGCGGTCCGGGGCTCTCGCAGGGCCGCCCGGATCTACGCGGTTGACGGGTCTGCTGGAACGGTCGCGGGCCGCCGAGCGGGACCCGGGTCGTGATTTCGAGGACGCCTTCGATCTGGCGACGGATATCGGCGCCCCGCTGGGCACGGTCGAGCTCTTCTATCCAGAGATCGCCGCCGACCGCGACCGGATGGCGAGGGCCCGCCCCGCCGACCCGCTGGACATCGGGCCTGTGGAGCAGACCCCCGACGTTCGGATCGGCCTGGCCGAGCAGATCCGCCGGATGGACGAAGTGGACTGGCTCAAGCGGATGCCCCTGTCGCCGGCCGGGGCGATCGAGGCGGCGGAACTCGCCATCGCCGCCGACCGGCTGCGGAAGGGGGACTACGCCCGCATCGCTGAGCAGGAGGTCTGGGCGGCCACGCCGAGGATCCTGGCGGGCCCGGGCAAGGGCCAGCGTGCGGAGTTGCCGGCTCAAGAGAGGGCCCGGCGACTGGCCGAGACGGAGACCTTCTGGCGGGATCGGGATGTGCAGAAGATCGAGCAGTACCTCCTGGACCGCCTCGAAGTCGCGTCACGCGGTCAGACCTTCGCGGCGAAGGTCTTCGAGGGCCTCTCCTACCTGCCGGCGTGGATGATCGAGTTCTCGCTGACCGGCGGTCTGAACCAACTCGGCTCCGAGACGGCGAAGGGCCTGGCCGTACGGACGCTCCAGGGCTATGCGGGCACGACCGGCGGCCGCGCGGTCCTCAAGGGGGCCGGCTGGACGGGCGGGGCGATCACGCGGGCGACGCTCGGGATGCCCCATCGCGTGATCGAGCAGATCCTGGATCGGCGAATCAGCGAGATCCGGCTCACGGACGACCCGGATAACCCCGTGGCGATCCCCGTGGCGCCGGAGTCCTGGGCGACGAGTCTCGCCAAGGGCTGGGGCTCCGTCGTGATCGAGGTCGCCTCCGAACAGGCGGGCGAGGGCCTTGTCGGGGGGGCCAAATGGGTCGGGACCAAGACGATCGGGCGGCTGCCGTTCGGGTCGCGGTACTATGAGGCCGTCCGCCAGGCGTGGCTCTCGCTGCACCCGGAAAAGGGGGCGGCGGCGGTCTTCGCCGAGCGGTTCTTTTCCAAGGCCGGCTATCACGGGATCCTGGGCGAGCTTGGCGAGGAGCGGCTCGCGACCGTCCTGCATGCCGTGGCGGGGACGCAGGATTTCGGGCTGGGCCCGGAGTCCTCGCCGCTCGACCGGCTCGTGGCCGGGATGAAGCAGGACCTCCAACTCAAGAACTTGGCCGTCGAGACGACCGTCTTGCTCGCCCCGGCCGGCGCAAGGGCGGGCCTCGCCGCCGGGGGGCGGGCCTATGTCCGATCTCAACTGGTTTCGGCTGTGGCCGAGAAAGAGGCGCAAACACAAGGGCTGCAAACAGAAGGACCCGGTGCAAGCGACGCAGTCCGTACAGCCGCCGAAGCGGCCTCGGCCACAAAGCTAAGGGCGCCGGAGGGGCTTGTAACTGATCCGCGAGTGAGACTGTCACAACAAGAATCAACCCCAGCGGCGGAGCCCGCATCATCGGAAACACCGGGTCTGCCGGAAGCTACCACACCCCGATTCACCGGTCAAGAAAAAAAACCGCCGGCGGGGTGGCATTCTCCCGAAAATGCGTTGCGCTGGGGCCGTCCACCCGATGACTATCATGTCGAGTTGGCACCCGATGCGGTTATCGACGCGTCTCGCCGTCGAACCGCCCCTGAAGGCTACGTGCTCGCGTGGTCACCGCACAAGGCGTACGACCTGCTCCGCAACGCCCTGGCGGATCGGCTGGGGCCTGCAGGGAAGTCCGACCGGAGCGAGGCTGTGTATTTCTACACGCCGAACGGCAGATCGATCCGCCTGGCCATGCACGATCCGGCGTACCTCTTCGCTGATAGTGGCGTCGCCATCACGGTCCAGACGACAGCAAAAGCCACGGGCGACATCGTCATTCCCAGCCGAGCGCTTCTGAAGATCAACGAGATCGTCGATGCGGCGGTTGTCGCCAACGAACGGTTGCGTCCTTTGGATATGCGATGGCACGATTGGCAACCGGTCTGGGCCGAAGAGACGATGTGGCCGTGGATGGAGGAGCGAGAGGCATTCGTGACGGAGCGGCAGAAACGCTGGAGCGAAAAAACGTATGCCGCGCTCCGCGCGGAGCTTAAGCGACGGCAAATCCCAGTCTCCTCCGCCAGTCGCGCTAAACCGGATCTGGCTCGTCAATTAGCCTATGATGACGCAAGGCGAGACTGGGAGCCCAGTCATCCAAGACCGAAACTCGAAGAGTACCAACCCCCCGCCAATGCGGTCTCCGACGAAAAAGGGGTTCTACGTGGTCGCGGAGAACGGGCGGAAGCTGGGCGGCCCGTACAAGAGCCGGGGGGAGGCGGAGAAACGGCTGAGGCAGGTGGAGTACTGGAAGAAGCGCAAGAAGTAGGCCCGGAAGGCCCGTCCGTCTGGGACGAGGCGATCGCGGGGGCCGAGGCCGAGGCGGCCGCCCAGGCGGCCGAGCGCTATCAGGGCCCGAGCGAGTTCGTCTATGAGGACCTGCTGCCGGCCCTGGAGGATCGGGAGATGCCCGAGCTTCGCCGGATGGGCCGGGCGACGGGCGTGCGGATCAGTGGGGCGTCCAAGGACACGTACAGGAAGTTCATCGCCGACGCGGTGTTCACCCTGACGAAGACCGAAGAGCAGCCGCCGGCGATGATCGAGGGCGAGCCGCATCCCGGGTCCGTCTCGTTCGGGAAGTTCATGAACCGCTACGGCGAGGTCCTCTCCTGGCCGGACAGGCCCGGGCACGCCGAATGGAACGCCCGATACGGCCGCATGGAGTCCGAGGGGATGCGGGGCCTGCACCGGCGGCTCCAGCACGAGTGGCACAAGATCAACGCCTGGGCGCTCTTTCACGAGCTGACGGGGCAGACGGCCCCTGCCCCGCCGATCGCCGCCCCAGCGGCCGCCGGCGCAACGGAAGGGCCCTCCGGTGAGCCGGTCGATCCGGACTGGCCCCGCACGCAGAATGAGGCGGCCGATCTGGAAACCGATCTCGCCGCCGGCGAGACGGCGGACGCCATGAACGAATACGCGGGCAAGGCCGCCCCGGCCGACCTCGATGAGACCGCGGTCGAGCCGGCCGTCTCCGACGTCGGCTTCGTCCGCCGGCTGCTGCATAACTGGGGCATCCGGTCGGCCGACGGCTACGAGCCGCTCGGGAAGAAGGACTTCCGGGAGTTCTTCAAGTACCTGCAGATGCCGGGCGATATCGCCAGGACCTTCCGGCAGTTCATGGGCGTCTACAAGGTGCAGATGGCCCGGGAGATCGCCAAGCAGGTGCTGGACCGGCGGTTCGCCGAGACCCTGACGCCCTATTTCGACCTGTCGAACGCCGAGAGGCGGGCCGTGGATGAATTGCTGATCGCCGCCGAGCAGCATCCGGGGGACTCGGCGATCGCGGGGCCGCTGCTGGCGAAGCTGTCGGCCGAGCAGCACGCCGGCTACAAGGCGGTCCGCGAGGCCCTCGACGAGGCGGCGGAGATGCTGATCGCAAGAATGCGGGAGGCGGGGGTGCCCGAAGAGCGGCTGGAGGACTTCGCCGGGCGGATCGGGTCGTATATCCCGCACAAATGGTACGGCGCCTGGGCGGTGGTCGTCCGGGAGAAAATGACGCCCGAGCAGATGAAGGCCGAGGGCCGCCGGCCCTCGACGGAGTACATGTCCGCCGTCGGCCGGCGGCAGCGGTTCGCCGAAAGGGAACGGCTGGGCAAGCTCTTCCCGAACGCCGAGGTCGAGGTCCTCAAGCGAACGAACGTGCCCTATGAGGCCTTCCAGGACGCCCCCGCCTGGGCCGTGGGCCGCATGGTGGACCTGGTCATCGAGCAGGCCGAGGCGAAGGTCCCCGGCCGGCCGGACCTGTCCGAGGACGCCAAGGCCCAGCTCCGCGAGGCCTTCAAGGACCTCTACAAGGCCAAAGGCTTCGGCATGCACTTCATCCAGCGCAAGGAGACCCCCGGCTGGACGGAGGACCTCCGCCGGCCGCTCGCCGGGTACTTCGCGGGTTTCAGCGGCTTCCTGACGAAGATGGAGGCGGCCTTCGCCTTCGCCGAGGCGATCCAGGGCATCGACCCGCGCAGGACGCCGAAGCTCTACCAGTACGCCTCGGAATACGTCCGCTACGTGATGGGCGATCAAACGGAGTTCGGGCTCTTCAAGCAGCTCCTCTATCGCTATTACCTCTACGGCAACCTCAAGAGCGCGGTGACGAACCTCACGGGCAACCTGGTCCTCGGCTGGCCGGTCCTCTCGAAGCAGACGAACTGGCCGTTGGCCAAGTTGCTGGTCGCGATGGCCGATACGGCCGTCGGCCGGCTCTCGAACGCGGAGAACACCTTCCTGACGCAGATGGAAGAGGCGGGGTATCTCGACCCGAAGCTCTCCCAGGAGATCTCCGCCCGGGGCGGCAACGCGATCTACCGGCAACTCAAAGGCCCGCTGGGCAAGACCTTGAGTTTCTTCGATTTCTTCCGGCAGATGGAGCGGTTCAACCGCCGGTCCATGGCCGTGGCCCTGCACCGGGCCGGGATCGTCGAGCCGGGGCAGGTCAACGAGCTCGTCGAAGAGGCGCACTTCCACTACGCCAAGGGCAACCGCCCGACCCTCGCTCGCGGGATGGCCTCGCCGATCATGGTGTTCCGGTCGTTCACGATCAATCAGTGCACGTGGATCAAGAACGAGATCAAGGCCGGGCGGGTCTCGCCTTTGGCCCGGCACATGCTGGCCTGGACGCTGATCGGCGGGCTGCGGGCGATGCCCTTCGCGGCCCCGCTGGTTCTGTTGTACGCCCGGATCTTCAAGCGAGACCCCGAGGGCGATGCGCGGGAACTGCTGGGCGGCCCGGTCGCCGAGACGCTCTTTCGGGGCCTGCCGTCCCAGGGCGGGGTCTCCATGACGGGCTCGGTGGGGATGCTGGACGTCGTCCCGACGATCGAGCCGGGCCAGTCGTGGACGGCCGCCTTCGGCGAATGGGTGGGCGGCGTCGGGGCGGATATTCCGGGGCGGCTGGGCCGGGTGTCGAAGGACCTGGCCTCGGGGCAGTACCTCCGGGCGCTCGAGGACGCCTCGCCGGAGGCCTTGCGAAACCCGCTCGCCGCCTGGCGGCTCTACAGCCAGGGGGCCCGAACGCGGAGCGGCCGGCCGATCCTCGACCTGGAGAGCCACAGCCCGATGCACCTGACGGAGGCGGAGGCCGCGCTCAAGGCGATGGGCTTCTCGCCGGACCGCGTCAAGCAGCAGTACGACCTGTCCCAGGTGCTCGCCGCGATCGCGGGCGAGCGGCAGATGCTCAAGCAGCATTGGGCCGACCGCTTCTACCTGGCCGCGATCCAGAAGGACCCGGAGGGGATGCAGGAGGTCCTGGCCGAACGGCAGGAGCATGAGGCGGCCATGCGGGCCAAAGGCCGGCCGGATCTGGTGATCTCCACGAAGGAGCTCGATGGGATGGTCCGGTCGCGTCTCGCGCCCGTGAACCTGCCGGACAAGGGCATGATCGAGACGTACGCCCGCATCTGGCGGCAATACTATGGAGAAAGCAAAAATGAAAAATAAGAAATCGAAAATGCGGACCGTCTGGTGGATCTCCCTGGCGTGCCTGGCGGCCCTCCTCCTGGGCTTCGGCATCCGGGCCTGGGCGGTCGTCCCGACGACGTCGGACCTCGTGAGCTATCCGTGCAACGGGACGTCGACGGCCTTCGTGTTCGGTTTCGGCGTCTTCGCGACGAGTGAGGTCCGCGTGGTCCTGGTCGATGCGAACGATGCGGAGAGCCCGCTGACCGAGAACAGCCACTACACGGTCTCTCTCCCGAACGCGGACGGGTTTCTGGTGCCCGGCGGGACGGTCACGACGGCGGTGGCCTACCCCTCGGGCAACCGGATCGTCCTCTCGCGCCGGCCGCCGATGACGCAGGAAAGCGGGTACGCCACGGCGACGAGCCTCGACCTGGAGACGATGGAGGACGATTTCGACAAGGCGGTCCTGCGCGATCAGCACCTGCAGCGGCAGATCACGCGGGCGCTCCGGGCGCCGGAGACGGACGCGACGGACTTCAACCTGCCCGTGGCGAGCCTGCGGGCCAACTCGATGATCGCCTTCGACGCGAACGGGGCGCCGTACGTCCTGGCCGGCGTGATCGGGCCGAACGACGTCACGGTCACGGACTTCTGGGCGGCGATCCTCGACGACGCCAACGGCGTTGAGTCCCGGGCCGCGCTCGATGTGCAGCAGCGGTTCGCCTGCGACGTCCGGGCGTTCGGGGCCTTCGGGGACGGGGTGACGGACGATACGGAGGCGATGCAGGCCGCCTTCGACGCGGCCGGCAGTGGGACCCTGCTGATCCCCTCCGGAACGTTCCTCTGCAACGTCACACTGGACTCTGAGCGCACGATCCCCAATATCATCGGGGCGGGCTCGAAGATCTCGATCCTCAAATCTGCCGTCGTCGGCGAGCCGGTTATTCACATCACGGGCACCGGGTTCCAAGGGTATCCAGCGCGTTGGCGGAGCTTCCAGGTCCATGGCGGGACGGAGGAGGCCTATGACTCCAACGGTATCGACGTCGATGGCGATGCCGCCTGGCTCAATCTGCACCTTCAGGACGTCTCTATCTACTATTGCGACAACGGATTCACAACGCGCGGACTGCTCAAATATTCGATGCACGAGTGTGCCGTACGCTTCAATAACATCGGTGTGCTGATCGACAATTTCCCGACGAACCACGGCGGCTGCGCGGAGTTCATCAACTGCAACGTCGAGGGGAACCAACAGGCGGGGTTCGCGCTTGTAGGCGGTGGTCAATTTACATTCTATGGCGGAGAATACGAGGAGAACTTCGGCCCGGCGATCTACATGAAAGAAGCCGGCTCCTGGGCCCATCCGACCGTCATCGATCAGGTCTGGTTCGAGAAGAACGGCAAGGGCGATTCGGTAACGATCGAGGGCGATACGTTCGACCCGGCCGACATGGCGCTCTGGCTCGAAGATGCGTATACGGTGCGGTTGAACAATCTCACCACTTCGATGATCAAGCAGATCGGCCGGACGGTCCTCTACCAGGACGGCGGCCGGCTCAGTTCGCCGCTCCAGTCCATCGACGATGCGAACGGGATCTACGAGGCCCGCAATCTCCTGTTCGACAACAACATCACAGAACACAGTTGGGTCCATGACATCTACGCGCCGGGCGCCCACCTCGTGATCGATGACGACGCGAACGATCTGAGGATGGGGGCCTACACGCACCCCAGTCCGGAGGTCGCGTACGACTACACCAACCTGATCCCCTATGGGTCCTGCGCGACGGAGTTCACGCCCCCGGATGCGAACGGCAAGAGCGTGACCTTCGTCACGACCGGCGCTGCGCCGATCTACGGGACCTGCCTCTATCTGGACGATCTGCCGGCCGGTGGGGACTCCCTGGACGGCGTCATTGACCTCTGGCCGGGCGATATCAGCATCACGGAGGACAAGTGGTACGTCTTCACGGTGGACGTCAAGAGCTACGGCGAGGACGGATATCTGAGTCTTCGCGACAAGTTCGGCGCGAGCGACCTTCTGGTCGGCCTCAACGCCCACACGACCGACCCGGCGACGTACGGATACGGGATGCGGGCCACGACCGACCGCTGGCGTCGGTACGTCCAGATGCGGCAGGCGGACGATACGGCGATTATCACGCAATGGCGGGTCTACAATGCGGGCACGACGGACCCGAATTTCTACCTGGCGAACGCCCAGCTCGTGGAGTTCGATTCCCCCCAGGCGGCGCATGAGTTCATCCGGCGAAACGCCTACTCCCCGCCGCGAGCGACCGTCCCGGCCCTGCATCTCGACGATGTGGCCCTGACGGGCAACTATACGGTCGTGCCGGCGACGGACAACGGGATGGTCTTTACAAATGACGGGGCGGTGGACGGCGACAGCGAGCCAAACGAGATCACGATCAAACTGGGGGCCGCCACGGTCGGGCAGCGGTACACGTTTTGGCGGGAGGACCCGAACGGGATGGTGATCGATCCGATCGGGGTGGAATACTTCCGCGGCCACGGCGCCGGCAAGTACCTCCGGCTCGACGACGACGGCTGCTCCGTGGAGATTCAGTGCCTAAAGGCCGGCCACTGGACGATTACGGCCGCTTATGACCCGAATATGGCCGGTGAGAATGCGTTCAAGTGGGAGCCATAGTGTCATGGACCACGATCAGCTCTTCGATCTGCACTGCAAAGGCGAGTTCGACACGGTCAAGGTCGAACTGGCCGAACTCCGCAAGTCGCAGGCGCAGGTCCTGGCGGCCCTCAAGGGCGGGCCGGACAAGCCGGGCCTCTGCGAGCGCGTCCGCACCCTGGAGCACGTCTACCGGAAGATCTGGACGGGCGTCGCTCTCATTGTCGGGACGGTCGTCGTCCAGGCGATCGTCCAGATCGTCGCCTGGCTGGGCCGGCGGATCAGCGGCTAAGGAGCCATCGCGGAGCGGACCTTGCCCCAGTAGCCGGCCGTGCAAGCCTTGTACGGCCCTCGCGGGCCACCGTTCCAGGCTCGGGCCCATTGTTCGGGTCCGCCCCTGCCGTGGTAGCGGAGGCAGAACAGCCGGAACATCTCGCGGCTCTTGACGGGCGACAGCCGGTCGGCATGGGTCCAGCGGGCCTCGCCGACGATCCGATTGCAGTCATCGACCATGATCCTGTGGATTTGGGCGATGCCGACCGCCCGGCCGCCGTCGCCGACGGCCCGGGGATCGCCGCCGCTCTCCACCCGGCAGACGGCCCGCCAGGTGTCTTCGAGCTGCAGGTCGGAAAGGGGGATTGACGCCAGGAAGGAAACCAGTAGAATCGCCATCGTTGTTAGCCTCCAAGGCAGGTTAACAGCCACGGCCCCGGTGCTTCAACACGCGGGGCCACTTTCGTAAAGCCTACGGTCCCTATCGACTGCAGGCAAACGGGACTTGAGAAAATCGGCTACAAACCACGATCTTTGCAGCCGAGGAGATAGCCGGCGATCACGCCAAGGACCCAGGGGCCCACGGAAACCTCGCCGAAGCATAAAGCGCTGATCGAACCAAGACCGAAAAAGACGAGGAGCGGCCAGTAATCGGGATCGATCAAGTTCGCCCAGAAACCGCCCGGCGGCTTATATCCATCCATGGAACGGAGGCCCCAATAATGGAGCCTTCTCGCGATGAAACCCGGCTTGCGGGGCTTGGCCGTAGGATCGTTCATAATCTCATCTCCATCGATTCAAATAGGCATAGACCACCAACGGCCCCAGAACGAAGAGGGCGACGCCGACCGCCATCCATTTGAGCACATTCAGGAGCATTAGCGGCTGCGCTCCCAGACCATTCCCAGGGCGAAGCCGACGCCGGCGAAGAACCAGCACAGGGCGGCCGCGTGGAAGCTCAGACCGGTGAACTCGCTCAGCAGCCAGACGGCTGCAGCGGCCAGGCTGTAGACGGCAAAGACCATGAAGGTATCGCGACAAGGGGACGGTTTGCCGGGGTCCGAGAGGACCGGCGGGCCGTCGGCCGGGTCGACGTCGGGAAACCATTCGCCGGGTGTCGGTCGATCGATTCGTTTCATTTTTCTTTTCCTGCAATAAAAGGCAGTGGTTGGGCGTCTGAACGGCAAAACCGTTAAGGAGAGACCATGTTCGATATCAACGCGCCCAGGGGCCTTCGTCCCGTTGGCGTTCGCGGCCCTGTCGCGATTACCCGATTTTGTGGCGACCCCGTGCTTTCTGCGATTGTCCAGTGCCTGCGGACCGTCCGGCCTTCGTTCCGTGCTGCGCTGCTTCGTCAACTTCGGCGTCGCGCACCGTTTCTGCTGCCAGGTCGTCCTCCCCGTCGCGCCGGTTGACGCTCCCGGGGCCATACTCGGCCAGGAGCTGGCGAAAGCCCTCCTCGATCTGAATGCGCTCCGTCTTGCCGTACAGGGCGAGCAGCTTGAGCCAGTCGGGGGCGCTGAGGAACAGCCGAAACAGGGCTTTCAGGAGGTGGCGATTCGAGACATCGCGGCCCATCGCCCATCGTTCGTATTCGTCCCACATCGAATCCGGGATTGTGGCTTCAAATTTATGCACGTTTGGTAATTGCGCCATAAGTTCACACTAATAAACGACTTGCTACGCGGCAACCCCGAAAAGCTCGGTATTATTCTGAAAAAATGCAAATTTCCCTGTTGACATCCGAACTCCTCCGACGATAATACCGGCATGATGACTCCATCGATCCAGATCATCAGCGGTTTGCATCCCTTCGACGGGCTCCTCCAGGGCGGATCCATTGTACCGGATCGCGGGCAGCGCGTCAAGGGAAATCGTTCGCTCTCCCGGCGGGCGCGGCCTCGGATCGATGGAGTCGCTCCAGCCTCGCCCGCCTTCTCCCGCCGGTTTCCGAGGGCCGGGCGATCCGCGGCCGCAAGGTCGCGGCTCGCCCCTCGGTTGGCATCGCGACCATATCCATGGGCGGCCCGGCAGACGCTCCCTCCGTCTGCCTTCCGCACGGGCCGCCCCGATTTCTTGTGGCTTTCGGTGCGTCCGCGTTCCGGGCGCCCGATTCCGTGCTCGCTGGGCCGGGGGTCCTCGACGATGGGCAGGGAGGCCCGTCGCCGAGCCCCTGGGCCGGTGCGAGCGAAAGGCAGGTCAAGGATGGAACTCTGGCACTTGGCGGCGATTGTCGCGGGCCTTGCGTTTCTGAGCCTCACGATGGCGGCGGGCTGGTGGCTCGGCTATCACACCCATATTAACGAGGCCCTGGAGTTGTATTGCCGCACGGGCGGCTTCTGGCACCGGGGCAAGCATTACGACGTCCGGGCGACGGAGCCGATGGCCGAAAAGGAGTAGAGTTATGGATAGAACAGTCCACTTTCTCGCGTTTGAAGAATTTAGTCACGCAAATTTGGTACGATGTCGTGAGTCGTTCCATGAACTTGAGGATTGGTCCGAAACTGACTGGGCTTGTGCCATGGCTGGTGAAGTAGGAGAAGTGTGTAATCTCATCAAGAAACGGAGACGGGGTGAATTAGTCGATGCTCGCGCTATCGCGGCCGAGTTGGCCGATGTCGTCACGTATGCAGATTTGCTGGCCCGACGGCTGGACATCAATTTGGGCATGGCCGTGGCCTGCAAATTCAATGAGGTGAGCGAGCGAGTCAGTTCGCCAATTAGACTTCAGTACGAGTTGCTGGCCGAGAGGGAGTAGGACATGGACCACTTAGAGAGCCTTGCCAAGAAAATAGCGGCGGATCTGTTCAGCTACTATCGCGGAAAAAACAATCGTCATGCGACGCGATTGGTGATGGCTTTCACAGAAAAGGGCAAGGAGGTCATGCCCGGAGCGGGTCTGGTTGAAGATGCGGCTACAGCCCGCATTCTCAGGCAACTCACGCAATCCGAAATCGTAAATCATAAATCGTAAATCCAAGTCGCTCTTTGACACATGAATAGGTAGAAGGCAGCGGTATAGACTCGGTGCTGGCCGGGGCGAATTCCCGATGGTACGATGGCGGCGGTTTGCCGTTTGCCGTCGTGAAAGGAGGTTTGCCATGGCAACACTGAGAGAGTTGTGCGCGGAGTACTGCCGCGTGCAGCAATACGAGTTGACGCACTCCACCCGGCAGACGGCCCGGCGGGCGTGCGTGCTGTTTGACAAATGGGCGGGCTCGCCGGAGGTCGCCGGCCTGTCGCGGCAAGCGGGCGACGGCTACAAGAACTGGCTCGTCTCGACGGGTCGCGGCAAGAACACCGCGAATATGTACCTGCGAGCGATCCAGGCCCTGTGCAACTGGGCCGTCGAGACGGACCGTCTGGCGGTCAATCCGCTGGCCGGCTGCCGGCAGTTCCGCGTCACGCGCAAGGCGGTGACGATCTACGAGGACTGGCAGTTCGAGCGGATGCTCCACTGCCTGCCGAGGCCGACCAAGGCGGACCCCGATCGGGACCTCCGCTGGCTGGGCCTCTTGTGGGGGGCCCGGACGACGGGCTTTCGACGGGGCTGCCTGCTGAATCTCACCGGGCCGAACGTCCGGGGCGGGATGGTCTGGGTCGAGCCGAAGGGCAAGACGGCCGAGACGTGGCCCTGGGAGCCGAAGGATCGGGAGATCCGCAAGGTCCCCCTGGCCCCGCAGTTCGCCGAGGTCCTGGCGTACTTTCGGGGTCGGACCTATCCGCTCGTGGCGCCCTCGATGGCGGAGCGGCTGCTGCGCTGGCAGCGCGACGGGCGGCCGCTCGATGACTGGGCCCCCTGGCGGAAACTGCCGGAGCTGAATTTCCGGCGGGTCTTCGTCGGGATTCAGAGGCGGGCCTTCGGGCGGCAGATCGGCGACTGGCACCAATTCCGCAGAACGTACACGACCGCCCTCGCCGAGGTCCTGCCGGACAAGGCGATCATGGAGTTGACGGGCCACAGCCGGCGGGAGACGCTCGATCCGTACACAGCCGTAAGGAGTTCACACTGGCGGGCGGCCTACGAGTGCGTCGCCGGCGTGCTCAAGAAAGGCCCCGGCCGCATCCAACTCTTGCGGCCGTCGCACGTTACCGCCCCCTGGCGCGGCCCGGGACTCGAAGGTCAAGGGCCCGATTGGGCGGTACAGGACTCGAACCTGTGACCCTCTGCGTGTAAAGCGGAGGCGCTGGATCGCCCGATCAGGCGGTCGAATCCGTGCGCGGCAGCGGGTCAGATCCTAACGCAAGACAGAACCGAGGCAAACGGCAAACTTCTCCAGATCGCGGCGTAGCCAGCGCGCTCTCTATATCCGGAGGCTGGTCGCGATCTGGCGGGGTGTTTTCAAACCTACAACCGCGCTGATGTACCGCGTACAGCATGAGCCGAAGTTGATCGGTCGGCAAGGAATTGTGTTGGAAACGTACATCAACTTTTCTCAAGATCATTATTTACCCGATGCCTGTCGCGCCGCACCGACAGAACTGGGGCCGTCTGTGATAGTCAGATAAGGATCCGGAGTGCGGCAGCTTTTCTCAATCATCCATCATCCATCAACAATCAACGATGCTTTTCATCACCCTCCTCCGAAGGCAGGGCCAACCCTGCCTTTTGCCAAACCCGCGGCCGGCGGACCATGCCACGCTCGGCCGCTGCCTCTAACCTACGCCTCGGCGGAGCCGGGGCCATTCAATCCGGCGGTGATGCGCGGGCAGGGACGGCCGCGTCACCGCCAAGAGGACTTTCTACTGAAAGGAACAGATGATGCCATACATAGATTGGCAGACCGTGTGGTCGGATTTCAATGACTGGTACGAAACATTCACGAAGGCGGTAGAGCCCGACTGGGAAGAGCAGAAGCGGAAAATCGAAGAACTCGTCAGGCAAAACATGATCGGTTAGATGGAATGTCACCGCCAACAGGAATCTCTCATGCACCCAAAGCACCATTGGAGCGTTCAATTCGCGGTCGCCCTGGCTTGGGGCCTGGCGGCCGCCCTCTGGCCGGCGCACCCGGCCTGGCGACGCTGCGGCGTCCGAATCGGGAGGAATTGATGGTCGTCGTAAAAGCGGATCGGCTCGCCGACCTGGAAGAGTTGATTACCGAGGAGAAGGACACCCAGGTGACCATCGAGTATACGCCCCAGCAGGAGGACCTGCCCGGGATCGAAGGGAACGGATGATCTCGCTGTCGACCATTGAGTTCAACCTGGCCGACGGCCCGCCGCCGGGTCGGCGGTTCTGGCTCGTCACGGGCGAAGGGGACGGGATCGGGCAATGGCGGCACCCGGCCCTGTGGCGGTTCCTTCTGGAGATGAGCTTCGCCGGCGGGCGCGAGTCCGAGGCCCGGGAGCACGGGGTCCTGGCGACGACGCGGGAGCGGGCACTCGGCTGCCTGGTCCGCGACCTCAAGCGCGAGGAGCGGGCGGAATGGGTGGAGCGCGTCATCGTCTATCGGATCTGCCCGCCGCTGCCGCCCAGCGTGGTCCGCGAGATCGAGTCCCTCAACAGCCGGCTCCAGCGGCAGCGGGAGGCCCGGCCGGCGACGCAAGCGAGCCTGGCGTTCGCCTGAAAGGAGTCGGAAATGCAAGCAGAGGATGGACATTTGGAGTTACTGGATCAGTCGGAATGGGAGCATCTGCTCGCGAAGGGCGGTCGCAACTTCGTGAGGGTCGGCGATGTTTTCAGGATCCGCGAGTGTTTCTTTGAGATCGAGAACCTCGACCACGATGGCATTGTCGCGAAGGGGATCTCTCGGGTCGCATACCGGGCGGGTTGTGCTCGCAAGTCGCTGGACGCTATGCAGGACGCATTGGCCCGGACACACGAAGAGTTGGCGAAAGGCCGGCGGCGTAACGAGCCGTGCCCCTGCGGCAGCGGCAAGAAGTACAAGCACTGCTGCGGCGCCGGCGGCTGAAATCATCAATCATCAATCATCAATCATCAATCATCAATCAAGAAAGGAGTCTTGGCATGAACAGGAACAGGATCATGACGGGGTTCGGGATCGCCCTGGCCGTACTGCTGGCCGGCTGCGGGTCCGGGTCGATGGACCGATGGAGTCTCGGGGCTTCCTTCACGGACGCTCTCGCCGAGGGCTCGCTGCTCTACGCGGCGGACCCGAACGGCCGGGCCGGGCCCTGGCTGCTCTACGCCGACGACGGCGGGGACGAAGAGGTCCTCGGGGCGGGTCTGAGGGCCGAGTTTGCCATGGGCCCGATCTACGAGGCGGCGTTCAACCTCGTCCTGCCCGGCCAGTGGGACCTCGACAAGGCCCCGGCCAAGCCGTGGGGCCGCCTGGGGGCCGGCTGGAACGCCCGGGACGACCGCTGGATCGGCATGGTCGGGACGGGCGTCAAGTTCTTCCCCGGCCGGGCGGTCCAGCCCGTGCTCTGGACGGACGTCTACAGCGGGGCCGGGGTCAGCGGCGTGCAGGTGAGCATGGGATTCGTCTGGGCGTTCGGGCCGGAAGGGGGTGCTCCGTGACGGCGTTGCTCTCAAAAATCGCGATATGGCTGTTCGTTCGGTACATCGAGTGGCAGGCCGAGAAGGGGTTGACCTACGAGAACGCCAAGGAGGTCCGCACCCGGATCATCCATACCTTGACCGCTCGCTTTGAGAAGGCGATCGCGAAGACGCCCGATTTCAAGGCCGACGATCGCGTCTGGCAGTTCGGGGCCTGGGTCATGGACGGCGACCCGGCGTACCATCGCCTCCAGAGCCGGGCGGATGACGCCCGGCGGCTTCTGGGACCGGGGCGATAATGACCGAGGAGCGGGAAGCACGGATCGTCCAGCTCTCGACCGGGGCCGTCCTGGGCACGCTGGCCGGCGCGCGGCGGCGGGTCGCGAATCTGTCCCTGGCGGATCTGATGGCCCTGGTCGCCTGTTACGAGTGCGACGTGGACCATCTCCACCGCCACCTCTGGGGCGTCCAGCGGCTCTATCAGGTTCTCGTGCGTGCCGACCGGAAGAAACGAAAGCAAGCATCCCAGGGGGCGGCGGCCCCCGAATCGTAAGGAGACGATCATGCCGCAAGCCACAGAACGCCTCATCTCGGCGCGGGTCCAGGAGATCGCGTCGAGCGGGACGAACCCGAGAATCATCCGCGAGAAGGCCCCGGACTTCCTGGAGTTCGTGGCCTCCATCAAGGCCCGGGGCGTCGTCATTCCCGTCCACGTCCGCACGAATCCGACCCTCGCCGAGGGCCGGACGCTCTACCGCTACGAGCTGCTCGCCGGCGAGCGGCGGTGGCGGGCGGCGGCCGAAGCCGGCGTCGAAACGATCCCGGCGATCGATCACGGGGCCCTCGACGATGCGGCGGCCTTCGAGATCACCTTTCTGGAGAACTACCAGCGGCAGGACCTCACGCCGCTGGAGGCGGGCAAGGCGGCGGCGATCCTGCTCGACCGATTCAACGGGGACACGAAGGCCGTCGCGGCCAAGCTCGGCCGGTCCGAGCGGTGGGTCCAGCTCCACGCCCAGATCGAGCGGGGCCTGTCCGAGGAATGGAAAGGGGCGGCGCAGATGGAGCCCTTCGGCGACTGGTCGTCAGCGCACTGGGTCCTGATCGCCCGGCTGCCCGCCGTCTTCCAGGCGAAGGCCCTCAAGACGCTGGGCGGCAACGCCGGTTGGGACTGCCACAGCTGGACCTCGGACCAACTGGAAGGGCACTTGGTCAGCGACCGGCTGCCGATCGGCAAGGCCCCCTTCGACACGGCCGGGTGCGGGAAGTGCCTGAACCGGACCGGCGTCCAGCCGATGCTCTGGGGCGACAGCCCCGAGGAGCTCTCCGGCGAGAACGACCGCTGTCTCGACCGGGCCTGCTGGCAGAGGCGGGAGGTGAAGGCCGCGAAGGCGGCGTTCGCCGAGACGACCCGCGAGAAGGGCGTCCCGGAGGCCGTGCCGATCTCGACCGTCGAGCGGAAAGACGGCTACGACCCGGACTATAACGAGAAGGTCAAGGCGGCGAAGAAGGCCTTCGGCCCGCAGCTCGTCACGGCGGACAGGGTCCGCGTCTGCAAGAAGGGCGACAAGGGCGCGGTCCCGGCGATCGTCGTGGCCGGTCGGGGCAAGGGGGGCGTCAAGTGGGTCCGGATCTCCGAGGCCCGCAAGGACGATGGACCGGGCGAGCGAAAGCCGACGGCGGCCGAGCTCGCGAAGCAGAAGGCCGCCGACGAGATCCGGGAGCGGCAGAAGAAGATCATCGCGGAGACCTTCGCGGCGATCGCGAAGGCCGACAAGCCGGGGATCCCGGCGGCGGTGTACTACTGCTGCTACGTCGTGAGCTGCTGGCCGATCCACTATCCGGCGTACCATTACTATGAGAGGACCACGCCGAAGCTCCTCGTGAAGGCGGTGGCGGCGTGGGCCCGGGGGCCCAAGGCCTTCATCGACCACCTGACGGACCTCTGCTGGACGCGCTTCGTTGGCTACGCGAAGGACAGCGTGCGCTGGTGCAACGCCGTCGAGCACTGGCCGGAGGTCCTGGCCCTCGGTCCGCTGTTCGGCCTGGACCCGGCGAAGGCGCTCGCGGACCTGATGGAGCGCGAGCCGCAAGCTGCAAGCCCCGATCCGCAAACCCAAGCCGCGCCGAGGCGAAAGCGCGGCCGCCCGAGAAAGAAGGCCCAGCCATGATCGATGCGAAGACGATGGTCTGCGCGAACTGTTGCCACGTGGGCGAGACGAAGGGCGGCCTGGAGTGCTGGCGGGAGCCGCCGAGGGCGGCGGCCGTGCCGATCATGACGCAGGGCGCGCTCGTGGGCGGGAACGGCCAGGCGGCCGGCTCGCTCAACTGGCTCGTCAAGGCCGTGCGGCCGCCCGTGCGGCCGGACGAGACCTGCGGCGACTTCGAGTTCAAATGCGAGATGCTCAACTGACGGGGGAGGAACCATGACGGGCAAGCGCAGGACGATACCGAAGGTCTGCGACACGTGCCGCTGGTGGCGGACGCTGTCGGGGATCCGCAAGGAGCTGGTCGTCTGCAAGAATGCCCGGGGCGAGGAGTACCTGGTGGCCACGGGCCCGGACGACGGCTGCGAGGACTGGGCGAAACGGCGGCCGGCCGGCCCATGTGATTGATGAGACCGCAACACACCCGATGCAAAGGAGTGCACCATGACGGAACAAACGGAACAGACGAACGCGCCGGCGCCGGGCGCGATGGAAGAGTTGCCGGCCGGGGCGGAATTCTCGCCAGACTTCATCGCCGAGGTCCGGCGTCGCATCGGCTTCCGGGGACTGTTTCTCGCGAGCCTGCTGCGCGAGGTCACCGGGCGCTTCGACCCGGTCCTGACCTCGGGGGGTCGGCCGGGCAAAGCCTACGATGGGAGGGGGCGGATCGCCGCGGCCCTCCAGGCGGCGATCCGGGAGACGGAGCCGGGGCGGAGCATGGCGCCCGGGGTCCTCGATCGCTGCTGGCCGGCGCTCGTGGCCGCCTGCCTGCAGCCCGGCCTGAACACCCTGGCGATGGAGCTCCTGGACCGGCTCGACGGCGAGGACGAGAGTTGCCTCCTCGAATGCCGGCCGGGCCGGCTGGAAACGCTGGGCCGGCGGGAGGCCGCCTTCTGGCGGGAGGTCAAGGGGACGGAGGTCCGCGACCGGGACGGTGGGCCGCCCGAGCGCAACGGGACGGAGGCGATCCCCAGGACGCGGGTCCGCGACTCCTTCGATTCCTACGCGCAGGCGATCGGTGAGCTCGTGCTTAAATGGAGCATCGAGCGGCCCTGGGTGACGATCAAGGTCAGCCACTGCCCGGACAGCCTCCTGGAGGCCCTCACGGATCCGTAGAGGGAAAATGAGCTTGGCAGATTGAGTCTATGGCAGGTGGTGAGTGTTTATTAATGGCGCCAAAGAAGTCGTGCGACAAACCTTAGACGCTCTTCTGGAGAGGTTGGGGCGTGGCGAGATCAATCGAGGTTGCGTCTACGGTATCTGCAAAAGCGATGCTCAGCGTATGGCCCATCTCTGTGGTATGGCAGACGAATGGAGGTCGTTCATGCCCAGATGGTTTGAGGTGAACGGGTATCATCTGATTTGAGAATGCATCAGGTCTGGAGGCCCACGGATGGGCGATCGAAGGAACGCCAAGCGGGTCCTCGCGGCGGCCCCAGCGCTCGCCCGGCGGCTCCGCGAGACGGACGTCACCCTCGGGACATTGACACGGGAGCTCCGCGCGAGCTACCCGACGCTCCTTTCGGCACTGCTGACGCAGATGGGCCGCCGGGAGTACCGGCGCCTCATGCTCCTTCGCCTTCGGCGCGGCGGGAACGGGACCCAGTTCGCGAAAGGGCATATTGCCTGGAACAAGGGGCGCAAGGGCCTCTGCTGTCCCGGGTCGAGGCCGACGCAATTCAAGAGGGGCTGTCTGCGCGGCCAGGCGGCCCGGAACTGGCGGCCGGTCGGGACGATCGTGATCCGGTTCGATCGCCCGCCGAAGCGGACGCGAGGCCGCAAGAACGCCCGGCCTGGCGCGCCCCGCCGCTGGATCAAGGTCCGCGAGGACGGCCCGGCCGTGAGGTACTGGGAGCCCTGGGCCCGCTACCTCTGGCGGCAGCGATACGGCCCCATCCCGCCGGGCGGGCTGATCGGCCACATCGACGGCGACGCCCTGAACGATGCGCTCGACAACCTCGCCCTGATGACCCGGGCCGAGAACCTCCGCCGGCTCGGGACGATCCGGCCGAAGGCCGTCCAGCGGCGGGCGGTGGCGGCGGCGAAGGCCAACCGGAAACGCCGGCGCGACGCGGCGCATCTGCGGGCGCGGGGCCCGATCCGGACGACGTACGAGTGCGTCGGTTGCGGGGCGTCGCTGGCGAAGCCGCCGGCGCCCTGCCCGAAGTGCGGGGGCTTCACTTGCGAGATCGTGCGCCGGCGGTCCGGCGAGGCGGTCCGGGTCGTCGGCGAGGAGGAGGGCGGGCCGGAGTGAACACCCAGCGATTCCTGGTCATCATCCTGTGGCGCCGGGCCCAGCGCTACGCCAGACCGAACCCGCCCTGGATTGCGCTCTATACCTCACTGCTCGATCATCCCGCCTGGCTGGGCCTGGACGACGCGGCCCGCTCCCTCCTGGTCAGCCTCTGGCTGTATGCGGCCAGGACGGGCGTGGACGGGCGGGTGTGGGGCGATCCGGAGTACCTCCGGTCCGTCCTGCCCGTCAACGGCCCCGTCGATCTCAAGCCGCTCCTGGAAGCCAGGGACGGCGAAGGCAAACCCTTCCCGTTCGTGCGGTGGGAGAACGATCCCCCCTGCGCCCGGGAGCTCACCAAAGCCAAACGCCGCGGGAAGAAAGCGGCCGGGAAGGCCGGGAAAAGCGCCCCCGCCCGATCGGCCAAGTCGCGCCCCGTCAAAACGGCCGCGGAGAGGGGGAAAGGGGGTAGGGGGATAGAGGGAGAGGCACAGTCACAGTCACAGCCAGAGACAGAGACAGAGACAGAGATCTATGCGCTAGACCATCCGGCGGAAGCGGAAGAATGCGCGCGCAAAATCTTAAGCGGAGGAGAGCCACAGCCACAGCCACAGCCACAGCCACAGCCACAGCCACAGGCACAGCCACAGGCACAGGCACAGGCACAGGCACAGGCACAGTATCCGCAAGCTGCGCCCGCTGTCGTGAGCAATCCCACACCTCCAGGGTCGATCCGCTTGAATCCGCCGGTTTCCGACGGCGGGGGTGGAAGGGCTCCGAAGGCTGGATTCGCATCGAAAGGGCCGGCCCTCCGGCGCGGGGGGCCCCGATTGATCGGGGAATCGCTGCCGGAGGCGCTGAAGGCGATGGCGGACCCGGTGAAATACGAGTGGCTCGCGGAGTTGTACCGCCGGCTCGGCTTTCCCTATCCGGTCGATTCGCTGCTCGGTCGGCAGGAGTTGGGGAGCTTTGGCTCCGTCTATGATCGGCTGATGGCGGAGCCCCTGGCGGCGCAGGCGAAGGCCGAAATCCTGAGCCACGACCTTGACTGGGCCCGGGTGAACGGGCGGAAACGGCGTAATCGCAAGCGCGGGGCGGTGTTCTGCATGGTGCACAACGAACGGGTCGCGACCTATTTGGCGCGGCAGGCCGGGCAACGGTAGAGTACCCGTATGGGCAGACCCACGAAATACAGACCGGAGTTTCTGGAGCAAGCGCGGTTCGTCTGCGAATCGAAGGGATTCACCGACGAGGACCTGGCCGGGCTGTTCCGGGTCAGCGTCTCGACGCTCGATCTGTGGAAGCAGAGGCGCCCCGAGTTTTCGGAGGCCATAAAGGCGGCGAAGGAGAATTTCGATCGGCAGGTGGTCGAGCGGGCGTGCATCGCGCTGGCGAGCGGCTACTGGTATCAGGAGGAAATCTGGGACCCGCGCACGGAGCGGATCATCCGCCTGTGGAAATACCATCATGCAGACCCGAAGGCGATCATGATCTGGCAGCACAATCGATCGGGCTGGAAGCTGCCGGCGCCGCCGCGTCCGGGCGCCGAGGCCTCGGGGCACGCCCTGCCGGCGGGTGGGGATGAGGCGCCGGTCGAGGGCGACTTCACGCAGCTCGCCCGGGAGTTTCTGGAGAACCAGTACGGGACGCGGATCCGCGTGCCGAGCCAGACGCTCGAGCCGGAGAAAGAGGGCGATGACGCTGCCGCCGGCTCAGAAAGGACTGTTCGATGAGGGATAGGATGCTTTGTCGCTTGGGATGGGTGGCGATGGCGCTGGCGATTGCGGGGGTCCTGCTGAACAACGCTCGGCTGTGGCCGTGCTTCTGTGTGTGGATCGTGTCGAACATTCTATCAGCGGGGATCCACCTGCACCCGGCGAAGCGGGTCTGGTCACTGTTCTGGCGCGACCTGGTCTTCCTCGCCCTGTCGATCGTGGGCCTGTGGCAATGGACGCGGTGAGATGGAGATTCTGAGCACACCCAAGGCGCCGACGGCGGCGGAGCGCAAGCTGCTCGGGGCGAACGCCGCGATCTGGGCGGCGACGCGCGTCCGGGTCGAGAGCGGCGAGCCGTTCACGTTCGCCCGCCACCGCTACGAGCTGGAGCCGATGTGCCTGGACCACCCCCGGGTTTCCTTCCGCAAGGCGACCCAGGGCGGCTTCACCCTGCTGGTCATGCTGCGGATGATCTTCGCCATGATTACGGGCCGGGTCAAGCAGGGGGTGATCTATCTGTTCCCGACGGACACGAAGGTCGGCGAGTTCTCCCAGCTCCGCTGGACGCCGCTGATCGACAACAACCCGGGCGCCATCGGCCGCTACGTCCGCCGGACGAACAACATCCACAACAAGCGGATCGCCCGGGCGTCGCTGATGATGCGGGGGGCCATGCTGTCCCGGTCGGTCGAGGGGCTGGAAAAGGAGTCGGTCGAGCTGCGCGGCGATCCGGCCGACGTGATCGTGTTCGACGAGAAGGACCTCATGTCGCGGAACGCGATCGCCAAGGCCCGGGGCCGGCTGGGGCACAGCGATCTGAAATGGGAGTGGAGCCTGAGCAATCCGACGATCCCCAACTACGGGATCGACGCGGACTGGCAGCTCTCCGATCAGCGGCATTGGGGGCTGCGCTGCGAGGCGTGCAACCACTGGAACTTCCTGGAGATCGAGTATCCCCACTGCCTCCGCCGTCTGGCGGACGGCCGCGTCATCCGGGCCTGTGTCCGCTGCGGCGCCGAGCTGCGGCTCGATGGGCATGGGGAGTGGGTGCCGAAGCACCCGGATCGCTCAAGCAAGCACGTCGGCTACTGGTGGAGCCAGCTGCAGAGCCACTTCGTGGACCCGGGCACGATCCTGGCCGAGATGGAGGACCCGCCGGAGGGCAACCTCGGCGACGTCAAGCGGCTCCGGCTGGGCCTGCCGCACTTGGACGCGCAGTACGGCCTGACGGCCGAGGACGTCCTGCTCGCCTGCACGGGGGACCCGCCGGCCTCCGCCTCGACCACGCCGACGGTGATCGGCGTCGACGTCGGCCGCCGGCTCCACGTCGTCATCGGCGTCCGCCTCGCTCCGGACGTGTACCGGATCCTGACCTGCCTCGTGCTGGAGGACTTCGAGGCGCTCAAGACCGTGGCGAAGGTGTTCCACGCGGAGGTCACGTCGATCGACAACGAGCCCGACCTGCACGCAGCGCGGCGGTATCAGGCGGAGGGGCCCGGCCAGGTCTGGCTGAGCAAGTATATCGAGAGCGTCGGGT
>DATKXP010000695.1:0-6247 GCA_035529015.1 Phycisphaerae bacterium | reverse complement strand
GTACCGGACCGTGCCGGTGGCCAGTTCGACGCACGACCAGCCGCGCCCCGTGTCGCCGTAGAGGTGCCCGTCGCGTTCGACGTACCCGCCGAGGTGGGTGGACCCGGCCGACTTCTTCCAGGCGAGGGTGGGCACGATCTCAGAGCCCTGCACGGTGAGTCGAACGGCCGCGCCGCCGCCGTAGTGCCCGCCGTCGCCGAAGACGATGCCGCCCGCGAAGATCGGCGTCAGGACGTTCTCCGCCATGAAGCCGCCGAACCCCTCGGTGTGTTGCCAGAGGAGCGTGCCGTCGGAGAGCCTGAGGCCCACGAGCCCTTTGTTGGTCAGGGCGATGATCTGCCGCACGCCGCCGTGGTCGGCCAAGATGGCGGAAGCGTAGCCGATGGGGCCTTCGACGCCCTTGGCGGCCCAGACGGTGCGGCCGGTCTTCTTGTCGAGGGCCACCGCAAACGCCTCCGGCGCCCCGGGCAGGCAGACGAGCAGGTCGCCGGCCACCAGGACCGACTCGGCCACACCGTACATGGGGAGTTTGGCGCGGAACCACTTGAGGAGGTCGATGCTCCAGACCTCGCTGCCGTCGGCGGCGGCCAGCGCCGCCAGCCGCCCCTTGCCCGTCAGGACGTAAAGCCGGCCGTCGTCATAGGTGGGCGTGCTGCGCGAGCCCGGCCACATCGACGTGAACTCCGGCCCGCAGACGACTTGCCAGAGCCGTTTGCCGCTCGCGTCGAAGCAGAAGACGTGCGTGTCATCCTTGACGCGGCCGGTGACGAACACTCGGCCGCCCGCGACGGTGGGCGAGGAGAACCCTTCGCCGACATCCTCGAGCGTGGCGCCAGGCGCGGGCCGCCCTCGGGCCACGACGACAGCAGGCCCGTCTCGGGCGACTTGCCGTCGCGGTTCGGGCCGCGCAACTGCGGCCAGTCGGCGCCCGCCGCCGGCAACGCCAGCGCCGGCAGCAGGAGGACCGCGACCCATCCGGCACAACGCGTGCGAGTCAACCGAGAGCCTCCGTCAATGTCCGGCCGCCACCGTGGATCGTACGAGGAGTCGCTCCGCCCTTGTCTCGTGGGTGCCATGCTTTCGCGCCGCCCGCGAAAGCATGCCCACCGACCGGCCGACACCATGCTTTCGCCAGCGAAAGCATGGCACCCGCACCTGTCAAAGGCAGACAGGCACCAAGCGCGGCGACGAACGTTCCGGGGGCGATTATAGACCCCGGCGCGGAGCGGGAAAGCCAAAAAGAAAGGCGGCCCCGACGTGAGCCGGGGCCGCCTGGGGCGTCTGTCCAATCCGGTCCTACGGCACGAGGAACGAGTCGTCGAGCGACCCGGACGGAAGTTGCTCCTCGCCGTCATACGAGGAGTCGTCGTCGTACGCCTCGACCGTCGCGAGGTCCCTGGGGTCGAGCGTCTGGCTGGCCTGGGTGTCTTTCTTGAGCCAGATGTTGTCGAACTTGGCGCCGCAGTACGGATGCATGCGCCACTCGACGTGTCCGTCCAGGTAGAGGACGTTCTGGCCCAGGAACTTGTGATTCGGGCTGTTGAGTTGCCAGGCGTTTCCTTCGGGGATGCCGCTGTCCGGCAGGTCCTCGTTCCACTTGACCGTGTCGTCGTCCTGCTCGAAGCTGGCTTCAGAGCCGAGTTTGAGGTCCGTCGCACCTTCGGTGACCGTGGTGCCCGGCCCGTTACTCCAGAAGTCGGCTCGCTGCGGGTTGGCGTCGGCCGCCACGGCCAGGGCGCTCGGCTGCTCGGCCGACGTCTGCGTCAGCGTGTACGGGCCGAGGACGTTCTGGTACGAGTAACTGACAAATCGCGGCCCGCGGAAGTCCTTGACCTGGTCGAACCGGACGACGGTGTCGTCGCGCAGGTGACCCGCCGACGGGCACAGGAAGATGTCAACCGTCATGCCCGCCGAGGCAATGAGCCGCCAGAAGTTCGACGTGTTGGAATCGACCGGCCCATCGTTGAGGTCGGGTTCCTGGCTGTCTTCGGGGATATCCTCGTCGGCGTTGACCTGGTCGGTCCGCGACTTCCCGACATCGTTCCAGGCCTCCGATCCGTCGTTGAGGACGTCCGGCCATTTCTGACGGTGGCCTGTGGCCCACGTCTGGCACGACGTCCCGATTTGCTTCAGATTGTTCTTACACGCGGCCTGGTTGGCCTTTTCAAGGGCCGAGTAGACCGCCGGCAGGAGCAGGCCCGCCAGCAGGCCGATGATCGTGATGACCACCAGCAACTCGACCAGCGTAAATCCTTTACGCTTCATGGTTCGTCCTCCAAATCTGGCGCCGTGAGGCGCCTCCTACGGGATAAGGTATGAGAAATAACGCCGTTTCCTACTGCTGGTATGCTTCGGTAGGATGGGTTCCGGGACACCCCCTTTCAGCCCCCCCGTCAGGCCACGAAAACCGCACATTCTCGGCACTGACAGACGCCCTTCTACCTCTATTATCGCTCACAGTGCGGTGCGTGTCAAACAAAACGCAGCCCCGGACGAAGATTTTCGCAGGGGGCCTGTCCGCGAGGGTGGCATGGTCAGCCCGAAGGGTGACCATGGGCTGACCTTCCCTCGGCGCTACGGCTCCAGCGGCGGCAACGTCCCGTGGCCGATGCGGATGGGTTCGTCGGCCCCTTCTTCGCATGCCCGCCACCGGAATACACGAAATCCGCGCGCCTGGAGCCGATACATGGTCACCCTTCGGGATGACCATGCCACCCACCCCGGCCGGCCTTGGCGGCAGCCTCAAAAGGCTTGTCGGCGGGGGCCGGCTCTGCTACGCTCGGCACTGTGGCGTCTTGATGACGTCCTGCGGGGGCCGGGCACAGAAAGGAGCCTTCGTGCCACAGAATACACCGGACGAATCGACCATCCGCCGGCGCCTTGCCGAGGCCGGACAGGACCACGTGCTCCGCTTCTGGGACGACCTGCCGGACGACGGCCGCCGACGGTTGCTCGGCCAACTGGCCGACATCGACTTCCCCCTGCTCGCCCGGCTCATCGACGAGCACGTCACGAATCGGAAGCCGGTCGAGATGCCTCAGGACATCGAGCCCGCCCCGTTCATCCCGCTTCCCGCCACCGACGCCGACCACCAGCGCCGCCGCCGCATGCACGACCTGGGCGAGGAACTCCTGGCCGCCGGCAAGGTGGCCGCCCTCGTCGTGGCCGGCGGACAGGGCACCCGCCTCGGCTGGCCCGAGCCCAAGGGCACGTACGCCATCGGACCGCTGGGCAACCGGACGCTGTTCGGAGTGTTCGCCGACGGCATCGCGGCGGCCAGTCGGGCGTACGGCGTCGCGATCCCCTGGTACATCATGACCAGCGAGGCCACCGACGGGCCGACGCGCGACTTCTTCCGGAAACACGACTACCTGGGCCTGCCGCCCGACGACGTGCGGTTCTTTGTCCAGGGCATGATGCCCGCGGTGGACGTCGAGGGCAAACTCATCCTGGAGGCGCCCGACAGCCTGGCCCGCAACCCGAACGGTCACGGCGGCACGTTGCTGGCGCTGGCGCGCGAGGGGGTGCTGGCCGACATGCGCCGGCGCGGCATCGAGCACATCAGTTACTTCCAGGCCGACAACCCGCTCGTGCCGCCGCTGGACCCGGTTTTCATCGGGCACCACACCGACGCCGCCAGCGACATGTCGAGCAAGATGGCCCGCAAACGCGACGCCGCCGAGAAGGTCGGCGTGTTCTGCACGTCCGGCAAGACGTTGCACGTCATCGAGTACAGCGACCTGCCGGACGACCTTGCCACGCAGACCGACGGCGACCACCTGCGGTTCGAGGCCGGCAGCATCGCCATCCACATCCTCAGCCGCGCCTTCGTCGAACGCCTGACCGAAGGCGACCGGCTCGCCCTGCCCTTCCACCGGGCCGTGAAGAAGGTCCCCTGCGCCGACGGGACCGGCAAGACCGTCGAACCCGCCGAACCGAACGGCACCAAGTTCGAGATGTTCATCTTCGACGCGCTGCCGCTCGCCGACAACCCCGTCGTCCTGGAGATCGACCGGGCCCGCGAGTTCAGCCCCGTCAAGAACGCCGAAGGCGAGGACAGCCCCGCCACGGCCCGGCGCGCTCTTCTCGCGCTCGACGCCGCCAGGCTCGAGGAGGCCGGCGTCGGCGTCCCGCGCGACGCCGACGGGCAGCCGACCGTCACGGTCCAGATCAGCCCCCTGGCAGCCCGGACGCCCGAGGAACTCAAACGCCTCCTGGCGCGCCGCGGCATCACCGAACTCACCGGCGACCTGGACCTTGGCCCCGAGGATGAGTGACCGTGTGCCCGGGCTGGCTTGTCCAGCCCGGACAATTCCCGGCTGGCCAAGCCAGCCGGGCCACCCACCGCGCACACCCTACACAATCAGCATCGCGTCGCCGTAACTGTAGAACCGGTACCCTTCGCGGACGGCCTCGGCGTACGCGGCCAGAACGCGGCGGCGGCCCGCGAACGCCGAGACCATCATCAGCAGCGTGGTGCGCGGCAGGTGGAAGTTGGTGAGCATGGCGTCGGTGACGCGGAACGCGTGCGGCGGGTAGATGAACAGGCGGGTCCACTGGCGCGCAGCACGGACCCGTCCCGGCGGCGCGCCCTCGGCCACCGACTCGAGCGCCCGGACGGTGGTCGTCCCGACGGCGACGACGCGGCGGCCGGCAGCGCGGGCGGCGTTGATGCGGGAGGCGGCTTCGGCGGCAACCTCCACCAACTCCTCGTCCATCCGATGGTCGGCCACCCGCTCGGCCCGGACCGGCTGAAACGTGCCCAGACCCACGTGCAGCGTCACCGTCACCCGCTCGATGCCGCGGGCGTCGAGCCGGTCGAAGACGCCGTCCGTGAAGTGGAGCCCCGCGGTCGGCGCCGCCACGGCGCCGTCGCGCCGGGCGTAGACGGTCTGGTAATCGCCGACGTCGGCGGCCGTCCGCGGGTCACAGGCGCCGTTGCGGCGGATGTACGGCGGCAGCGGCGGACGGCCCACCGCGGCGAGCAGCGCCACGGGATCGGCACCTTCCGAAGGCCGCACGTGCCAGACGCCCGCCTCGCCGCGCGCGTGGAGCGTGATCCCGGCGGCGGCCTGACCGTCGGCGCCGACGACGTCGAGCGTCTCACCCTCCCTGATCCGTCCGCGGCCGGCAAGGAGCACTTCCCAGAGTTCGTCGTCGAGCCGGCGCAGGAAACACCCTTCGATGCGCCCGCCGGAGGCCCGCCGCGCCGTGAAAGCGGCAGGAATGACCCGCGTGTCGTTCAGGACCAGCAGGTCGTCGGGCTCGAGCACGTCGGGCAGGTCGCGGAAACGGCGATGCGCGACGGGGCCGCCCGCGCGGTCGAGCACCAGCAGCCGCGAGGCGTCGCGCGGTCGAACGGGTTCCTGGGCGATGCGGTCCGGCGGCAGACGATAGTCGAAGGCCGACAAGACGGCCTCGTCGTCGGGCCCGGCGCCGTGTTCGGTGGTCATGCCCGGATTGTAGGCGTCCGGGCGGCAGGCGGCAAACGGATTGCGGCCGCCGCGCAGGTCCCCACGGAACGCCAGGCCCGCACCTGCCTTGACCGGGGGTCCGGCCCCGTCTACAATCGCTGCCCGCGGAGCCGACGTCCGGCTTCGGCTCAAGGGCGGGCATAGCATGGGTTCGTGGCGCCAACGCGCGGTCTGGCTGCTCCAGTACGGGGCCTTGCGGGTGGTGGAGACGGCGCTCCAGTGCTTTCCGATCGACACGAACCTGGCCACGGCGCGCCTGGCCGGAGACCTGCTGTACTGGTTCGACCGCCGGCACCGTCGGCGTGCGCTGGGGAACCTGCGGCCCAGTTTCCCCGGGGCGAGCGAGGGGGCGCTGCGGCGCATCGCCCGCCGTTCGTGCCGGCACCTCATCATGGTCGGCACCGAGGTGCTGTGCCTGCCTCGCCTGATGCAGTTCAACAGTTTTCTCCGATACGCGGACCTCGACGGGTGCCTGGAGCCGCTGCTGTACGTGGCCGGCGAGCAGCCGTGCATCCTCGTCACGGGCCATTTCGGCAACTGGGAGATGCTCGGCTACGCGATGGCAGCGATGGGTCTGGCGCCGACGTCGGTGGCCCGGCCGCTCGACAACCCGTACTTGAACGACTACGTGCTGCGGCTGCGTCAGCGGTCCGGACAGAAGATCCTGATGAAGTCCGGCGTGACGGAAGAGGCGTTGGCGGAACTGCGGCGCGGGCGGCACCTGGGCTTCATTGCCGACCAGGACGCCGGCCGGCGCGGGTTCTTCGTCGATT
>DATKXP010000694.1:0-9970 GCA_035529015.1 Phycisphaerae bacterium | reverse complement strand
AGAGCGTGCACCCGCCGAGCCGCCACGTGCCGAGTGCCTCGGCGGCCTGCGTGATGGCGATCATCTCGGCGTGGGCCGTCGGGTCGCCCAGCATCTCGCGCTGGTTGTGGGCGCGGCCGACGATGCGGCCGGCGTGGACGATGACGCATCCGACGGGGACCTCGTCGTGGGCGAGCGCGGCTTCGGCAGCGCGCAGGGCCTCGCGCATCGACCGCTCATCGTCCCGCCACGTTTGTCCAAGGTCCTGCGAGATAATCCCTCTCCTCCCTCCGCCAGACCTTGAGACCCGCTAGAGCGGTTCACGTTCTTGTGTAGCGATGACTGGCGCGGTGGGCAATCTTGCCCACCGCGTTTTGGCGGCTGCGTGCGCGGCGGGCAGGCTTGCCCGCCGCGCGGCGGTTGGCTGCTGCTACGAATGACCGTGAACCCCGCTAAGCCTTCTCTCGCTTGGTGCGGCCGGAGTCCTTGCCGGCGGCCTTCGCTTCCCGCTCGGCGGTCCATGCCTGGCCCGCCTCACCGTCGCCGCCGACCGTGCCGACGATACGGTCTCCTTCGACAACGCCCTCGTACGTCTTCCGGCCGTCGCGATCGACGAGGAAGTAGACGCCGGATCCCCAGACGTAGAACTGCGGGACGGAGATTCGTTGCTGGCCGACCGTGAGGCCGGCGTAGCGGCGTCCGTCGCGGCTCTGGATGCGCAGCGTGGCGGGCGTCTCGTCCACGGTCCAGCGCCACGCGCCGACGAGATTGACGGGGTCCCGCTCGGCCGTCCAGTCGCGCTTTCCGACCGGGGGCCAGTTCTTGCTCTCGACCCTGCCGCGGAGGGCGTTGCCCACGATGCGCCCCGCGAAGGTCATCCGGGCCTTCTCCTCCTTGGCCTCGCGGACGAGGTCGAACGTCAGCCGGTCACCCAGGAGTTTGGCGTCGGAGACGGGCTGCTCCTTCCCGTCGATCTCCAGGGTGCCGGTGACGGTCTGGAAGCGCTGGCGAAGGCGCAGCCGATAGGCCTGCTCGCCCTCGGCCCCCGGCAGTTTCCACTGCCAGGTGCCCGCCGCGGTGCCGGGAAGCATCCAATAGTAGGCGGTGCCTCCCCCGTCCCCGTTCGAGCCGGGCACCTCGACCGTTTTGTCGGGTTCCCACTCGTCCATGTCGAAATCGTGAGAGACGATTCGGTCGCCCGGCCTGAGTTGGCGAAAGAGCGCGGGCCGCAGGCGGAGATTCAACTCCGGCAACAGGTACAGGCTGACGACGGTGGCGTCGCTGAAATCGGTGTCGAACAGATCCTGCCGGAGGAACGTGACTCGCTCCCCCACCGTGGCCCGGCGGGCGTTCTCGATGCTTTCCTTGATGCGCTGGGGGTCGATGTCGATGCCGACGCCCTTTCTGGCGCCGAACTTCTCGACGGCGGTGATGACGATGCGCCCGTCGCCGCAGCCCAGGTCGTAGACGACGTCGTGCGTGCCCACGCCCGCCATCTTCAACATCTCGGCCACCACCTCAGGAGAGGTGGGCACGTAGTGAACGTCCGGCTTGCGTTCGCCGCCGTGCGCGGCGACGCACGCGACCAGGAGGCCAACCATCCAAAGGCCGGACAACCGCACACTGCGCCGATCCGACATCGCGTCTCTCCTTATCCGAGGGAGCACCCTCGCGCCGGGGGCGATGCGCCGCCGGCGCCCCGGGTCTCACCAATGCCGTCCGAACGACACCGCGGCCCCCGATGCGCCCTGCCGGGCGCTGCGTCCGCCACGCCCGACCGTGCAACGCACCATAAGACAAGCCCGGCCTGCTTAAGCGCCGACCGGGCACAGAATCTGGTACGCCCGGAGGGATTCGAACCCCCACCCCTCGGTTCCGTAGACCGATGCTCTATCCATTTGAGCTACGGGCGCAAGTTGCTCTGCAAGAACAACGTACGGCAGGCTTTCGGGATTTCGCGGACACCCGAAACGACAACCGTCTGCCGGCCTCCGAACTTGTATCCGTCCATCCCGGCCCAGTCAAGGCCTTTTGTAAAGGCCCCTTCCCGAAGGCACTTCGGCCGCACGGCCCTTGAATCCGCCCAGGCAACGGCCTAGTATCCCAGCCTATTGCGGCCCCGGTATCCACTGAGCCCGGCGCATGGCCGCCGGCCGGCAGGCGGAGCAACCCTGGAATGGACAGCGACCAGGCACAATACGCCGCCCTTCGCGAGCGCGTCAAAGAGTTGACGTGCCTGTATAGCCTGGCGCAACTGGCCGAGCGCCCGGGCATAACGGTGGAGGAGATTCTCCAGGGCATCGTGGAGTTGTTGCCCGGCGCCTGGCAGTACCCCGAGATCACGGCAGGACGGATTACCATCGACGGCCGATCCTACGTCACCGCCAGTTTCGAGGAAGCCGGCCAGATGCAGTCCGCCCCGATCGTGGTGAGCGGCAAAGGGCGCGGCAGGGTTGAGGTGGTGTACGTTCGGGAAAGGCCGGCGTTGGATGAAGGCCCGTTTTTGAAGGAAGAGCGGAGCCTGATCGACGCCATTGCCCGGCACATTGCGCTCATCCTGGAGCGGCGGGAGACCGACCAGGACAGGTTCCGCCTCCAGGAGCAACTTCGCCATGCCGAGCGTCTGGCAACGGTCGGGCAACTGGCGGCGGGCGTTGCGCACGAGTTGAACGAGCCGTTGGGCAACATTCTCGGCTTCGCCCAACTGGCCGGCAAACACCCCGGTCTTCCCGGGCAGGTCGCCGGGGACCTGGAGAAGATCGTGGCCACGTCGCTCCACGCCCGGCGGATCATCAACAACCTGATGCTGTTCTCGCGTCAGATGCCCCCCCAGAAGACTCGCGTAGACCTCAACACGGTGTTCGAAGAAGGACTGGACTTCCTGGAGTCGCGTTGCGTGAAGAACGGCATAGCGGTGGTGCGGAAGTTGTCGCCCGAACTGCCGGAGATCACCGCCGATGCGTCGCAGTTGCGCCAGGTCTTCGTCAACCTGGTGGTCAACGCCATTCACGCCATGCCGCGAGGCGGCACGCTCACGGTCACGACGCGAGCATCCGGCGACCGCGTTCTTCTCAGCGTCGAAGATACCGGGATGGGCATGAGCCGGGAGGCGCTCAAACAAATCTTCATCCCGTTTTTCACGACCAAAGACGTTGACGAGGGCACGGGGCTGGGCCTTCCCGTCGTCCATGGGATTGTGACGTCCCACGGCGGGACGATCCACGTCGAGAGCGCTCCGGGCCAAGGCGCCCGCTTCGACATCGAGTTGCCGATGGCCGGCAACGAAGACACGAAGGAAGACCCGACGGATGATGCCGCCAAGTGAAAAGCCGTCCATTCTTGTTGTCGACGATGTGCCGAACACGGTCGAAGTCCTGCAGCGGAACCTCACCGCCCAGGGATACACCGTCTTCACGGCGCCCGGCGCGACCGAGGCCATCAGGATCACCGAAAGCACGCCGATCGACCTGGTCATAACCGACCTGAAGATGCCGAAGGTGAGCGGCATCGACCTGGTGCGCCATGTCCGGGAGAACCTCAAGGACACCGAAGTGATTATGATCACCGGGTTTCCCTCCATCGAAAGCGCCGTCGAAGCCGTCAGAACGGGCGCCCAGGAGTACCTGCCCAAACCGTTTACGGACGAAGAGTTGCTGGCCGCCGTTCGGCGTGCCCTCGACAAACGACGTATTCGGCAGGCGGGTCGCGCCACCGCTTTGGCCGCGCCCCCCAGGCCGTACGGACTCATCGGTGAGTCGCCGCCGATGCGCGAGGTCCTCAAGGCCATAAGCAAAGCCGCATCGGCCTCCGCCACGGTCCTCATCACCGGCGAAAGCGGCACGGGCAAGGAACTGGTCGCCCGGGCGATCCATTACAGCAGCAATCGGTCGTCGACGGCCTTCGTGCCGGTGAACTGCGGCGGCATCCCGGAGGGCCTGCTCGAGAGCGAGTTGTTCGGCCACGTGAAGGGGGCATTCACGGGCGCCGACGAGTCCCGCGCGGGGTTTTTCCAGACGGCCGACGGCGGCACGATCTTCCTCGACGAGATCAGCGAGACCAGCCTCGGCATGCAGGTGAAACTGCTCCGCGTGCTCCAGGACGGCGAAATCTACATGGTCGGGGCCGACCGCAGCAGACGGGTCGACGTGCGGGTCCTGGCCTCGACGAACAAGTTACTGCCCGATCTCGTGAAGAAGGGCCTGTTCCGGGAGGACCTGTACTTCCGCCTCAACGTGGTCTCAATCGAATTGCCGCCGCTGCGCGACCGCGGCGACGACACCCTGCTGCTTACCCATTACTTCGCCAGGAAGTACGGCAGGGAACTGGGCCGCCCGACGCCGCGATTTTCGGACGAGGCGCTCCACGTGCTGAGGCACGCCTACCATTGGCCGGGGAACGTGCGGGAGTTGGAGAACGTCATCCACCGGCTGGTCGTCATGACGGAGGGCGAGCGCATCGACGTGCCGGACCTGCCGGTGCCGCTGCGCTTCAGTGCCCTGCGCCGGCCGGACCTGACCCGCCCGCTGGCGGAGGTCGAGGCCGAGTACGTCCGCAACGTCCTGGCCGGCGTCGGTGGCAACAAGACGAAGGCAGCGGAAATCCTCCAGATCGACCGCAAGACCCTGCGCAAGAAGATGGAGAAGGCCGACGGGCAACACCGCCCTTGACCGCCGCGCGATCGGGGACTTTCGCCCCGGTGGTCCGAAAGTCCTCGCCGGACCGGCCGTCCGCCTGAGGTCCGCCATCGCCTCCGGCACGCCTCGCGAGAGGCGAAGCAAATCGTAAATCCCGTTTTTCCAAGCACTTACGTGAACCCCGCCATCTCCCCCCGAGTGCCATAAGCAAACGGCACGCGCCTTGCTACAAGGGTACAGAAGCCTCGCCGCGCCAATCGGTCTTTGGGGCGGCGGCTCCCTGCCAGCGGGGAGGTCTGCACAGGGTCTGGGAGTTTCCCGGACGAAGGAGATGATACCATGTCCCGAGGGCACCTCGCTCCCAGCCCGCCGGACGCCGCCGGGCCGTACCGCGACCTCTGCTCAACGTGCACTCATGCTGAAAAGTGCGGCCATCGCAGCACGCCGGAGCGCCCCATTCTCTTCTGCGAGATGTTCGAGGTTCCCGCTTCCCCGTTGGCCGCCACTGCGGCGGCGGCCCGAGAGCCGGCCGGCAGGCAGGACGCAGGTGACTATAAAGGGCTGTGCATGAATTGCGAAAATCGCCGGACCTGCACGCCGGGCGAACCGGAAGGCGGGGTCTGGCACTGCGAGGAGTACCGGTAAGATGACCCAGGCCGCCGCGGAACCCGACCTGCGCCCAGCGCCCGTCCGGGACGAAGTCGATCCGGAGCAGATCCGGCGAATCGTGGCGAAGCAGCGCGAGGGCCGCGGCAAGTTGATCGCCGTGCTTCAGGATATCCAGACGCAGCATGGGTACCTTCCCGAAGATGCCCTGCGAATGGTGGCCGAAGCGACCGGCCGCTCCCTCGTGGATATCTACGGCATCGCCACGTTTTACCGTTCGTTTACGCTCCAGCCGCGGGGCAGGCACCTGATCTGCGCGTGTCTCGGCACGGCCTGCCACGTCCGCGGCGCGCCGAGGGTCGTCGAGGAGTTCGAGCGTCAACTCGGCGTCAAGGCCGGGGAAACGACCTCCGACAAGGAGTTCACGCTGGAGACCGTTAACTGCCTGGGAGCCTGTGCCTTGGGGCCCATCGTCGTCGTGGACGGGCGTTACTTCTGCAACGTGAGAAAGTCCGGCGTGGCGGACATTGTTGAAAAGGCCCGGCGCGGTGTGGATGAAACAAGACCCCAGGACGACGAAACGGTCTTTCCGCTGGAAGTCAACTGTCCACGATGCAATCACAGCCTCATGGATCGTGGGACCCCGGTTGACGGGCTCACGTCCATTCGGGTGACGGTGGATTTCAGGAACGTCCTCAGCCCGGTGAACCTCTCGTCGCTGTACGGCAGTTTCCACAGCGCGGGTGGGGCGGAGATTTCGGAAGGCGCTGTTTGCGAATTCTTCTGTCCGCACTGTCACGGCCAGTTGGGCGGCCCGTCGCGCTGCACAGAATGCGGCGCGACGATGATCCCGATGGTTGTACGCGGCGGGGGAATGGTTCAGGTGTGCGCCCGGCGCGGGTGCCGCGGACACCGACTGGACCTCGACGGCGTGAACGCGTAGGCTGATCGGACGGCCATGATGTCACAACACTCCAGAAGAGCGCAGGGACCGTTCATGAGAAAACTGACGTCGGTTGAGGAATTCAAGGCGCTGTGCGAGCGGCTGCGCGCGGGAGCGGGGACGCCTCTTCCCACCATTGTCATTCCGGCCGGCACGTGCGGGCTGGCCAGCGGCGCCGACGGGCTGGTCCGCGTGGCCAAGCGCGACATCCTGGCCAAGGGCCTGATCGATAAGGTCCGCCTGCGGGTCACCGGGTGCCACGGCTTCTGTCAGATGGAGCCGTCGGTGCTGATTGAGCCGCGGCGCACCTTCTATCCTAAAGTCACCCTGGAGGGGATGGCGCGAATCGTCGAAGCCGTTGCCGACGGCGAGGTGCTGACCGAACTGCTTCTCGTCGATCCGGAAAACGGCCAGGCGATCGAGAAGCAGGACGACATCCCCTTTTTCAGACAGCAAGTCCGCAGGCTGCTCGCCCGCAATGAGGAAGTCGATCCGATCCGCATCTACCATTACTTCGAGATCGGCGGCTACGAGCAATTGGTGGAGGTCTTGGGGCGGGGCAGTGGCGATCGGATCATCCAAGAGGTCAAGGATGCCGGCCTGCGCGGGCGCGGAGGCGGCGGGTTCCCGACGGGCCTGAAATGGGAACTGCTGGCCAGGCAGCCCGACAGGCGCGGCAAGGTCATCGTCTGCAACGCCGACGAGGGCGACCCCGGCGCCTACATGGACCGCAGCCTCCTGGAAGGCAACCCGCACAGCATCATCGAGGGGATGCTCATCGGCGCTTGCGCCACCGGGGCCACGGAAGGCATCGTGTACGTCCGGGCGGAGTATCCGCTGGCGATCCGCCACCTCGCGGTCGCCCTGCAGCAGGCACGCGAGCACGGGCTGCTGGGCGAGAACATCCTCGGCACCGGCTTTTCTTTCCATCTTCGAATCGTCAAGGGCGCCGGTGCGTTCGTCTGCGGCGAAGAGACCGCACTCATACGCTCCATCGAGGGCAAGATGGGCGAGCCGCGGCAGCGACCCCCGTATCCCATCCAAAAGGGCATCGACGGCAAGCCCACGGCCATCAACAACGTCGAGACCTGGGCCAACATCCCCGTCATCATCCGCCAGGGCGCCGCCCAGTTCGCCAGGATCGGAACGAAGGGCAACAGCGGGACCAAGATCTTCAGCCTGGTCGGCAAAATCAAGAACACCGGCCTCGTTGAGGTGCCCATGGGCATGACCATCGGCCAGATCCTCTACGACATCGGCGGCGGCCCGGTCGGCAAGGCACGCATCAAGGCGGTCCAGACCGGCGGGCCGTCGGGGGGGTGCATCCCCGCCGCCATGTTCGACCTGCCGATCGATTATGACAGCCTGGCCGAGGCAGGGTCCATCATGGGCTCCGGCGGCATGATCGTCATGGACGAGAACACCTGCATGGTCGACGTCGCCAAGTACTTCATGAACTTCCTGAAGGACGAATCGTGCGGCAAGTGCTTCACCTGTCGCAAGGGCACGCAGCGGATGCACGAGATCCTCGACGACGTCTCGACGGGCAAGGCCGCGCCGGAGCAGTTGGACCTGCTGCAGGAGTTGGCGCTCGCCGTGAAGGATACGACGATGTGCGGACTGGGGCAGACGGCGCCGAATCCTGTCCTGAGCACCCTGCGCCACTTCCGCGACGAGTACGAACGCCACGTCGTGGCCAAGAGGTGCGATGCGTTCGTCTGCACGGAACTGGTCGGCGCATCCTGCCAGGCCGCCTGCCCGCTCGACACCGAGGCTTGGCGCTACGTGGCGCTCATCGAGAGGGGCGAGTACGAAGAGGCCTACCAGGTCATTCGCCGGGCCAACCCGTTTCCGTCGGTCTGTGCCCGCGTCTGCGACCGCAAGTGCGAGCGGCGATGCCAACTCGGGACCAGCGGCGACGAGCCCGTGGCGATCCGGGCCTTGAAGCGGTTCGTCACCGACCGCGTCAGTCCCTCGGCCTACAGGCCGCAGCGGATTGCCCGAAACGCAAAAGCGGCGGGCAAGGTCGCCGTCGTGGGCGCCGGGCCCGCGGGCCTTGCCGCAGCGCACTACCTCTCACTGCTCGGACACCGCGTCACGGTCTTCGAGGCCGAAGCCGAACCGGGCGGCATGCTCATCAGTTGCATTCCCGCCTACCGCCTTCCCCGCAGCATCGCGCGGCAAGAGGTGGACTCGCTCCTCGACGACGACAACGTCACGCTTCAGTGCCGGACGGCGCTCGGCCGCGACGTGACCCTCGACGGTCTCTTCGCCGACGGATTCCAGGCGGTTTTCCTCGCCATGGGAGCCGCCACGAGTTGGACACTCGACCTGCAGGGCGAAAACTTCGCCGGGGTGTACTCCTCCATGGAGTTCCTCAAGGCGTTCAACCTGCGGGGCGATGAACTGGCAGGCGGGCACGTGGCCGTCATCGGCGGCGGCAACTCCGCCGTCGACGCCGCACGCGTCGCCATCCGCCAGGAGAACGTTCAGTCCGTCAGCCTGCTCTACCGCCGAACCGACCAGGAGATGCCCGCCTACGCCGAGGAGGTCGAGGCGGCCATCGAGGAGGGCATCAAACTCGAAACGCTCGTCTCCCCGGTCAGAATCCGCTACATCGAAGCGGCCCGAAGAGAGGGCGTCCGCGTCGAGACGATGGTCCAGCCCGTGCGCATCTACTCCCAGCAAGGACGGCTCGTCGGCATCGAGTGCATCCGGAACCAACTCGGCCAGGTGGACGCGAGCGGCCGGCGCCGACCCGTTCCGGTTCCAGGCTCGGAGTTCAGCATTTCGTTGAATACCTTGATCGTGGCCATCGGCGAACGCCCGGACAGCGACTGCCTTGCCACGATGGGGCTCGAACTGGACAAGGGCGGGCGTCTGCCCGTGGATCCGAGAACCCTCGCAGCGAACCGGGAGGGGGTCTTCGCCGGCGGAGACCTCGTGACCGGTCCGAATACGGTCGCCGACGCCGTCGCCGCCGGCAAGAAGGCCGCCGCCGTAATCGACCGCTACCTCCGCGGCGAAGATCTGGTCCAGGCGCCCCACATCCGTCTGCCGACCGAGTTCATCGAACCCGCCGAACCGGGCGACGAGGAGGGCGAGCAGGCCGCCCGGGCCGAGCCCCCCACCATCCCCGCCGAATCGCGACAGAAGAACTTCGCCGAGGTCGAGATGGCCCTTTCGGCCAAACAGGCCCACGCCGAGGCGCGACGGTGCTTGAGATGCGACCTGGCCTTCACGCAGCCCCCGCCGGCAGAGGAGAACCCCTGCGCGGCAGTCGAGGGAGCACCTGCATGATCACGTTGACCATCAACGGACTGGACGTCTCGGTCGAGGAAGGCACAACGCTCCTGGAGGCCGCCAGGTTCCTCGGCTTTCCCATCCCCACCCTCTGCCACATGGACGGCCTGTCGCCCTACGGGGCGTGCCGGCTGTGTGTGGTCGAGATCGGCGAGGGCCCGAGGGCCGCTCTGGCCTCGTCCTGCACGTACCCGGCCGAGGAAGGGCTCAAGGTGCGGACGGCATCCTCGCGCGTGCGGCGTGCCCGGTTGATGGTTCTGGAACTCCTGCTGGCCTCGTGCCCGCAGTCGAAGACGATCCAGGACCTCGCCTCGGCCCACGGCGTGCGGCAGCAGCGTTTCCGGCAGGAGCACGAGGACTGCATTCTGTGCGGCCTGTGCGTGCGGATGTGCGAGGAGCAGATGATGGCCAAGGCCATCGGCTTCCGCGGTCGCGGCCAGACGCGGAGCATCGGCACGCCGTTCGACATCAAGTCGGACGTCTGCCGGCAGTGCGGCGGCTGCAT
>DATKXP010000693.1:0-2117 GCA_035529015.1 Phycisphaerae bacterium | reverse complement strand
TGCGGGTTCATTCCGTAGCGGAGGGGGATTTCGTTGGGCATGAAGGGGTCCTTTCGCGGGTTGGTGGTGCCCCGCCGCTGCCGCGGCGGGCTCGGTCTTGTCGTTACCTGTGAAACGCCTGGGGGACGTACGCGGCGCACTTCTTCTCGGCGAAGATGGGCTCGAACCGCGTGAACCGCTGGAGGCCGCCGACCAGGGGCACCGACGGCCAGTCGTCGCCCACCAGCGGCCGGACGTAGTCGAGGAAGCCGTCGGTGACGTCGCGGCGGTTCGGGTCGATCCATGCGTCGGGGAACGTGCGTTCGGAGTTCGCCATCTTCTCGAGGGGCACCTTGTCGTAGCGGACGCGGTAGACGGGGCCGGGTTCGCGCAGGATGGTGGCCATCCAACCGGTGCCATCGTTGGCGGCGATAAGGGCGGCCTGGCGGCCGACCTTGTACGCCTCGTCGAGGTCCACGGTGGAGGCGCAGATCATGTTGTGCCGCTGGTCGGTGCCGCAGACGTTGCATCGCGGCGAACCGGGCACGGCCAGGCCCACCTCGGCCAGGTAGTTGACGACCACCTGGGCGACGGTCGTGCCGCTGGCCGAGAACTGGACGTGGCCGAAGGCGTCGCGGCGTGCGCCGAGGTCGCCCACGTCGAAGCCTTCGCTGACCACCACGAGGCACCGGCCGCAGCGTTTCAGTTCCTCGTTGACGTTGTCGGCCAGTTGTTCGAGGGTGACGCCGGATTCGGCCAGATAGATGTGCAGCGGCAGCCGGCGGTCGGGGTCGGCCAGGCGAGCGGCGGCGGGGATGAAGCCGATCTTGCGGCCCATGGCCTGCATCACCAGGACGGGGTCGGCAGGGCAGGAGCCGGCGTTCTCTTCGTTCGCCCCCTGCACCGCCAGGGCCCAGTACCGCGCGACGCTGCCGTAGCCGGGGGTGTGGTCGATGAGTTGGAACTCGGAGTCGCCCACGTCGTTGTCGATGGTCTTGGGCACGCCGGTGGCCACCAGGTCGAGGCCGCGCTCTTTGGCGAGGAGGGCGATCTTGCTGGCGGTGTCCATCGAGTCGTTGCCGCCGGTGTAGAAGAAGTAGCCGACGCGGTGGGCCTTCATCACGTCGATGACGCGCTGGAAGTCCTCCGTCTGCTTGTCCTTGAGTTTGTATCGGCAGGTTCCGATGGCGCCGGCGGCAGGGGTGGTGCGCAGGAGGGCGATCTCGTCGCGCGATTGGGCCGAGAGGTCGAGCAACTCTTCCTTCAAGACGCCCTCGATACCGTGCCAGGCGGCGTAGACGGTGCCGAAGGTTTCGGGCATCTCGAAGCAGGTCTCCACCACGCCGCGCACCGAGTTGTTGATGACCGGGCTCGGCCCGCCCGACTGGGCGACGATGACGTTTGGAGGGTTCGCCATGCGGGTTCACTCCTTCTCGGATTTCAGGCGGTAGAGCGTCTCGCCGGCGTGATCGACAAGCAGGATGCCCTCGTCCTGGCGGCCGATCCAGTCGGCGGCGCGGATCGTGTTCGGGTCCATGTATCCCAGGCAGATCGCCTCGCACCGCTCGCGCGGGATGCCGGTGGCGAGGGTGACGCGGATGCGCGGCTGTTCCAGGCCATTGCAGTAGGTGCCGAGGCCCCTGACGTGCGTGGAGTGGGCCATCACGCCGCCGGGTACGCCGGCGAACTTGTCCATCTGCTCGCGAAAGTAGTCGAGGCAGTGGTAGCCGATCCGGTCGAGGATGTGCCCGTGGGTGTACGAGACCTCGGTGATGTGCGGGGCGTAGATGATGAGTTCGCCGCCGTCCTCGATGACGGGTTCGAGTTTGTACATGACCTTGCCGGCGGTCCAGAGGTCGTCGTACATCTCGGGCGCAATGCCGAGCACCCGTTTGAACGGACGGTCCACGTACTTGACGTGGAGTTGGGCCGAGAGGTCGGCGGCGGCGCTGAAGGCCTCCTTCGCATCGCCGATGAAGAGGCCCTTCAGGCCCCGGCGCGCGACGACCATGTCGAAGTTGGTGACGGGCAGGTCCACCAGTTCGACGGCCCGGTCGATGACCCGCCGCACGACGGTGTCCTTGACGCCGTTGATCTTCCAGTTCGTCACGAGCGCCCCGAGCCAGTGGAAGAAGTGG
>DATKXP010000692.1:0-6312 GCA_035529015.1 Phycisphaerae bacterium | reverse complement strand
CCTGTCGCAACCTCGCAGACAATTGCCGCGGCACGCCGCGGCCTACATGCTTGGGCGGCGGCGGACCAGCAGTAGGCCGCCCACGGCCAGCAGCGCGAGCGTGGCGGGTTCGGGCACGCCCGAAACGGCCACCTCCATCGTGTCGGCGAACAGTGCCCGGCCCGCTCCGCCCGGCGGGCTGCTGGCGTACACGCTGATCCAACTCTGCAACTCGTACTGCTGCCCCGGCACAAACAGCGCGCTGAAGCCGAACGCTTCATTGACGTCGATCTGCTCTTGGAAGCCGAGCCCCGGACTCACGTCGTAGGCCAACGTCTCCGCGCCAATCAGGCCGCCGCCCATATCGAAGACGGAGACCCTCGCATCGACGCTCGCCACGCCCAGGTTGTCGGCGGCCAATGTCCCCTGAAGTCCGCCGAGAATGAAAGCCTGGGTCGGGTCCGGCAAGCCGTCTTCCCGAGAGAAGCGGAAGATGCGCGACATCTCATTCGACTTGGTCTGCGCTGCCGAGCCTGCCACCGACTGGGCGTCTATGCTGTGTATCGCTCCCAGGTCGGTCACACTCACGTCGTTGACGCCCTCGCCCGATCCGGTGAGGATCACCGTGCCCGCGTCGAGTTCGAAATCGACGCCGCCGCCGCCGGGAGTCGGCGGGCCCCAAACGGGGCCCACGTCTCCGTAGATGCGAGTTCGCCCGGTGAAACCGGAGTAGTACGTGAAGTTGCTTGCCGGGGGAAACACATAGTTCGTGCCGCCGCCGATCGATACCGCTCGGCCGGCGTTGCCGAAATCTCCGTTCGCGTTCCCGGCGCCGTTGGCGGAACTCCCCCACATATAGCTGGCCGACTTGTCGAAAGCCGCCGGCTCCATCACCAGGTAGTAGTCGCCGGCGCTCAGCGACGGCACCGCCATGATGTCCTTCCAAATCAGGTTGGAATACGGCGCGCCAGGAACGGCTTGTGTGGCCACGACGTCGGCCGGCGCCGCGCCCGGACCCACGCGCGTGGTCAGCGAAACCTTTGCAGCACTCACGCCGGGAAACGCTCCCGGGTACAAGAACGCCTCGACTTCGACATTCGTCGCGTCTACGTAGAGCGTGAACGGTTGCACGACGACACAGTAGTAGACGTTGCCAACCCCCTCAAGCCCCGAGCCGTACGTCGGGCCCGTGTCCATGAGAAGTTCCGCCGCCAGCGGCCCAGGCGAGACCGACAGCGCAAGGATCGCTGTCAGCAACTGAACAAAGGATCGAAATCTGCTTTGCGCTCTCATCGCGTCGGCTCCATAAACTGTGGGTGACACCCGTAGCCACCTCCCGTGCCGAGGGTCCTCCCCGGGCTCCGGGAGACGGTTTCCCCCATGCGTGTCGTTGTCGTTGCGGTTCCTATGCCGCCTGCCGTACACACACCCATTCGCGCCGTGTCCGGCGAACCGTCTCCGGGCCGTTCCCTGCCGCCCCCTCGCACAGGAAAAGGGCCCCGCCCGCTCCACGCAAGCGCAGCCCCCGAGTAGCCACACATCCCCCAACCCTGGCTAGTATACGCCGAGAATGCCGAGAAATCAAGTCGGAATCGTCGGGAAGGCGGGAAGCGGCAACGGAGACAACGTCAGCAGCCTTGACGCCGCCGGCCGTTGCCGTTGGGACATCGGCGCTGATTCCCGTCGCCGCTGCGGCGACGGCTAAACGACGGCGGCGGGCGGGTCGCCGTAAACCCTTGAAAACGCACGACTTATGCGATCCGTGGCGCGCGGCGGCTCGTCGGGTCCTGCCGATTTTGTTAGAACTCTAACTACATTCGGGCCGTTCCCGAAACTAGTTAGAGTTCTAACAACTTTTGGGCCCCTGCGGCCGCCCCTTCGCCCCCTGCCGCGCGGCCTTGGTCACTTACATCAATTTTGCCCCTCTCAAAAAGCCTCAAAAACGGTGCGAGCGGGAGCAAAAACGGACCAAGTTCGATGAAAAAGGAGCAAAAAAGGATCAAAAAGCAGCACGTTTCGCCTTGCCTATCTTCACACAAAAGGCCCAAATCGCCCCTCACGGGCCAGAAACGAGGATTCGGACGCCAAAAAACGCGTTTGGGCGTGTTCCGGCAACGGGTCATTTGACGTAAGTGTTATGCGATATGCGGCATGTGATGGGGTCAGGGACGGCCGCTCACGGAAACTTCAGCCCCAGAACGAACGTCTCCCACCGCTTCTTGAAAGCGTCCATGTCCGGCTCGCCGAGGACCGTCTGGAGGGTCTTGTAGCCGGTCGGGTCCGCTTCATGGGCGGCAACGAAGGCGTGGTAGAACTTCACGAGCAGGCCCTTCTCCTGGAGGTGGTAGCACAGGTACCGGGCCTGGGCGTAGTTGGTCCCCTTGTCTTTGGTGTAGAACTCGTCGTCGGTCGTGGCGGTGAGGGCCTTGAAGGACGGCACGCGTCGTTCGCGGATGGCCTTCTGGAGCCCTGCCAGGCGCCAGTTCGTGAGGCCCACGATGTGCCCGCCGCGCTCGCCGGCCTGCTCGTACAGCGACCCCATCCCCTCGTTGAACCAGGCGGGGCACTGCGGGAAGTTGGCCGCCATGAACGGGTGGACGATCTCGTGAACGAGCGTCCCGCCACCCGTGGCGATGTTCATGATGAGCGCTTTGTGGCGGTGCGAGTAGTATCCGTACGGCGTGTCGGGGTCGTCGCCGAAGACCTCGCGCGTGTGCTTGCGGTAACTGGCCTTGTCCCGAAAGAGCCAGATGTCGAGGATCTCGCTCGGGTCCTTCTTGAAATAGTCGCGTTTGAGCCGGTCAACGGCCCATTTGACGGTGCGGACGGCGCGGCGGCGAACCATCGCGGGCGACTCGTCGCCGACGACCACGAACGGCTTCTGGATGACGATGGTGAAGCCCTCTTTCGGCACCTTCTTCTTGAGGGCCGCCACGTGTCGGGCGTAATCGGCGTCGGTGAACGGCGCGGCGGCAGCGCCGGCCGCAGCCAGGGCAACCAACAGCACCGCCGTCGCCGGGATCGTCGCGAGGAGTCTCTGTCGCATGCGCCGCCTCGTCATCGTCGCTCTACTATACGACCGCGAGCGACCCGACGCTGTAAGCGATTCGTAACAGCGACGTTTCGGCAAAGATGGTAAACTTGCCGGTGGCCGATAGCCGAAGCAGAATGCAGGGAGAGAGGCACCCGCCCCCAGGCGGGACGCGAGGCTGCCGTGGCCGAACAGACCGAACGCCCAAGCAAGACGCGGCGAACGTCATCCAGCGTCGGCGGTCAGACCGCACGGATTCTGGCGATCGTGGCGGTCAACCTGGCGCTGGTCCTGGCGGCCGTCATCCTGGCGTCTCTGGGCGGCGGCACGTTCCCCGACATCAACACGCAGACGCTGGCGGTGGGCCTGCTGCCCGTGTCGGCGGCGCTGGGGCTGGTGCTGTCGTGCCGGCGGCTCGACCTCTCGCTGCCCGTGATCCTGGTGCTGGCACTGGCGCTCCAGTCAAAGCGGTACATCATTCTGGGCGCACCGATCCTGCCGGCGGTCACCATCTGTGTCCTGGCAGGCGGCGTGGGACTCGCCAGCGCCCTGGTGACGTGGTACGGGCGCATTTCGAGCGCCCTGTGGACGGGTGTCGTCGGGTTCGGCCTGTTCCTGCTCCTGAGCGTTCTGAAGGGCGCCAGCCCCGGCGCCGGTCCCTGGCCGTGGCCGTGGGCGTTGCTCTTGTCGGTGGGCGTTCTGGCCGGGGGCGCGGCCGTCCTGGGCGTGACGGGGCTCGTGACGCCACCGTCGCTGCCGCCCATCATCCGGGCCGGGTCGCGCGGAATCGCCGGGCTGGCCGGCGCGTGGATCGTGGCAGGGGTGGGGGTGTCGCTGGCGTCGCTGTCGCAGGCCGCCCGGGTCTCGGCCGGGGAACTTCAGGGCGCGTACCCGCTGATGCTGTCGGCGGCGGCGCTGGGCGGGGCGTTCATCCTCCGCGGGCGCTGGGGCGCGCTGGCGGCCGTCCTGCTCACGTGCCTGGGGCACCTGGCCTGGTCGTTCGCCTGGAACACCAACCTCGGAGAGGGAATCGCAGAGATTCTGATCCCGGGCGCCGTGCCGCTTGTGGTCATTCCGCTGTACCTGGCGATCGACTGGCTGGTGCGGCGGCACACGGGCGAATCGTCGCCGACGGGGCTGCTGGCTTAGTCCTACAACGCTACTTTGCCTTGTTGCCCGCCTGGTGGCCTTCCCAGGCCACCAGGAACAGGCATGAACTGCATTCGCGGCGGCCTGGGAAGGCCGCCGCGCGGAATGTAGCGTAGTAGTATTAGGCGCGCCGGGCCCGCCGCCGCGGGCACCCGCCCGCTATGGCGGGTCTTCGACAAGGCCGGCGGCTGAGGCGCACGACTCACTCGCCGATCTGCTTCTCGTAGGTGATGACTTCGAAGCGGCGCCACTGCGAGCGGTCCACCTCCGTGTACCCGTTTGTCTCGTAGAGCGCCCGGGCGGCCGTCTGGCCGGCCGTCGTTTCGAGATGGAGCACCCGGTACCCCAGTTCGGCGGCGCGGGCCTGGAGCCGCTCGAGAATCGCCTGGCCGAAGCCGCGACGCCAGAGGTCCGGGAGCACCCGCATCCGCGTGATCTCGGCAGTGACCTTGTCGATCGGGCACAGCGCGCCCATGGCAACGATGCGGCCGTCGAGTTCGCCCACGAGGAACTCGCCGCCGGCGTCCAGGTACACGTCGCGAACGTGGTGGAGGTCGTCATCCCAGGGCCCGTTGCCGCCGTGGGCATCGACCGCGCCCAGAGCCGTGTTGTGCAGGTCCCAGACCGCGTCGTGGTCGGCATCGCGGTATCGGCGGATCGCCAGTTCGTTCATGCCACCAGCATATCGGGAACGGCACGCCTGGGCAACGCCGGGATGCCGTGTCAATACACCACGTCGGTCCGGGAGACCGCGGTCAGCACGACCCTCCATGCGTTCTGGTCGGGCTGTTTGCCCTCGGGGTCCGCGAGCCACGCATACATGACCCATTTCTGGTCGATCCAGAGCCACTCCTCGTACGGGCCGCCCTCCCCAAGGACCGACCACAGCCCTTCCTGCGGCCCCCAGCATTGCTGGACCCGGTCTTCGCGCGTCCTGTCGGGCAGGCCCATTACGTTGCGGACCTCGTCTCTCGTCAGGCCGACGAGTTCCTTCAGCCGGGCCTGCCGCCGCATCGACTCCCGCTGCTGCTCCCGCTGCTGGATCACCTCAGGCGACAACCCATCGCACGCCGACAGCAGGATCGGCGCAGCGCCAACAACCAGGGCAAACGCCATCAACCGCGGTCCGGTTCTCACCCTCATGCACCAATCTCCACAGCCGCCTTGACACCGGCCGGCTGACCCGCATTATGTTGGACGCAGGCAACACACAACGGGTTCCCAAGGAGCGCTACTACGAACATACAAGATCGCGAACGGCACAATCAGCGGGCCATCGACAGCCTGAACCAGCGCGGCGGGCGGATGCTCAGCCTCGTGGACCTCGTGCAGGCCGGGACGCTGAGCCTCGACATGGCCGCCGAAATGGCGCATGTGGCGGCCGGCGGCGGCAGTTTCCTGACGGCGGCCGGACCTGGAGGCGTCGGGAAGACCACCCTCATGGGCGCGTTGCTCGCGTTCCTTTCACCGGGAACCGAGATCGTGACCATCGAGGGGCCCGAAACCCTCGAGCGTTTGCCCGCGCCCTCGCCCGAGGCGCCGAAGTGCCTCGTCGTGCACGAGATCGGCAGCGGCCACTGGTACGGGTACCTGTGGGGCCCGGCCGTCGGCCGCTACGTTGAGGCCGCCGGGTCTCCCGGTCGCAGCCTCGCCTCGAACCTGCATGCCGAGACGTACCAGGAGGCCGTCGGCCAACTCGCGGGACTGGACGTCTCGGCCGAGGCACTCGGGGCGGTCGCGTGTCTCGCCTTCATGGCGGCGCCTCGCGGCAAGCGCCGTGTCACGACCGTCTGGTACGCGGACGGCAGCGGCGGGCACGCCTGCGCCTGGCGATGGAGGCCGGACGATGATTCGTTCGAGCGTGGCGCCGAGGCACCGTCTCTCGCATCGGCAGACGACCTCGGCCGCTACCGCGAGTTCCTGAGACAAGCGCATGCCGACCGCGTCGTTCGGATGGAGACGTTGCGCGGGCGTGCCCTGACGGAACTCTTCCGGGAAGGCTAATACGACAACGCCCCGCGGGAAGTGGCGTTGCAGGATCAGTACCGGTTGTACCGGTCCCCCTCGCGGTCAACATGCTGGTCGAGGAGGTCGGCATAGAAGGCGCCGGTGGTCTCGTTGTACCACCATCCTCCGTCGGCATCGCCGGGAGG
>DATKXP010000691.1:0-6290 GCA_035529015.1 Phycisphaerae bacterium | reverse complement strand
CGACTGCTACATCACGTCGAAACTCAACGGCTTCCTGGGGCTCCTTCCGGCCGCCGAAGGCGAGCCCTCCGACGCACCCGACGCGCCGCGGCTTCAGAAGGGCCCGGCGTACGGCGCGGAGATTGCAGATCTCAGATCTGAAATCTCGAGCATGAAATCTGGAATCTCAAATCTCAAATCTGAAATCTCAAAGGCCGACTGGCCCACCTACCGCCACGACGCCGGACGCAGCGGTGCGACGGCCGTCGCGGTCCCGGCGCCGCTGGAGACCGTCTGGCAGGCGGACCTCGGCGGCGCGTTGACGGCGCCGGTGGTGGCGGGCGGCCGTGTCATCGTCGCCCGCAAAGACAGCCGCGAGGTCGTCGCCCTCAACGCCACCGACGGCCGCGAACTCTGGCGGTACACCGCCGCCGGCCGCCTGGATACCCCGCCGACCATCGACGCCGGCCGCGTGGTCTTCGGCTGTGCCGACGGGTGGGTCTATTGCCTCCGTGCAGGCGACGGCGAACTCCTGTGGCGGTTCCGGGCGGCGCCGCGCGAGCGACTGATCGGGGCGTTCGGGTACCCGGAATCCGCCTGGCCGGTGCACGGCAGCGTCCTGGTCAGCGACGGGACGGCTTACTGTACGGCGGGGCGGTCGTCGTTCCTCGACGGGGGCATCGACGCGTGGGCCCTGAACGTCGCGAGCGGCGAGATCGTCGCTCGCGAGCGCCTCAGCAGCGATCACGACATGACGGTTGACTCGGGCCGGAACCAGACCATCGACACGGGCGTCCTGTCCGACCTGCTGGTCGCCCACGAGGGCGGGATCTATCTGCGCCAGCGCCCGCTGTTCGGCACGGGCCGGGAGGCCGGGATCGTCGGGCACCTTCGCGCCACCGGCGGGCTGCTCGACACCAGTTGGTTCCACCGCACGCGCTGGTTTCTGGGGGGCGTACCCTTCGCGGAGTACCTTGTGTTCAACGAGAAGAGTGTCTGCGGGGTGCGGGCGCGGCGGAACATAGGCGGCTACGGTTTGCACTTTACGCCCGGTGCCGAGGGGTTCGAACTCTTCGCGGCCGACCACGCGGCGCCGCAGCCACCCAAGCCCACACCGAAGGCCGCGTCCAAGCCGGCCGCCAAGGCCGGGCCCGCGAAGCAGAACCCCGGCCTTCGGAAGGGCAAGAGCGATACGCCCAAACTTCGCCGGCCGCAAGACCGCTGGTGCATCCGCATCCCCGTCCGCGCGACCGCCATGGTCATCGCCGGCGATACGCTGATCGTCGCCGGCACGCCCGACGTGATCGACCCAACAGACGCCTGGGCTGCCTACGAAGGCCGAAAGGGCGGCAACCTGCTGACGGTCTCCGTCGCCGACGGCGCGATCGGGACCAGGATGGATCTTGCCTCGCCGCCCGTCCTGGACGGGCTGGCCGTGGCTCGCGGCCGTCTGTTCATGACGACCGCCGGCGGACAGGTCGTCTGCATGGGCAGGAAGTGATTGGCCGAGGAGAACACCGAAATGACGTCTCGGACCGGCCGGCCGACTGCACGGTGTCCGCTATGCCTGTGTGCGCTGGCGGCCCTGGGAATGGCGCTCGCTGCTTCGCCCGAAACGGCGCGGGCCGATTCGGCCGCCGATATCCTGGGGACCGCCGACATCAAAGGTGGTCTGGTCGTCCACGTCGGCTGCGGCGAGGGCAAACTCACCGCTGCGCTCCGCGCGAATGACTCCTACCTCGTCCACGGTCTGGACCCGGACGCCGCCAACGTCGAGAAGGCCCGCGAGCACGTCCGGTCGCTCGGCCTCTGTGGCAAGGTGATGGTCGAGCGGTGGGAGGGCTCGCGGCTGCCGTACGTCGACAACCTCGTCAACCTCGTCGTTGCAGAGGACCTCGGCAAGGCCGGCATGGCCGAGGTGATGCGCGTCCTGGCCCCGAACGGCGTGGCTTACATCAAGAAGGGCAAGACGTGGGAGAAGACCGTCAAGCCTCGTCCGAAAGAGATCGACGAGTGGACGCACTACCTCTATGACGCGACCAACAACGCGGTGGCCCGCGACACCGTGGTCGGCCCGCCCCGCCGCGTCCAATGGAAGGCCGGGCCGACCTTCGGCCGACATCACGACGTCCTGGCCAGCGTCAGCGCGGCGGTCTCGGCCGGGGGACGCCTCTTCTACGTCATCGACGAGGCCCCGCCGAGCCTGATGTCGCTGCCGCCCAAGTGGCGCCTCGTGGCGCGCGACGCGTTCAACGGCGTGCTGCTGTGGAAGCGGCAACTCCCGACGTGGGCGGACTACCTGCGATCATTCCGCTCGGGGCCGCCGCAACTGCCACGACGGCTCGTCGCGGCGGGCCAGCGCGTCTACGCCACCCTCGGGCTGAACGCACCGGTTTGCCGGATGGACGCCGCAACGGGCGAGACGCTCAAAACGTTCGAGGCCACTGAAGGCACGGACGAGATCCTGCTGTGCGACGGCGTGCTCGTGCTCGTGACGTTCGACCCCGAAGCCTCGGCGGCCGCGAAGACTGCCGGCCTGCGAGGCGTGCCGCCGGCCGGGAGCGCACGCGGCCTGATGGCCCTCGACGCCGACTCCGGCAGGGTGCTCTGGCGCAAGTCGGGCCACGAGACGGCCGGACTCCAACCAACCACCCCGGCCGCCGGCGCCGGCCGCGTCGTGTTCCAGGGCGGGCAGGAGGTCCGATGCGTTGAACTCAAGACGGGCCGGGACGTCTGGCGGCAGCAGATCGACCGGCAGCAGGTGCCGTCGGGCGGGGCCGCCGAACCGAAACGACGGCCCAAGCGGAGCGGCTTCAGTGCCGCGTCCTACGCCCCGACCCTTGTGATGGCTCCCGAGTACAACGTTGTTCTGTTGGCGGACGGCGGAACGCTTGTCGCCCTCGACCTCGAAACCGGAAAGGCACTGTGGAGGTGTCCGTGCGTTCCCGACTTCAACGCGCCTGCCGACGTCTTCGTCGCGGACGGGCTCGTGTGGGCCGGGCTGTTCGCCACAGAGGGCCGCGACCCGAGAACCGGCGACATCAAGCGAAGCCTCAACATCCAGGGCCTGCTCACCCCCGGACACCATCCCCGCTGCTATCGCAACAAGGCCACGCAACGCTTCATCATCTCCGGCAAACGCGGCGCGGAGTTCTTCAGCCTGAAGACGGACGATCACGCGCGGCACAACTGGGCGCGGGGCGGATGCCAGTACGGTATCCTGCCGTGCAACGGCCTGTTGTACGTTCCCCCCAACGCCTGCTGCTGTTACGCGGGGGCGATGCTCCACGGTTTCTACGCGCTGGCCGGCCAGGACGGGGCGACGGGCGAAGGCCCGAAGCCGAGGGCCGACACCCCGCCGTCCGACCCCGCGCGGCTGGTCAAGGGCCCGGCGTACGGCCGGGTCCCGAAACCGGCATCCGACGTGCGCCGCGGGGACTGGCCGACCTTCCGCGGCGACGGCGTTCGTCGTGGCTCGACGCCTGTCGACGTGCCTGCGCCCCTGGCCACCGCGTGGGAAGCCGGGATCGGCGGCAAACTGAGCACGCCGGTCGTTGCCGGAGGCAAGGTCTTCGTCGCTTCGGTGCACCTCGGCGGCGTGACGGCGATCGATGCGGCGTCCGGGAAGACGCTTTGGGCCTTCACGGCCGGCGGCCGTGTTGACTCGCCGCCCACGATCTGCGGCGGCCTGGCCTTGTTCGCCTCCGCGGACGGCTGGGTCTACTGTCTGCGCGCCTCCGACGGTGAGTTGGTCTGGCGATTCCGCGCCGCGCCACAGGACCGGTACACCGTTGTGGACGAGCAACTCGAGTCCGTCTGGCCGGCCCACGGCAACGTGCTGGTCCACGACGGCGTGGCGTACGTTGCGGCCGGCCGATCGTGCTACCTCGACGGCGGGATACGCCTCTACGGCCTTGACCCGGCGACGGGCAGGACCGTCTGCGAAACGCGTGTCGTGATTCCGCACGAGGAGGACGAGGCGCGTGCCTTCATCATGGCCGGCGTCCGCCCGGACGTGCTGGTCACCGACGGCAAGTACGTCTACCTGCAGCAACTCAAGTTCGATGGGGAGTTGCGGCGACAGCCGGACCTGGGGCGTCATCTGTTGGCCCACTCGGGGCTGACGGACGACTCGTGGTTCTACCGGACGTTCTGGCGACTCGGCTATGGCGACGCCTACGATTTCCCCAACTCCTACATCAAGCACGATCTTCGCGTGCCGTTCGGCCAGTTGCTCGTGTTTAACGATCAGGCGGTCTGTGGCGTGCAGACGTTCTTCTTGCCGGGCATCGTGCCCAAGGCGGCCGTGGACTCCAGCAAGGGATGCATGCTGTTCGGCGACCCCACCACGCCGTTGAAACCCGATGGGAAGACCGATCCGGATAGGGATTATCCGCCGGCCACCAAGCGGCCCAAGACGCCTGCCGAGCATAAGTGGACGGCTCGGCTGCCCTTCCAGGCCCGTGCGATGGTGCTGGCGGGCGGCAGGCTCTTTGTGGCCGGCTGGCCCGACGGCATCGAACCCGATGATCCGTACGCCGCGTTCGAGGGGCGGAAGGGCGGCACGCTTTGGATCTTCTCGGCAGGCACCGGTGAGAAACTCGCCGAGCAGAAACTCCGAGCGCCGCCCGTTTTCGACGGCCTCATTGCGGCCGGCGGCAGGCTCTTCCTCTCGACCCGCGACGGGCGGGTCCTGTGCATGGGAAAGGGTGAGTGAAAGGAAAGACACGCTCATGATCTCGCGACAACGTACCGTGAAGCGGGTTGGCACGGCGGTGGCTCTGGCTTTGGCGATGGCGCTCGCCTCCGGCGCGGCCGGCGCCCAGGAGGCGCGACAGATCCTCGACGCCGCCGGCGTCAAGGGCGGGCTGGTCGTCCACGTCGGTTGCGGCGACGGCAGGCTGACCACCGCGCTGCACGCGAACGAGCGGTACCTGGTTCACGGTCTGGACTCGGGCGCCGCCAACGTCGAGAAGGCCCGCGAGCACGTCCGCTCGGTCGGCCTCTGTGGCAAGGTGATGGTCGAGCGGTGGGAGGGGTCGCACCTGCCGTACATCGACAACCTCGTCAACCTGCTCGTGGCCCAGGACCTCGGCGCGGTTCCCATGGCCGAGGTGATGCGGGTCCTCGCGCCCGACGGCGTGGCGATGATCGGCGGCAAGAAGACCGTCAAGCCCCGGCCGCAGGAGATCGACGAGTGGACGCACTATCTGCACGACGCCGGCGGCAACGCCGTGGCGAAGGACGCCGTGGCCGGTCCGCCCCGGCACATGCAGTGGCTGGGTGCGCCCCTTTGGAGCCGCCACCATCACACCCTGGCGAGCATCAGTTCCGTGGTCTCGGCCCGGGGGCGGATCTTCACCATCGTCGATGAGGCGCCCGCCGACGACATGGACGTGCCGGGCGAGTGGTCGCTCGTCGGCCGCGACGCCTTCAGCGGCGTCCAATTGTGGAAGAAGCCGATCCCGACGTGGGTCTGGCACCGTAAGGGCTTCCGGTCGGGGCCCGTTCAACTCCCCAGGACGCTCGTGGCCGAGGGCGACCGCGTGTACGCCCCCCTGGGCATCGACGCGCCGGTGACGGCCCTCGACGCCGCCACGGGCGACGCCGTCCGAACCTACAAGGGCACCGAGAACACCGAAGAGATCATCGTGTCCGGCGGCGTCCTGCTTGTGGTGACGGGGTCGCCGATGGCCGAGCAGGCGGCCATCGACCCGGCGCTGCGCGGCAAGGCCACGTATCCGAACCGCAAGACGATCCACGCGATGCAGGCCGAGACGGGCAACGCACTGTGGAAGTGGTCGGAATCCGGTGCCGACCCGATGCCCCTGACGCTGGCCGCCGACGGCTCGCGCGCCTTCTTCGAGAGCGGCAACGGCATCGTGTGCCTCGACCTCAAGACGGGCAAACCTGTCTGGGATTCCCGTTCCGCTGAGGCGCCGAAGCCCGAGCCCGCCAACCCCGCCAAGGCCGACGCCGCTGCACAGGGCAGGAAGGGCAAGGCCAAGCCCAAGCGCGGGCCCCAGGCGGCCCGGTCGGTCGGCTGGTCGGTGGCCACCCTGGTCGTTCACGACGGGGTCGTGCTTCTGGCCGACCGCGGGAAACTGACGGCCCTGTCGGCCGCCGACGGAAAGGCCTTGTGGGACTGCCCGTGCAAGCCGGGCTTCCGATCGCCGGCCGACGTGTTCGTGGCCAAGGGGCTCGTCTGGACCGGTCCCGACTTCACCACGGGGCGCGACCTGCGAACCGGCAACGTCACGAAAACCAATAACGTGATCCAGGACCTCTGGACCGCCGGCCATCACCATCGG
>DATKXP010000690.1:0-5541 GCA_035529015.1 Phycisphaerae bacterium | reverse complement strand
ACGACCGGCACGCCTGCGGCAGCGAGCAGGCCGTTGAGGGTCAGGGCGCAGACGGTGCCGATGACGGCGTCGCCGTCGGAGGAGGGGGGGCCGGCGGCCACCGTGCCGCCTGGGTCGAGGATGCCGATCTGTCCCATTCCGAGGTGTGCCTTCAGGACGAGGGCGACGATGCGGCGGGCGTCTTCGAGGCGGGCCTTCGGCACCGTCGAGAGGTTCAGGACGACCGTGCCGCGCCGCCGCCGCGGGTTGAAGGTCATCTGGTACGCCAGTTCTTCGCCGCGCGCGTCGATGAAGCCGACCTTGTCGATGGCGCCGGCAGCGGCAAGTTCCTGGCGACCGCGTTCGGTCAACTTTCTTCCGCCGCGGCCGAGGTTGACGGTCATGCCCTCGGCATCGGTCATGGCCAGGTAGTTGCGGACCATGCGCTGCGCCAAGTCGATGCCGGAGGCCCGCAGGGCCCGGGCGATGCGAGTGCTTCCGGCGGGGCGGCCGGCCTCGTCGAGGGCCCGCAGGATGGCGGTAATGATCGGTCGGCGGTCCTTGGACATGGCAGGCTCCCGGGCAGCGTGGCGCCTCTGTCGCGCGGCGGGCAAGACCGCCCGCCGCGCAAGACTTACGTCAGGCCGCTTAGACCAGGCCTTGGGCCATCATCGCCCTGGCGACCTTGAGGAACCCGGCGATGTTGGCACCGGCGACCAGGTCGCCCTTCTTGCCGTACGTCCTGGCGGCCTCGACGCACTGGTCGTAGATGGCGTCCATGATGGTGTGGAGGCGCTGATCGACTTCGTCGAAGGTCCAACTGAGGCGCATGGAGTTCTGGGACATCTCCAGGGCGCTGGTGGCCACGCCGCCCGCGTTGGCGGCCTTCGCCGGGCCGAAACCGACGCCGGCATCCTGGAAGACCTTCACGGCTTCGGGCGTCGAAGGCATGTTGGCGCCTTCGCCGACGGCGATGCAGCCGCCCGTGGCGAGCGTCTTGGCGGCCGTCTCGTCGATCTCGTTCTGCGTGGCCGACGGCAACGCCACCTGGCACGGAACCGTCCAGATGCCGTGCCAGCCCTCGTGGTACTCGGCCGAGGCGTGCTCGGCGGCGTAGTCCTTGATGCGGCCGCGCTCCACTTCCTTGATCCGCTTGACGGTGTCGAGTTTGATGCCTTCATGGTCCACGATGTAGCCGCTCGAGTCGGACAGGGCGATGACGTTGCCGCCCAACTGCTGGACCTTCTCGCAGGCGTAGATGGCGACGTTGCCCGAGCCGGAGATGACGACGTCGAGTCCCTTCCAGTCCTTGCCCTTGTCCTGAAGGATTCGCGAGACGAAGTAGGTGAGGCCGTAGCCGGTGGCCTCGGTCCTCACGAGCGACCCGCCCCACTCGAGTCCCTTGCCGGTCAGGACGCCGGTGTAGGTGTTCGTGAGTTTCGCGTACTGTCCGAAGAGGAAGCCGATTTCGCGTCCGCCGACGCCGATGTCGCCGGCGGGGACGTCGGTGTCGGGCCCGATGTGGCGGAACAGTTCGCTCATGAACGATTGGCAGAAGCGCATGACTTCGGCGTCGCTCTTGCCTTTGGGGTTGAAGTCGCTGCCGCCCTTGCCGCCGCCGATCGGCGTCGTGGTCAGGGCGTTCTTGAAAACCTGCTCGAAGCCCAGAAACTTGATGATCCCCAGGTACACCGACGGGTGAAACCGCAGGCCGCCCTTGTACGGTCCGATGGCCTTGCTGAACTCGACGCGAAAGCCGCGATTGACCTGCACCCCGCCGTTATCGTCCATCCAGGGGACGCGGAAGAGGATCTGGCGGTCGGGCTCGACCATCCGCTCGAAGATCTTCATCCGGGCGAACTCGGGGTGCTTGTCGATGACCGGGGTGACCGACTCGGCCACCTCGCGGACGGCCTGGTGGAATTCGCTTTCGCCGGGGTTGCGGGCCTCCACCGTCTCCATGATCTGGTCCACAAACGCCTGTGACATAGTCCTGCCCTTTCCGTTTCGTGTTCAACAGCCCGTGTGGCTGAAGCCGTTCCGAGGAGTCCATCACGGTAACACTATAGGGCCTTAACGCGGAAATTGCAAGCCTTATTTCCGTAATTGTTTCCAGATTATGCCATTCGGACGGCAATGGAAGCCGGTATCTCGTCGGCCGTCATTTCGGCCTTTTCGCCTGTTGTGGGGCATGTCGCCGGAGCGGACGAGGCGCGTGGCGCGAGTTCCTCCGGCACGGCGCCAGGGACCGGGGCACCCTAACCGCGTACGGGGTGACTGGCTCCAATCGTGCCGGGCGGACGTAGCGCCGGATTTCGGTGAGCCTGCCGGACGCGGAAGGGGGTTCAAAATCCGCCGGGATTAGCGTATACTTGGGCGCTCTGTCGTGGGGGGATCCTGTGGATGGGTTACTGATGCGCAATCGATTGGCGAACCCCGCGTTCTGGGGCGCGTTGGCCTTGGGCGTTCTGGCGGCGGCGACGGTCTGGGCCTGCTCCGTCCCGGTGTTCCGGTATGCCCTGGAGCGGTGGCCGGCTGAACCCTATACGATCCTCGTTTTCCACCGGGGTCCGCTTCCCGATGCGGCGTCGAAGACGGTGGAGCGGCTGAAGGAGGAGACGGCCGCCAACACGTACGGTGGTGTGGCCCGCCTGGGCGTGATTGACGTGTCGGGCGAGATGAACGAGGCCGTCGCGAAGATCTGGCAGGAACACGCCTCCGCCACGCTGCCGCACCTGGTCGTGCGGTTCCCCGAGTTTTACGGCATTCCCATCAACGTGTGGTCGGGGCCGCTGACGGACGAGGCCGTGACGCAGGTGCTCGACTCACCCGCGCGGCGGCAGGTGGCCCGCCGGCTCCTGGAAAGCGATTCGGCCGTCTTCGTTCTGCTTGAGAGCGGCAACGCCAAACAGGACGATGCGGCAGCGCGGCTGGTGGAGGCCCAACTGAAGGAACTCCAGGAGGCGATCGAACTGCCCGCGCCGCCGGGCGGCTTCTGGGACGACCCCGTCTACGACTCGGAGGGCCCCCCGCAACTGACCCTCAAGTTCTCGGTCCTTCGCCTGAAGCGCGACGACCCGGCCGAGGGCGTCTTCGTCAACATGCTCCTGGGGACCGAGCCGGACCTGCGCGACCTGAAAGAAACGATGGTCTTCCCCCTTTTCGGGCGGGGGCGGGCGCTGTGTGCCCTGGTCGGAAAGGGGATCAACAAGGAGAACCTGGAGGAGATCGGCTTCTTCCTGGCGGGCCCGTGCTCGTGCACGGTGAAGTACCAGAACCCCGGCGTGGACATGTTCTTCACGGTGGACTGGGACGCCGCGCTGGCGGGCGAGGAGTCGGCGATTCCCGAAGTCACGCCCCCGCCGCTGACGGGCCTGGCCGCATTCAAGGATGCGCAGAACCAGGACCAGCAGCCGCAAGAGCCGCAGAAAGTGCGCAGGACGTTGTTCGGGATGATAAGCAGGATTGGGTTCACTGGCCCGATTGGGTTCACGCACATGCTGGTGTTCAGCGTGGTAGCCGGGCTGATCGTGATTGCGATCGTTTCCCTGATTGTGTGGAAGCGGCAGAGAGCGCGAGCGGGCTGACATGACCGTCTGGCGACTGGTTGCGAAAGAGATCGGGTACCGGCGGCTGAACTTCGCCCTCGGCGCGTTCGCGGTGCTTGTGGCCGTGGGAGGCGTGGTGGCGGTGCGGACGGTCCTGAGCGGCTACGATGTTCGGGCCGAGGGGATTGGCGAGGACCTGAAGGCACGCACCCAGGACATCGGGGCCAGCCTGAAGGACGATGCCCGCCGCCTGATGCTCGAACTCGGCTACAACGTCCTGATCCTCCACAAGGACCAGGGCCTGGGCGAATTCTATGCACAGGGCCGGGCCTCGAAACTGATGCCGGATACCTATGCCGAGAAATTGGTCGCGTCGAAAACGCTGATGGTCCGGCACCTGCTGCCAAGCCTCCAGGAGCGGGTTGTCTGGCCCGAGCAAGACGAGCCGATCATTCTCATCGGCACTCGCGGCGAGGTGCCGCAGACCCACCTCAACCCCAAGAAACCCATGATTGCCGCCGTGCCCAAGGGCACCATGGTCCTCGGAAGTGTGCTGGCGCAGAAGGCAAACCTGGAGGTCGGCAAGGAAGTCAAACTCCTCGGCAAAACGTTTACCATCGGCAAGATCCACGAGCCGCGGGGCAACGAGGACGACGCCACGGCCTGGATCGACCTGGCCGAAGCCCAGGAACTGCTCGGCAAGCCGGGCCGCATCAACGCGATTCTGGCCCTGGGGTGTCTGTGTGTCACCGAGGTGCCCGGTGGGGTATCGGAGCAGATTACGTCCGTATTGAAAGACACGCAGGTCGTTGAGTTGAAGCGCGAGGCCGCCATCCGCCGCGCCACGCGGACCGCCGCCGGCAACCGGGCCGACCAGTTCGTGGGTCTGGAGAAGGCCGGCCGCGAAAGCCTCGGTGCCGAACGCGACGCGCTGGAGAAGTGGGTCATCCTGCCCGTGGTCCTCGGGTGCGTCGTATGGGTCGGGCTGTTGGCGCTGGGGAACGTCCGCCGCCGCCGGACCGAGATCGGCATCCTGCGCGCCATGGGCGTGCGGGCGGGGCGGATCGTCTCGATCTTTCTGATCCGGGCGCTGCTCGTGGGTCTGATCGGGGCCGTGGTCGGCTACGCCGTCGGTTTTGCGGTTGCGGTGGCGTGGGATGCGCGGGAAGCGGGCGGCGAGGCGCTCGGCGCCAAGGCGGTGGGTGCGGCGGCGCTGTTTGCCCCGCTCGTGTTGCTTGCGGCGCTGGTGCTGGCGCCGCTGCTTTCGGCCCTGGCGAGCCTGGTCCCCGCGATGATGGCGGCTCAACAGGATCCTGCCACCGTGCTGCGTGAGGAGTGAGCCTCCGTGCTGCACCTTGAGAACGTGACGAAGGTCTACCGCGGCCCCGCGAAGGAAGTCCGGGCGCTCGAGGACTGCTCCCTCGATGCCGGGGACGGGGAGTTTGTGGCGGTCCAGGGCCCGAGCGGGTGCGGCAAGACGACGTTGCTGCTGGTGGCCGGCGGGTTGCTCCGGCCCGGCAGCGGCCGCGTGACGCTCGACGGAAGCGATCCGTACGCCCTGTCGCCGGAGGACCGGGCGCGGTGGCGGAGCGAGTGCGTCGGCTTTGTGTTCCAGCAGTTTCACCTCGTGCCGTACCTGACGGTTCTGGATAACGTGCTTGCGCCGTCGCTGGCCAAGGGGGCGGCCGGCGCGGGCGAACGGGCACGCCACCTCATCGACCATTTCGGTCTCGCCGACCGGACGGATCACGTGCCGGCGGAACTCAGTACGGGCGAGCGGCAGAGGGTGGCCCTTGCCCGGGCGCTTCTGAACCGGCCCAAGGTCATCCTGGCCGACGAGCCGACCGGCAACCTCGACGGCGCCAGCGCCGAACGGGTGCTTGGGTACCTCGGGGAGTTCGCCGCCGCCGGCGGGGCGGTCCTTCTTGTCACCCACGACCCGCGGGCCGCCGGGTACGCGCACCGCACGGTCCGGATGGTCGGCGGCCGGCTCACCCGCGACCAGGAAGCCCCT
>DATKXP010000689.1:0-8717 GCA_035529015.1 Phycisphaerae bacterium | reverse complement strand
ACAACGTCTCGGTGATGACGGGCAACGACACCCGCCCGCGCGACGGCCATCCGGCCGACACGCTGGACCACCTCGACTGGCGTGCGCTGCGGCGTCAAGCGGCCGAAGCGACGCGCCTCCTCGGCGCTGCCGCCGACCTCGGCGGGCTTTCCCTGCCGCGCGTCTTCGGCGGCCTCGGTCGCCTGGCGCTCAACAAGTTCCCCCGCTGGAACGCGGGGAAGCAGACGGCGAGCGGGAATTTCGCGGGACTCCAAGTGACCGGCAGCCTGCGGGAGGATCGCCCTGCCGCCGGGGCCGTCGTGGCTCTCTGGCCGCAGAGTGGGGAGATTTGGTTGAACCCCTTCACACAGTCGGCGGCGTTCGATTTCTTCGACCCGTTCTTGCTGGAGGCGGTGGATGTGAACGGGCGGTTCCGGGTGTGCGGAGTTCGCGAGGACCAGTTCGCCAATTACCTGCTGCTGGCGGCGGCGTTCGACGCCCGCGGCCGCGTGGTTGCCATCACCAACGAGGACACACTGGTGGCCACGGGGGCCGAGACCGCGCGCGTCAACTTGTTCCCGGCGGAGGGCCATGTGGTCGGAAGGACGATGGTCGGCGAGTGGGGCAATGAGAACGTTCAGGTCCTGCACGCGTCGGCGAACGCCCCGTTCCGAAACACGCGGCGGCTGGTGGGGCAGGGAGGGAACTTCGCATTTTTCTACAGCTACAGATATACTCCGGTCCAGCAGGTCAAGGTGTTCCATCCGACGGGGCCGGTGTTCCTCGGTCGGCCGCTCATGACGCCGACCGGCGAGGGGTATCCGTTCGGCCTGTTCCGGACGCCGCCCCCCGCCGACCCCGATTCGGCGGCGGACCTGTGGCAACTGAACGAGACGCGTCTGAGCGTGCTGCGGACGCGTGGCATCGTGGCGAGCGATCTGGAGATCCTGCACGGCCGGGCGAGACTCTTTCTGGATCGGGTCGCCGAGGCCGAGTCGGTGGCCGAGCGACAGGCCGCCCTTGGCCAGGGCGAATCGCTCTCTCGCCGCGTATACAGGCCGCTGCGCGACACGATGAACGACCTCGTGAAGGCCGCCGTCGCGCTGCTGCTGTTGGCGATTCCGTTTGCGTTTGTGATAGAGCGGCTGACCTTGTGTGCGAGCAACATCTACATGCGTCTGGTTGGATTCGGGGTCATCTTTATGGTCACGTTCGGCGTGTTGTACTGGACCCACCCCGGCTTCCAGATCGCCACCACGCCGATTATCATTTTGCTGGCGTTCCTTATTATTCTGCTCTCGTCGCTTGTGATTTTCGTCGTGACGCGAAAGTTCCAGAGCGAACTGCGTGCGATGCAGGGGCAGTCCAGCGCCCGCCACCAGGTGCAACGGTCGCGGCTGAGCACGCTCATCGCCGCCGTCAACATGGGGATTTCGACGATGCGGCGGCGGCCGGTGCGCACGACCCTGACCGCGGCCACCGTCGTCATGCTGACGTTCACGATCCTGTGCTTTGCGTCGCTGACAAGCGAAGTGGGTGTGCGGCGGGTGTTCGAGCGGTCGCCCGGCGACGATGCGGCCGGCGTCTTCCTCCGCCGGCTCGACTACAAGGCCGTGAATACGGACGTGCTGGCGCTGCTGCACGGGCGGGAAGGCCCGGGGGGGCTGGTGGTCGGGCACTGGTGGCTTGCCCGCATGCTCGAAGGCGACACCCCCTTTGGCGTGGCCGAGGTCGCCACCGGCCGCAGCCTCTGGCTCGACGGCGTCATGGGCGTCCAGCCAGAGGAACTCAATCGCTGGCCGCGGCTGGCGGAGGTCATCGAGGGTGAGGGCCACGACACGGCGCAAAAGGTCCAGGCGCTCGAGAACGGCGGCGTGTATCTGCCACGCGTCTTCCGCGACAAACTCGCCCTGACGCCGGGGGACGAGATTTTCTTCTGCGGCACACGATGCCGGTTCGCCGGCACGTTCGACGACCGTCGGCTCCAGCGCCTCAATTACCTGGACGGCCGATCGGTCCTCCCGGTGGATTTTCGCGACCCGTCATCCACCATTAGGCAAGAGCAACTGGAGACCGCCTCGGAGGATGTTCTGGCACGGGATTTTCAGCGGTTGAACCCGAACCAGGTGGCGATCGTGTCGGCGGACCTCGTGCAGCGGCTGGGCGGGACGCTCCACGGGGTTATCGTGTACACCGGAGAGAAGGTGGAACCGGGCGAGATCGGCCCACGAATTGCCGAACAGGTGGACACCCCCGTCTGGGTGAACGCGACGGAGGGCGTCCAGCGGCTGATCTTTACGCAACTGACGGAGGTGGGCGGCGGTCTGGCGCTGGCGGTGCCCGTGCTGCTCGGCGGGATGATCATCTTCGGGACGATGCTCGGCAGCATCGCCGACCGCGAACGCGAGATCTATACCTTCAGCGCCCTGGGTCTCGGGCCGGTGGATGTGGGGTTCCTGTTTTTTGCCGACGCAGCGGTGTACGCCGTCGTCGGTGGCATGGTGGGGCAACTGTTGGCCCAGGGCTTGGCGATGGTGGCGCTGCGCCTGGCCGAGGCCGGCTACATCCAGCCGACCTCCATCAACTTCTCCTCGACCAACGCCCTCTTTGCCATCGGGGTGGTGATGGTGACGGTGCTGATTTCGGCCGTCTATCCGGCCCTGCGCGCGTCGCGCAGCGCGAACCCCGGCCTGGTGCGCTCCTGGCGGATGCCGCCCCCCGAGGGCGATGTTCTGGCCATGACGTTCCCGTTCACCGTCTCGGTGTATGATATTACGGGGGTCGTCAGTTTCCTCGGGGAACACTTCCGCCAGCACAACGACGCGGGGCTCGGGGTGTTTGCGGCCCGGGACGTGCGGATCGAACGTGTCGGGGAAGACGGGAACCTTCGGCTGTCGGCCCATATGGCGCTGGCGCCTTTTGATCTGGGCGTGACGCAGGCGTTCGAACTGACGTCCGTGGCGTCGGAGATTCCCGGCGTGGACGAGGTCATGATTCGCGTCGAACGCCAGAGCGGCGCCCTGGCCGACTGGAAGCGGGGGAACCGCGTTTTTCTGCACGACCTTCGGCGGCAGTTCCTGCTGTGGCGGATGCTGGCACCGGAAGCCGTCGAGTCGTATCGGATGGAGACGCTCGCCGCCCTCGGTGAGGCCGGGCTGTCGGAAGGGGAATCCTCGTGACCCAGGACGACTACGCCGAGCGGGTCGAAAAACTGGCGCGCGACGGCGGGGACCGTGAACTGGCGGAATTTCGCGGCCTGATGGAAGTGCCGTCCACCTTCGACGAAGGCTTCACCTGGCCCTCGTTCATCGGCGTGGTGTTCGTGGCCCTCGTCATGGTGCCGGGAGCCCTCTACATGTCGCTGGTCGCGGGCGTGACAATCGGTCCGGCGGCACAATGGGTGACGGTTATCCTATTCATCGAGGTGGCCCGTCGCGCCAACAAGGTCCTGAAGCGGGCCGAGATATTTATTCTCTTTTACCTCTCCGCCGCCGCCATGACCGGCGCCATGGGCATCGGCCTCCTGTGGAACCAGTTCTACGCCCAGTCGGTGGCGGCCCAGGCGAGCGGCATCGCGGAGTTGCTCCCCCAGTGGTATGCCCCCACCGAGGGCGATGTCCTGATGCTGCGGACGATCTTCCATCCGGCCTGGCTCCCGGCCATCGGTCTGATGATCTTCGCGACCATCATGGGCCGCCTGAACAATACGATCCTCGGCTACGGGCTGTTCCGCCTCGCGAGCGATGTCGAGAAACTGCCGTTCCCCCTCGCCCCATTGGGAGCCCAGGGCGTCCTCGCCCTTAGCGAAGAGCAGGAAGAGGAAAACCCGAACCGCGACGCGAGCCAGCCGCTGGACCCGCAGAAGAAGTGGCGGTGGCGGGTGTTTTCGATCGGCACGGTCATCGGCATGTGCTTCGGCGCCGTCTACATCGGGCTGCCGACGATCACGGGGGCCCTGCTGGAGAAGCCCATCATCCTTCTGCCGATTCCCTTTGCGGATTGGACCCCCAAGACGGGCGAGTATCTGCCCGCCGTCGCCACCGGGATGAGCCTCGACTTCGGCCTCGTCATCTTGGGCATGGTACTCCCGTTCTACGCGGTGTTGGGCGGCGCCATCTGCGTTGTGTCGATGTTCATAGTAAACCCGCTCCTGTACCGGGCCGATATCCTCCACACCTGGAACACTGGCGACGACATCCTCGCCACAACGTTCAAAAACTCCGTGGACTTCCACTTCAGTTTCGGGCTGGGGGCGGCACTGGCCATCGCCCTCATCGGCATCGGGGCCATGGTGATAATGCTGGTTCGGCTGCGACGCCAGCGCACCCACGCCGTCGACGAGACGCCACGCGAGCCCTTTGCAATCCCCGAAGGCCGCGGCGACATCAAGTTCAAGTTGATCGTGGCGGTGTACATCGTCTCGACCGTCATGTACATCCTGGTCTCCGGCTGGCTGATCCAGTGGCACGAAGGCGTGATGGCCGTCATGATCTTCTACGGATTCATCTACACCCCCCTCATCAGTTACGCCACCGCTCGCCTCGAAGGCCTCGCAGGCCAGGCCGTCAACATCCCCATGGTCCGCGAGGCCTCGTTCATCCTCTCCGGCTATCGCGGCGTGGCGGTCTGGTTCCTTCCCGTCCCGCTCCACAACTACGGCATGCAGACGGTCATGTACCGCCAGGCGGAACTCACGGGCACGAGGTTCACGAGCATCTGGAAATCGGAACTGGTGCTCGCGCCCATCATCATCCTCAGCACCATCCTCTTCGCCAACTTCATCTGGGGCCTCGCGCCCGTCCCCGGACCCCAGTATCCGTTCGCCCAGAGAATGTGGGAACTCTACGCCGAGCAGCAGGCCGTCATACACTCCGCCACGTTGGGCGGCTACTCCGTCTTCGAACAGGCCCTGAACTTCAAGTACATAGGCATCGGCCTCGGTGTCGGGCTGCTGCTCTTCGGCGTGACCAAGGGCTTCGGCCTGCCGACGTTCCTCGTGTACGGCATCTTCAATGGTCTCGGCGCGCAACTCTACTCCGTCGTCCCCACCATGATCGGCGCCCTCCTGGGCCGCTACTACTTCCAGAGGCGATTGGGACTCCTCTGGCGTCAATACATTCCCGTCGTCGCCGCGGGATATGCCTGCGGCGTGGGCCTCATCGGCACCTTCACCGTCGGCATCACGTTCCTGACGAAGAGCGTCTTCCAACTGCCGTTTTAGGAATCCGGCATGGTGGATCAACCGACTTCCCAACGCGAGCAGGTCGCCAGAGGCGACGTCCTCGTCACCGTCCGCAACGTCTCCAAGGTCTTCAAGTTGCGGCGCAGCGAGGTTTACGCCCTCCGCGATGTCACCGTCGCCGTCCGCTGCGGCGAGTACCTCTCCGTCATGGGGCCGTCGGGCTCCGGAAAGACCACTTTCTTCAACATGGTCGGCGCCCTGGACGTCCCCTCGACCGGACACGTGACCATCGGGCCGATGGACCTGGCCCGGCTGACGGAAAGGCAACTGGCCTACGTCCGCTGCAACTACCTCGGCTACATCTTCCAGTCCTACAACCTCATCCCGTCGCTGACCGCCCAGCGCAACGTCGCACTCCCGCGAATCTTCCGCGGCACCACCACCGACGAGGCCATGGACGCCGCCGCTCGCTGGCTCCAGCGCGTCGGCCTCGGCGACCGCCTTGACCACCGGCCGGACGAACTCTCCGGCGGTCAGCAGCAGCGCACGGCCATCGCACGCGCCCTGGTCAACGACCCCGTCATCATCCTCGCCGATGAGCCGACCGGCAACCTCGACCTCCAGACCGGCGCCGATATTATCGCACTGCTGAAGAACCTTTCGGTCGAGGAGGGCGTCACCGTCATCACCGCTACGCACGACCACAAGATGCTCTCGAACTCCGACCGCATCCTTTGGATGCGCGATGGCCGAGTCGAACGCCTCGAACGCCGCGAGGACCTCCATATCGAAGAAGGCCAAATCACCGAGCACGGCGGCGCGTCCCTCGCCACCGAATAGGCGCGTTTCCCCACGCACCTCTCCGGTTCCGCGGCTTCATGTCGGCCTTGTTCCTGACATCCCCCTCTTTGCTGGGCCCTTGGTCCAGACCGTTTTCCCACCGTTTCTCACGGACGCTTTTCCAAAGGACGCCGCCGGGTCGAAAGTTTTTGAGGTTCCTCGCGCGCGTGGGCGTGCGTCTCGTGGGCCGTCGCCGGTTAGCGCTTTTTGCCGCTGAACCACCATCGAAACCGCCGGAACCGGAGGAGGCCAAAGCCGGTGCCGCCCTTCTTCTTGCCGCCCCGGATGAGGGGGATCGAAAAACCGAACCGCCGCTTCCATCAACTCAAGCGAACGCCCGAGGGGCCGATGGTAAACTGCCCGTGTTTTATTGGCCCTGGCGGACCTCACAAGAGGTTGCGGCAAGGCCAGGGACAGACCGCCCCGCAACGGGTATCTCGATGGATCACCTGGCCCCCGCCGCCCGGCCTATTCCCGAGCATCGGCACTAAAAAGTTTCCTGAGTCCGCCCGGCGCCACGTCCCTCATGCGGTCGATTGCTGTGCCGGGGAGGGGTACTGTTTGAAATCCGCGCGCCTTCCCCGTATACTCTCCTCCTGGTGAAGACTGCGAAGAGCAGGAGCGCCCGGTGTGGCGGGATGTGCCGAGCGCCTGTAAACGTGCCGAAGTGGCGGAATCGGCAGACGCGCGGGATTCAAAATCCCGTGGGGCTTACACCCCGTGGGGGTTCGACTCCCCCCTTCGGCACCACGTTTGACCTCGCGCGCCGAAAGGCCGCGCGCCGTCATCCCTCTGGGTTGAGCCGGCGCGCTGTCGTTCTCTCCATGTCAGCCGGGCAGCCCTCTCGCGGTGCGATGATGCGGGCAAGCGGCCGGCGATGGGCAATCCCGACGCGGTTATGAAACCACTCCTGACAACTTCTTTGCCAGAGCGTTAGAAAAAGGTCATACCCGCATAGGGGGGTGGCTGCGTCAGGCCAGAAGGCCGGTCGGGGCGGACTCGCCCGTACGCCTGCGGATCAGCCAGTCGAAAACCAGATAGAGGGGGATCGCCGCTAGCGGCGCTGCCGCCGACACCACCAGATTGAGAAGGCCGTCGCCCAGGTCGGCGCTGCGCACAAACGACCACGCCAGATGGCCCAGCGCAGTGAGGACAACGGCCGCCGGCGCACCCCACCGTCCGCGCAGGATGAACGCGCCCCCGAGCGCAGCCGCCGCCAGCGCCGGCGCGTATATGGCCAGCGGGTCCTTGACGAGCGCTCTGGGCGCCTCGGCGCCGCCGGCCAGGGCGAGCGCCACCGCTGCGATGATCCACGCGGCAGCCAGGCCCGGCAATCCACGCCAACCGGACGGCAGAATCGGCGGGCGCGAAGGCGGCAGGACAAGGCGCGCCGCGCCGAGCAGCGCCGCCCCGGCCAGTAAGAGGCCCAGAGACGCGCCCAGCGCGACCGGCGGCGGCCAAACAGCTGAACCGGGGAACGCGGGCATCACCCCCTTGGCCAGACGCCACAACAGGAACGCCACCAGCGCCGTCCAAAGCGCGCTGGAGATCCGCCCGTGCCACGTCACCAGCGCACCGATAAGACCGATACCGCCGCATATGCCGCATACAACGAGTAAACGGCCCCAGGGGCCTCCGTCGGCGATGTGCGGATTGGACGTCAGGGCGGCGGCCAAAACGAAGAGCGCAGGCAATGACAGGTCGAGCCGGCGGCACACGAGCACAAGCCCCATGGCGGCCGACAAGGGCAAAAGGTCCAGCGCGAAGGTATCCCACGTGAGTTCCGGCGGCCGGCCGCGCCCGTAGGCCAGCGCCACAGCGACCAAGACGAGCGCCAGGTTCACCCCGACGATAACGAGGACGCGGGCCGTCGCCCCGCTGGTCGCAGAGCCCGAAGCGTTCCCCTCCGGCGCTCCGGTGGGAGGCCTTTTCATGGCATGTTCCCTCCGCCGACAGTACGATAGGGGGCCGGTGCGGCCGAATCAAGAGGAATCGGGGTCGGACAATGTGTGTGGAACCGCCGTCCCGCGCTGGCAGTCTTTATGGGCGGGGGCCGCGTTGCCGGCCGCGGACTATATTGCGTGAGGGCACGATGCGACTCAGGATAACGATTGAGCGGACGTTGCCCATCCTGTTGGGACTGAGTCTCTGGATGCCGTCGTGCGGCGGCGACGCCGAGCCGACAGACCCGTCGGCCGACGAGGGTGGCGCGCGGAAGGCGGCGGCGACGCCGGCCGAGGAGGCTGTCGCCTCCGAGACGCCACGCCGCGCGGACCTTGCGCCGGCCGACTTCGACGAACATGTCCGCAACCTCAAGGCCAACGTCCCCGAAGGTTTCACGATCGTCGTTCAGGCGCCGTTCGTGGTTGTCGGCGACGAAGCGCACGCCGTCGTCCGGCGCCGGGCCGTTCGGACCGTCAAGTGGGCCGTGGACCATCTCAAGGCGCTCTACTTTGAGAAGGACCCCGACGAGATTCTCAACATCTGGCTCTTTAAGGACGAGGGGAGTTACCGCAAAAACGCGAGCCGGTTTTTCGGCGACGACCCTTCGACGCCATTCGGTTACTATTCGGGCGAGCATCGGGCGCTCGTCATGAACATCGCGACCGGCGGCGGAACGCTCGTCCATGAGATCGTCCATCCGTTCATGCGGGCGAACTTCCCTGAGTGTCCCGCCTGGTTCAACGAAGGGCTTGGGTCGCTCTACGAGCAGTCC
>DATKXP010000688.1:0-2229 GCA_035529015.1 Phycisphaerae bacterium | reverse complement strand
CGCCGCGAGAACCCGACCACGCTGAAGCAGGACTTCCACCTTCTGCCCCAGCGGAAGCAGAAGGGACGCTTCATCGGCTCCGTCATCGGCATCCGCGCCACCCACGATAACTGGTGGGGAGAGGGAGAGGTCAAGGTCTACATGGACGGCGACACCACGTTCCCGACCATCTGCGGCACGGGCAGCGAGGACTACGTCGGCCTCTCGTGGGGCATCCAGCAGACGCCGTTCCTCTACAACGGGTGCAGCCTGAACGAGAAGAAGTTCATCTCGATGTACCGCTGGCACCTGCCCGACCCGATTCAGTGGCAGAAGGAGTGCCGCATCACCATCCAGCAGATCGCCTGGAACAAGGGCCTTGCCGAGGTCACCGACGACTGGTCGTGCGCCACCTTCTGGTACGAACCGGCTCCGAGCGCCCCGCTCCCCGCCATGCCCGACGTCAAGGCCCGCACGACCGACATCTGGACCGACTGAGGCTGAGAGGCTGTTTCGAACCTCCGCGTGGTGCCCTTCCCAGGCCACCACGCACGCAGCATTCGCCAGGTCACGCGGCGGCCTGGGAAGGCGTACGTGTTTAGCGCGGGTGGCACGGCAGCGGCGCAGCCGCGGCCGTGGGAAGGCGTACGTGTTTGGCGCGGGTGGCACGGCAGCGGCGCAGCCGCGGCCGTGGGCACCCCGTGTCCAACACGGCCGCCCTTGGGGCTGCCGTGCCACCCGGCCCGCGATGTGGCTACGCGGCGGCCTGGGAAGGCCGCCGCGCGGAGACTTGCGCCGGGTGCCACTGGCTGCTTGTCAGCCAGTGCCCTGCGGCGGCCTGGGAAGGCGTACGTGTTTAGCGCGGGTGGCTACGCGGCGGCCTGGGAAGGCCGCCGCGCGGAGAGTTGCGCTGGAGCCCTGGAGCGCTGGAGTACGGCGATTGAAAGGAGATGCGCTGTGGACACGAAAACCACCCGCCGCACGTTCCTCCAGACGTCCGGAACCGCCGCCGGCATCGGCCTGGCGGCCGGCGTCCTTGGCGGCCGCGCCCACGCCGCGCCCAGCGACAAGGTGAACCTCGGCCTTGTCGGCGTCGGACCCATGGGCGGCGGGCACCTGCGGCGCTATCTCGGATTCCCGGACGTCCGCGTCACGGCCATCTGCGACGTGAACCAGAGGAAACTCGACGGTGCCGTCAAGAGCGCCAAGGGCTCGGCCACCGGCTACCGCGACTTCCGCAAACTGCTCGAGCACGCCGACCTCGACGCCGTCGTGGTCGCTCCCCCGCCGCACTGGCACGCCCTCGTTGCGGTCGCCGCCTGCAAGGCGGGCAAGGACGTGTTCATCGAGAAGCCCATGACGCTCACCGTCGGCGAGAGCCGGGCCGTCTGCAAGGCCGTCAAGGACCATGGCCGCATCTCGCAGGTCGGCACGCAGATCCACGCGGGCGAGAACTACACGCGCGTCGTCGAGATCGTCCGCTCGGGCATCCTCGGCAAAATCAGTTGCGTCCGCACGTTTATGAAACTCGACCAGACGCGCAAAGGCCTCGGCACCGCCGACGACTGCCCGCCGCCCGAGTTCCTCGACTGGGACATGTGGGTCGGCCCGGCGCCGATGCGGCCGTACAACCCGCTCATCACCAAGGGGGCGTACCATCACTGTTCGTTCATGGCCTTCAGCGGCGGATGGCTGCCCGGCATGGCCCCGCACATCATCGACCTGCCCATCTGGGCGCTGGACCTGGGCCTGCCGACGCGGACGAGCGCCGGCGGCGGACGGTTCATCCTCGAAGACGGCGGCGACTGTCCCGACGTCCAGGAGGTCCTGTGGCAGTATCCCGGCCTCGTCATGACCCACATGATGAACCTGACGAACTCCTACGGATGGGATTTCCAGGGCAAGGGCGGGAAGGCCCGACGACTCGGCATCTACTTCCACGGCGAGAAGGCCACCCTCTTCTGCAACTACGGCACCTTCACGATCGTGCCCGAGGACGACCCGAAGGCCGAACTCCAACTGCCCGACAAGACGCTCCCGCGCTCCAAGGGCCACTACCGCGAGTGGATCGATTGCATCAGGAGCCGCGAGCAGCCCTCCTGCAACGTCTTCTACCACCACAGGGTCAACGTGCCGTGTTGCCTGGCCAACCTCTCGCTCAAACTTGGCCGCTCGATACAGTTCGACCCCAAGACCGAGACCGCCGTCGGCGACGACGAGGCCAACCAGGCCTTCGCGCCGACCTACCGC
>DATKXP010000687.1:0-5968 GCA_035529015.1 Phycisphaerae bacterium | reverse complement strand
CTTCACCGGACGCATGGGCCATCCGGGGAGCCGGGTGTACCTGTCGAGTCCGGCGGTTGCGGCCGCCAGCGCCGTCACCGGCCGCATCACGCATCCGGATGAGGTGGTGGGGTAGCCTGCGCCGCGTTTGCCGTTGGCGGTTTCCGACCGCCATCGGGGGCCATTGTCTGACGGCGCGTGTGGCACGGCTGGCTTGTCCAGCCGTGGACAGGCCGCCCGGCTTGGACGGCTGGACAAGCCAGCCGTGCCACACGGTGCAACGTCGCTTGTACCAAGGTCGGTCGCTACGGCTTTGCGGCGGAGGGATTCGGGGGCTCGTCCGATGTTTAACCTGCGAGAAGGCTGGCAGCAACTGACGGGGCATCTGCGGCGGCTGCTCGAGAGCCCCACGAGCGAGATGTCGCACTGGGGCCGGCTGGCCGTCCACCAGATCCGTCTCTGGCGGTTCTGCGGGCGGAAACTGGTGCGCGACCGCCTGCTGGTCGTGGCCGGCCACCTGGCGTTCAAGACCCTGCTGGGCCTGATCCCCGCGCTGGTGCTGTTCCTGCTGGTCATCGACTTCTTCTCGCGCGGCCCGGAAGTGGGCGAGAAGGTGAGGGAGACCCTTTTCGAGGTCCTCAACGTCACCGAGATCCGCGTCAGCGTCGGCACCGAAGAGGTGGGCCTGGTCCAGATGATCAGCGACCTGGTGGAAGCGGCCCGCGGCCGCATGATCGCCGCCGCCGCCGTCGGGTTCCCCGCCCTCATCCTGCTGGCGATGACGGTCCTGGGGACGGTCGATTCGGCGGTCAACGAGATCTGGCAGATCGCGCGGCGTCGGCCGTTCTGGCGGCGGTTTATCCAGTTCTGGCTCATCCTGACGCTCGGCCCGCTGGCGGCGGTGGCGGCCGTGTACGCCATCGGTTACCTGGAGTCGCAGTCGCTGATGATGCCCGAGTGGCTCCGGACCGTCGGCCGCGTGTGCGTGACGCTCGCCGCCACGTGGTTCGTCCTGTTTGTCCTCTACAAGTTGATTCCGAACGCGCCGGTCCGTTCGCGGGCGGCGCTGACGGGGGCCATCGTTGCCGGCACGCTGTGGCACATCCTGGCGAAGGCGGCCTTCGGATACTACGTCGAGTACGCCGTCGGCTTCGGCCAGGTCTTCGGGAACCTGGCGGTCCTGCCGCTGTTCTTCATCTGGATCTACGTGACGTGGGCGTTCGTCCTGTTCGGGTGCGAGGTGGCCTACGTCATTCACAACCACGAGAACCTGGCCCGGGCCGAGGCCCTGGAACGCGGGCGCGACCGTTTTCTGGCCGCCGATTTCGTGGGACTGGTCGTCGTGACGGTGTGCGGACGGCGGTTCCGCGACGGCCTGGGGCCCACGCCCATCGAGATGCTCGCCAGCGCCACCGGCGTCGGTCGCGGCGACCTGGAGGAGGTGCTCGGGCGACTTGAGGCGGCGGGCTTCATCGCACGGACGGCTGGGGGGACCGGGGCCAAGTCCGAAGGCGGGATTCTGCCCGCGCGACAGTTCGCCGAACTGGGCGTGGCGGAGGTGCTCCGCGTCGCGCGCGGCCGTCTGCCGGTTCCCGCCGACGCCGCCCACCTGCCGCTGTACGAGGCCGTCCGCCAGGCCTACGAGCGCATCCGAACGGGTCGCCGGGAACGACTCGACGTGCTGAGCGGCGATTCGCCCGGCAGCCCGACCGTGGCCGACGTGGTGGCCGCCGTTCAACCGGAGCCGCGACCCGATTCCGACGCAGCCGCGCCGGGCAAGCCCGGCGGCTGACGCGTCCCCGGGGCGAGCCCACGGCCGCCCCGGCGGGGCTGCCGTGCCACCCAGCCCCGGAGCGTTTTACGGCAGCCGCCCTTCGCGGGGCGCCTGGCCGACCGTCCGGTACGTGGTGAACGTTTCGGGGCCGGTGCGGATGACGACGAAGGTTTCGCGGCAGCCGTCGCCCAGGTCGCGGACCAGGTCCAGCCGGTACCGCATCCGATAGTTCTTGCGGACAGGCCCGAGCCATGCGGCCCGCGCCTCCAGGCCATCGGGCGTATCTTGCCAGAACTGCATCGCGTCGGTGAGCACCTCGCCGGAGCCTCGTCCGGCGGCGACGCCGGCGGCGCCCGCCGGCCCGTGGTCCTGATCGGGGTCCCACCGTTCGACGCGTTTCACGAGGTCGGGACCGACGACGGGCAGTTCCTCCAGGACCTCGGCCATGCGGCTGCGCGACACCAGGTTCGTGCCGACGACGATGCCGTCCACGTACGGCAGGCCGGCGTGGTCGCCGCACAGGTAGAACGTGCCCCGGCGGACGGGCCGACCTGCGGCGTCGATCCACTTGCTCTGCGGATGCCAGGCCACGTCGGTTTCGGCCGTGCCGCACGCCAGGCACACCTTGCGGACGACCGGCTCGTCGTTCTCGAACACGTCGGGCGCGAGCAGGGCCAGCCGCTCGCGGAAATCCCGGTCGTGGCCCGTCACGCAGTCGTCACAGACCTTGATGGCGACCCACGGCCAGAACCCGATCATCGAGCGGTACTCCGGAATGGCCAGCCGCCGATGCAGCGGCTTGAGGCCCTGCCGCCCTTTGCAGACGTCGCACACTGCCATCCGCCGTTCCTCCTATGCCTTGACCAGGAGCAGCCACACGCCGATGCCGATGAATCCGACCGCCGCCACGTAATGGAGCAACTTTTCCGGGATCACCGCCTTGCCCAGGTATCCCAGCGCCGTCGCGATGACGGTCGTGGCGATGAGCGCAAGGCACGCCCCCAGGCACACGTCCCAGGGAAAGCCGCTGCGGCCGCGCTTCGCGGCGAACAGCAGGACGCTCAACTGCGTCTTGTCGCCGAGTTCAGCCAGGAAAACGATGCCGAACGTGGCAAGAACGGTTTTCAGGTCCATGGCATGGCTCCCCGGCCGGACAAGCGAGCGTTCAGGATAGTGACGGACCAGGCCCGCCTCAATCAGAAAGTGGCCGGATGCCATGGCCTTGACTAGCCGCGACCGTGAGGGAGCGGCAGCGAGAAACCTGGAACTGCCGGCCTGCCGAAGCGTCCAAATCGCCAGCAGTTCGGCCGGCCGAACTGCCGATACTGTTTGGTGAGGCGGTCCCCTGCGCGGATAGTATCTTCGTTCTGCCCCTACCACGGGTACCTCTGTCGTGCCGACACACACCGACGACGACGGTTCGCGCCTCCTGTTACGTCTCATCCACTCGCTCCAGTCGGTCCTTCGCCGCCGTGCGGCCGCCGTGGCTGCCGTGTGGGCGACGGCAGGCGCGCTGGCGGCCCTGGCCGCACTCCTGGCGATCGACTGGTCCGGGGAACTGCCGCCGTCGGCCCGGTCCGCCGTCTACGGCGCCACCGGCGCAGCCGCCGTCGCGGTTGTGGCCGGTGCGGCCTTCGCGGCATGGCGGCGGAAGCCGTCGTCGCTGTACGTGGCGCGGCTGATCGAGACCGAGCGGCCGCAACTCAAGAACGCGCTGCTCACGTTTGTGGAACTGGTGGCCGACCCGTCTGCCGACCCGTCGATGACATCGGCCGTCGGCCGCCGCGCTGCCGCGGTCCTGGCGCGCGACGTTCCCGGCCGGTTCCTTCCGCCGTGGGAGATCCGCCGTCCGGTGATCGCCGTCCTCGGCGCCGCGGCACTGGTCGGCGGCATGCTGTGGCTCGCCCAAGGCACGCGGATTCGGCCGTGGGTCGCGTCGGCCGAGGGAGGCCTCATGGGCGTGGCCCTTGAGCCCGACCGCCCAAGCACGCCGACGCCGCGACTTGCGCCACCCGCCGCGCCGAAAGCAAGTCCGTCCGACGCCACCCGGAGCATGACGAAAGAGACCGCCGAGCGCGGTCCGGCCGACGCGGGCGGCGCGGGCGGCGCGACGAAGGCACCGGCGGCGAAGGCTTCGCCCACCCAGGGCAAGGCCGAAGCAGCCACGGCCCAGGCGCTGGCGGGGGCACTCCAGGCCGACGCCAAAGCATTCGAGCGGTTGGCCGCTGCCCTTGCCGACGACGGCGCGACCGACGCCCAGGGCGGCGACGCAGGCGGCGGCCGCACTTCCGGCACGGGCGCCGCCGATGGGCCAAACGGTCCGCAGCGCAGCAGCCCCGTTAGCCGCCAGGCTCGTCGGAGACCCGACGAAGCGGGCCGAAGGGCTGCGAAGGCGGGCCCGGCGCGCGCCGTTAATGACGCCGACACGTCGCGCGCCGTTGATAACGCCGACCCATCGCCCCGCCCGGACGGCACCGGCGCGGCCGAGCCATCGCCGGACGCAGGCGGGGAGGCCGGGTCGGAGACGGTCGGCCCCCGCGCAGGGGGCGGCGCGGCGGGAACGAAGCCGCGCAAGGCGGCCGGCGATTCGCCCCTGCCCGACCGGGAACCGAGCGACCGGTTTCCCAAGAACGCCCTTGACGCGATGCGTCGAGCGAAGCGATTAATAGAGGAAGCCGACCGGCGGCTGCGCGACGGCGAGGTCACGGACACCTTCCTCGGCCGCATGGGCGTCGGAAACGCCGAGTTCCGGCGATTCGTCGTCGCATGGCAGCGGCGGCTCGAGGCGGCCGGCAACACAGGTGCGGCCGGGCACCCGCCGCGCGAGGTGCGAACCGACCCCGGCAAGCAGGAGACCGAGGTGCTCCGGCCGGCCGGCGGCACCGAGGCGACGCCGATCGTCGGCCCGGTGAACGCGGGGCCCGACGGCCGCAAGGGATCGGTCCAGGGCGCATCGCCGCAGGTCAGTCCACGGCTGCAGCCGGCCGTGAAGGCGTACTTCGAGACGGTTGACCAGTTGACCGCCGAACCCGGCGAGAAGGAACCGTCGCCGTGAAACCCGATGCGCAGCAACGCGAAGGCCTCGAAGCCCTGGCCCGCGAAGCGGACCGCATCGTCAACCTCATCCTCCACACCAGCCTGCCGCGCGTGGACATCGAGGTTCAGATCGAGAACTTCCGCGCCGAGTGCCTGCGCCGCTATCCGGACGGCGAGGAACTGTTCGAGATGGTTTACGCGAGCCGGTTCCGCCGGATCCTGGAGCAGTGGGGCAACGACCGGCCCGACGCCGACGATACGATAGCGCAGTCGGCGTGGGAGGAGTAGCGCGACGCAGGCAAGCGCATGCTTTCGCGAGCGAAAGCATGGCACCCGCCTGCGAACGCGCCGGGCAAGCCCGGCGGCTAACTCGGCGCGTGCCGTTGCGAGGCTACAGCCCCTGCCGCCTGCTTCATCGCTTCGACAAACGTTGACGGCTCGGGCGGGTCGCGATACGCCTTGACGACCTTGCCGTCGCGTGCGAAGACGATGACGGCCGGCGGATTCGTGCCGCGATACCTGTCGCTGAACCGGCGCTTCGCGCCCTCGGGCGCTTGGGTCACGTCCACGACGATCCGCGTGAGGCCCTCGCCGGCCTCGATGACCCGTGGGTCCGAGAAGACCCTGGCCTTCCACACCCGGCACTCGGCGCACCAATCGGCGCCGAAGTAGAGGAGGACGGGCTCGCGGGCGGCCGTTGCCCGCTCAAGCAAGCCCTCTTGCCACGGTGTCCACTCGATGTGCGGCCCCGTGGCCACGGCGGTCGGTTTGGCTTCGACGTCTTCTGCAGCGGGGGCATAGCGGGCATATGTCCAGAGCCCGCCAACCAGCAGCGCCGCGGCCGCGACGAGCCGGACGGCCCAGAACGGTTTTGAGAACGGCCGCCGCGACAGGCCTTCGAGAAGCCCCAGGTACACCGCCGCAAAGATGAACAGGCCCAGCACAAGCGGCCAGAAGAACCCCGGCGAGATGTACTGCTGGATGAAGTAGAGGATCAGCCCCGCCAAGCCCATGCCAAGCAGCCGCTTCGTCCAGACAAGCCACCCGCCTCCGCGGGGGAACCGGTTGATCAAACTCGTGAAGGCCCCCAGAAAGACGTAGGGCATCCCCAGGCCGAGCCCCACCGTGAAGAACGCCCCGGCGCCGAGCGGTACGGCCTTGCCCACCGAGTGGTCCGTC
>DATKXP010000686.1:0-13792 GCA_035529015.1 Phycisphaerae bacterium | reverse complement strand
TCAGAAGGTCCTCGCGGTGGCTCCGGAACTCGGCGATCCCGAGTTAATGGCTCTGCCGGGAGCCGTCATCGGACGCGCTCTTGCCGCGCAAGGCCGGTTTTCCGAGGGCCGTGACCTCCTGGAAAGGGCCATACCCCTTCTCGATGCAGCGGAGCACCGCCACGAACTGTTGTTTGCCTGCTTGTACCGCGGCATCTGCCGAGCCTGTCTGGGCAATTACGCCGACGGGGCCGCGGAACTTCATCAGGTTCTGAAAGCGGCCCAGGCCAGCCGCAATCAAAACGTGGAAGGCCTGGTACACACGGGCCTTGCCCTGATCCGCCTCGTTGCCGGCAAGTACCATGAGGCCATGGAGGCCGCCCGGACTGCGCTTGAGGTTGCGGAGAAGAGCGGCGACGCCGTGTATCGCTTTTCCAGTAATTCGTTCATGGCATGGGCGCTGACGGGATTGGGTGAGCATCAACGCGCCCTTGAGCATTGGTCCGCTGCGCATCGAGCCGCCCGCCCTTTGGGCGGCCGCCTGTTGCTCGGCGAATGGCTGGCTGCCATCGAAAGCGAGACCCTGCTTGGAGCCGGAGATATTCCTTCAGCCTTGAAAAAAGGAGAGGAAGCCTTGGCCGCCGCCAAGGCGGTGGGCAGTCTCATTGCAGAGGCGTTGGCCGAAAGCGCCATCGGCAATGCTCTCGCGGCCGGTCCGGAGCCGGATTATGAAAACGCCGAAACGCACCTTGCCAGGAGCCTTTCGCTGCTGGAAAGCATTGGCGCCAAGTTCGATCTCGCGCGCGTTTCGCTTGCCCTGGGTCAAATCCGCATCGGACGAAAGGATTGGGACGGTGCGTCAGAAGTGCTGCAGCAGGCCGCCTCCCTCGCCTCCCATTGCTCGCTTCAGGTGGAGGAATCAAAGGCACGGGACCTTTTGAAAGAGATCGAGACGGCCCGGGCCCAGGATTCGGACGTGTGAACGAGGTTTTGAAGCGGTTCGCCTTGCGCAGATCTCGTGCTTTGTTGCACTGCGCCCCAAGAACTGGACAGGTGGTTAGGGCTACTTTGTCAACTTGGCATCGCCCCACTTGGGGATAGCGCGGTGGGCAATCCTGCCCACCGCGCGGCGGCCAGGATTGGCCGCCGCGCTACCACATGCCCGGCTTGGCGGGAAGTTGACAAAGTAGCGTTAGGTTAGCAGAGCCAGGGCGTGGAGAGTCCAGAAACGGGAGAGTAGAGTAGGCGTAGAAGGAAGAGCATCGGCAAGACGAGGGTCCTGCCTCCTAACATCTCTGATGTCCGGTTGGTCCGTTGTGAAAGAGCCGTCGATATGCACGGGCGGCGATGCGCGCCTCGAGCCGCTCAGAAGGGGAGGCGGAAGAGCCGCGGCTCCCGGGGCGCCGTTTCCGCCTCCAGCGTTGACCCCGTCTGTCCCCAATCCGGGCCGGACCTCGCGTGTTCCTGCACCTTGATCCCGGCCGTTTCGAAGACTTCCCGGGCTTCGGGCAGAACGCGGCCCGAGCATACGAGCGTGGTTGGCTGGCCGGGGAAGTCCGCACGGTAGGTCCTGACGGTTTCCTGTAGCAGCGTCGTCTTCTCAAGGCAGTCGCAGGGGGCGTAGATGAGGTGCGAGCCCTCCCGCAGGACGGCAACCGGCAAACCATGCTGCCCGCCCGGCGGGGTTTCCGGCTCCTTCTTCAGGCCCGGAATCGGCAGCCTGAGAAGCCCCAGCAGGCCGGCGGACCCCTGCGCCGGCGGGCGCGCAAGGAGCAGGCCCCGGTGCGCAAAACCCTGGATGGGCCGCTGCGCGTGAACCTCGGCCAGGGCGTGGGTCATCTCGATGACGCCCAAGGCGTCAGCCTCGCTGTCGCCTTCGATGGCACAGCCGAGGAGGGCATCCCGGTTCGTCACGCCTTCAAGCCGACGGTACTGCTTCATGAAGAGGAGCCGCTCGACCGTTGTGAAGTGCCCGTCGCGGCAGAAGCCCTGTCGCAGGTCCTCAGCCACTCCCTCGGCGGCGAGTTCCTTCTCGATGCGCTCGTTGATCTCGTGGGGCGGCGTCGAGGCCACTTCGTCCATGACGTCCGCCGTGAGGCGCAAGATGCCGGTGTACGGAATAAACTCGACGGGCAGGCTGCCCAGCAGCCGCTGAATCTCAATCTCCTTGAGCATCCGGCGGAGGATGGGGTTGTACGTCTCCGGGTCGCAGCCCAGGGAGACGGCCAGTTGCCGCTGGCCCGGCCCCCCGGCTCGGCGGCTGGCCCTGTCCAGTTTGCCCCGGACCATTCGGTTAAGGCCCTTCGGGGTGCGTTCGATCGAGCCCACCGGGTCCGTCAGCAGCGTTTCAGCACCCTCAACCGTGTCGTCAAGGCGGGCGACCGCCCCTTCGAGGATCTGTCGCACGCCCCGTATCTTGGCGGCCTTCTCAATGCAGCGCGTTTCGTAGCATCGCAGTTCCAACATGTTCCGCCCGCAGGCCGATAGGGTGCCGTAACGCGTCTGGATGCTGAATATGGCGTTGTGGTCTACGACGGGCGCGCGGGATGCAACGGTGTATCCGGGTCCTCCGCGCAGCTCAGAAGGAAGTATGTCGGCGACTGGCAGCACCAACCCACGTGCAGCGGGCGCGTCGGCCTCCGAGGTGGCGGGCCACAAGCGGAACGGCTGCTGACAACCCGCCAGGAGACACGCCAACACGCCAAGGGCCGCAGCGGCCCCGAAAAGGCGGCGACGCGCACCGTCTCCGGCGCCCGCCCCATGGCGCGCGAAGCAGGCCGGGAAGAATCGTTCAGACCAGTGCAAAGGGTCACTCCAGATCAAGGGCCGCACGGAACCCGCGGTTGCAGGTCCGGCTCCCTCCTTGAGCCACGGCTCTGCCGGACTCGCAAAGGCAATGATACCAGAGGACGCGGGACTCTGGCAAGGCTGGATGCTTGACGCAGTGGCCCGGATTCAGTTTGCCTTCCGGCGATTCGTGAGGTATACTCCTGGCCGTGTTGCGGGGTAGTGTGGTGAATTCCGGGGGCTGTGCTCGCGCGTGAAGCGAGCGTGGCCTTTTTTGCTGCGCTGGTGTGGGGCCGCGGGGGGGGCGGCACCGTTGCAAGGGACGGTGGGCTGTGCCGGTTGATTTCCCCTGCAGTGGCGGGAGAGAGCGCTCCGTGCGCAGCAACCTTTCAGGGAGAGGACGATGATCCAGCGCCTTGACCGAATCACGTTGGTCGCACTGTGCGTCATTCTGACGCTGGCCCCGGCCGCGCGGGGCGAGAACTACGCCGTCTTCTTCGCCGGTGGGAACAACGACGAAGACAACTGGGAGATCTACTACGACGAGATCCTGCGGCACTACGAGCACGTCGTCGACAAGTGGGGCTACAAGCCGGAGAACGTCTGGGTCATCTTCGCCGACGGCATGAATCCCTTCGCGGACCTTACGATGTGGCCTCCGTATGATCCCGAGAACTCCGACTGGTCGCCCGTCTCAACCAGGGGTTCGACGGTCCTCGCGGCCACGTATGCGAACACGCAGGCCGTCCTGACCGGCTTCCAGCAAACCCTCGGGCCGGGCGACCTGTTCTACTGGTGGTCGTACGACCACGGCGGCGGGGACAAGAACCAGCCCGCCCACCACGACGAAGAGACGATCACCGGGTGGAACCAGTGGGAGAGCAACAACATCGGCGACGATACCTTCGCCGGTTGGGTGGACCCCATCGGCGCCGGCCGCCATGCCTACGTCCTTGGCCAGTGTTATTCGGGGGGCATCCTCGAGGAACTCGCCATCTGGCCCGGCAGCAACCGGTTCGGGTGCGCCTCGGCCACGCACCAGGAAACCGCGCAGAGCAGCGAGGCCTATGAGGGCTTCAACGATGCCTGGTGCGACGCCGTCGAGGAAGAGGACGCCGTCAACACCCACAACCTGTATCAACTGGCCTACGAAGACACGGACATGGCCACCGACGGCGAAGGCCCCAACGCGCCGTATTCGTTGAACGTGCAGCACCCCTGGAAACTCGGCGACGACCTGTTCCTGCCGGTCTGCGTGTGGGAAGGCGCGGGGGCGGGCGGGTCGAGCCACGCGCTGGAGGTCCCCTCGAACTGGTCGTACGCCATGGGCTACGAGCGCAGCGCGCGGGTGGAACTCACCTCCGGCGCAAGCATCTACGTGGATGATCCGATGACCTTTGCCGGGTACCTGACGCTCAACTGGGACCCCTCGATCGGGACCGGCGGCCTGGTGCTGGTCAACGCCACCGGGACGCTGTTCTGCCAGAGCCTCGACATCGGCAAAGGCGACGAGGACATGTGGGAGAACCCCGGATTCGGGTACCTCGCCCTGATGGGTGGGTACGTGACGGTCGATGACGCCTTGGTCCTTGGCGCGTTCCGCGACGACGCCGGGCGGTTCGACCTGTTCGCGGGGCGCCTCGACGTCGGCAGCGGATTCATGGTCGTCGGCGACGACGGCGGCGGCGAGTTCAACCACGCCGGCGGCGAGGTGCACCTCCAGATCGGCAACACGCCCCTCTACGTCGGCCGCAGGGCCCACGGACACGGCACCTACCGCCTGGAGGCCGACCTGCTGTCGGCCGACGTGTACGTCGGCTTCGACGGCACCGGCACCTTCGAGCAGACCGGCGGCGCGCACGCCTCGTCGGGGAACCTCTTCGTCGGCATGAACGACGGCTCCGAGGGCACCTACACGCTGACGGGCGGCACCCTGGTCGCGCAGGCGGTCACCGTGGGGTCGGGCGTTGGTTCCGAGGGAACCTGCGATTTCTCCGGCACGTCGGTCAGCGTTACCACCCTGACCGTCGGGTACATGGGCACGGGCACCGTCACGATCGGCGCCGGACAGGTCTTCGCCGGGACGGTCCAGGTGGGGTCCGGCACGCCCGGACCGGTCTCCGGCGAAGGGACACTGGAGGTCTCCGGCGGCGACCTGATCGTCTCCGGCCGCCTCGAGGTCGGCCACTACTGGGGCAACGGCACCGTCAGCCAGACCGGCGGCGACGTATCGGCCGACAGCATGATCATCGGCAAGTTGGGCGATGCCGATCAGGTGGCCGAGTACACGCAGACCGGCGGCACGAACACCGTCGCCACCGACCTGTGGGTCGGCGGCGGGCCCGACGAGCACGAGGCCAAGGGACGATACGTCCTCGGCGGCAGCGCCGTCCTCGCCGTGGGCCGAAATCTGAAGGTCGGCAGCCAGGGCCTCGGAACAGTCGAGCACGAAAACGGCACGGCCACCGTCGTTGGGTCGCTTCTGCTGGGTGGCCTGACCGGACGCGGCACGTACAAACTCGGCGAGCCGGGTGGATCGGACCCCAGCCTTATTGTGGCCAGCCACGTGGCGCTCGGTCTGGACAACCTGTCGGCCATGGGGACGTTCCTGCACTGGCACGGCACGCATACGGTCGAGGGCAGCCTGTACGTGGGCATGGAACCGGGACCCACAGGCACCTACAACCTGCTTGCCTATGACAGTGTCCTGGACGTGTGGGGCGAGGCCTACGTCGGGTACCTCGGCACGGGAAACGTCCTTCAAGAAGATGGGACGTTCACCGTCGGCACGAACCTGACCCTGGGCCACGGCAACGGGGCGACGGGCACGTACGTTATCCGCGACGGGACACTCGACGTCTCGAATGGGATCATCACTGTCGGCGTTAACGGCGACGCCACGTTCGAGTTCGACGTTGAATCTCCCGACCAGGCCACGGTCATCGCCGATGAGTTTGTGCTGGGGCCGAACGGCCAGTTCCTCAGTGAAGGCAAGTGGAGCACGTTGCGGGTGAACCAACTGACGGGCTTCGGCCTGCATCCGGAGTTTGCCGGGTCGGTGGAGTTCGGCCACAGCGGCGGCGCCGGCATCGGCGGCTACGAGATCATCGGGACCGGCAGCACGTTCACGTGCGGCGGCGACCTGGTCGTCGGGTACGACGCCGGGGGGACCTTCGAGCAGTGCCGGTCACTGTCGCAGGTCACTGCGGACGGCCTCGTCCTTGGCGAGCAGCCCGGAGGCTACGGCACGTACACCCTCGACGCCTACTCCGCGGTGCTGACCACGGGCCACGTGGGCGTCGCTCGCGGGATGTTCCACCACCTCGAAGGCACCCACACGGTGACCAACGCCGGCGCTGCCACCGGCATGATGTCCATCGGGCCGGGGGGAACCTACGAGATGAGCGACGGGACGTTGAACGGCCACAGTCTGAGTGTGAGTGCGAGCAGTCTGGACGTCGCCGCGTTCCAACAGACGGGCGGCAACGTGACGTTCGACGAAGAGATGGTGATTGGCGCGGCCGCTTCCCTTTTCGGCACCTACGAGAAGACCGGCGGCACGCTGGACGCGGGCTCAATGGTTGTCGGCGGAAGCGGCAGCGGCATGTTCATCCTGCGCAACTCAAACGCGACGTTCACCGGCGACGTCGTCGTTGCCGAAGACGCCAACGAGGATCCGTATCCGCCCTCGTCCGGCACCATCGACGTCGAGGTCGGCCGCTTCTCGTGCGCGATGCTCGAGGTGGGCCGCGACGGCAGCCGCCCCGGCGTACCGTCGGTCGGCACGGTGCGGCAGGGCGCTGCGAGCCGCGTCGAGTGCACGACCCTGCGCCTGGCTTACGGCGGCGAGGCCACCTACACCATGGACGACGGCACCTTCACCCTCACCACCGACACCGTTCACGTCGGCTGGAGCGGCACCGCCCACTTCATCCAGAACGCCGGCACGCACACGGCCACCTCGCTCGTCGAGATCGGCGGACACGTGATTTCGGAGGTGTGGCACGGCGACGGCGAAGGCGATTACACCATGATGGGCGGCACGCTGTTGGTCCCGACGCTGGTCGTGGGTGAGACCAGCATCGGCCGCCTCACCCAGGGCGACGGCAGCGACAGCACCGTGACCGCCACCAACGTCACCCTCGGCCGCGTGTCCGACGGCGACGGCACCTACACCCTCTACGAAGGGCGCCTCGAGTGCGAGTCGCTCATCGTCGGCGACGCCGGAACCGGAACGTTCCACCACGGCGACACCGTGACCGCGACCAATTTCATCGCCATCAGCAGCCAGGTCGGCAGCCACGGCACGTACAACCTGGACTCGGGCGACCTTTCCGCCAATCTCCTCCGCGTGGGCGGTGGACAGGTCACCGACGGTACCTTCAATTGGTATTGGGGCACCCTCGATGCCCCCACCGTCCAAGTTTGGCAGGGCGGCACGATGAACGTCGCGAACTCCTGGGCTTACGGCGGCACGCTGGAGGTTGATGGCGGCGTCCTGGACATGGGTTCCGGCACCCAAAGCCTCTGGCTTGACGCCCCCGGCGACGGTGCCCAGATGCTCATCGCCGGCGGGTCGGCCCATTCGCTCAACCTGACCGTGGGCATCACGGACAAGGCCACCGTCACCCAGACGGGCGGAACGAACAACGTGGACGGGTTTCTGGAGGTGGGCGTCGGTCCAGGCTCCGAGGGCATCTACGACCTCCAGGGAGGCGGACTCAACGTCGGCACGCTCATCATCGGTGGCGGCGGCCAGGTGGTCGCCCCCCCGCAGGGCGGCGAACTCGACACCGCCGCGCTTCGCGACAACGGCGACGGCTCCGGCCACTTCACCTGGACCGGCGGCGCGCTGGTTGCCGACACCGTCGAGGTCAACACGAACGGCACCATGGACGTGGGCGTTACCTGGGCCCGAAACGGCACACTCGGCATTCACGGCGGCAGCGTCAATACCACGGGCATCGGCACGGCCATCTGCCTCGGAACCGGCGGCACGGGAGATGAGGGCGGCACCGGCGTCATCGAGATCGACGCCGGCACCCTGAACGCCAACACCCTGTGCGTCGGCTACGACGGGACCGGCATCGTCAACCAGATCGGAGGCACCGTCACGGGCAACCTGCTCTGGGTCGGCCACCAGGGACCCGGCTACTACTACTACGAGAGCGGCGACCTGACCATGAACAGTATCCTCGTCAGGCCGGGGGGCACCATGACGGCTCCGACGGAATGGACGTACGCCGGCGGGTTCTATGTCGAAGGCGGCAGCCTGGACCTGGTCAACACTTCCCTGACCCTCGATGCCCCGGGCGACGGGGCCACGGCGGACCTGTCCGGCGGCTGGACAGAGACCATGGAGGAGTACGTCGGCTACGCCGCCAAGGCCACCATCACCCAGACCGGCGGCGACCATCTCATCGGCGGCGCCCTGTACCTCGGCCACGAGGTGGGCTCCGAGGGTATCTATCATCTCGAGGGCGGGACGCTCACCGTCCCGGAGATCTACGTCGGGGTCCAGGGGTCGGCCCTTTTGCGGTGGACCGGCGGCACGCTGGACGCCCAATTCATCACGGTCGGTCCCGGCGGCGAATTTGCCCTCGCGCTGACCGCGGAATACGAGGGCGACCTCTACTGCCCCGACGGAGGCAAAGTCACCGTGGAACTGGGCAGCGAGGTCACCCTCTCCGGCATGTTCGGCATCGACCCCGGCGCCGCCTTCGGCAAGGACGGCGAGGGGACGCTCATCATCGACGGGCCGCAGCAGCACGGCGACGGGGCCTCCTTCGACATCCTCGGGGGTACGGTGGACATGAACACCGACGCCGGCCAAGGTGGGTTCGTGGACGTCTCGATCCTCGTCGATGACGCCGTGCTCTTTTTCGGGTGCGACCAGTATCTGGACACGCTCGCACTCGACAACGGGGCGCTCGTCCGCTTCACCGGCGCGGGCGTCGTGGTCGTCCAGCATCTCGTCATGGACGGCATCGACCTGGGCGCGGCGACCCTCACCCCCGAACCGGCGACGCTGGCGCTCCTGGCCGCAGGGGCGCTGGCGCTGCTCGCGCGCAGGCGCAGGCCGGCGCACCGGTAGTACGGCTCCACTCCTTGCCGGCGTGCGGATGTCCGCGCGGTGGGCAATCTTGCCCACCGCGTAGCGCGGCACTTGGGTCCCGCGGCAGGCAGGATTGCCCGCCGCGCAAAGTGCTGTAGCGCGGCAGGCTGAAGGTCGGAACGCCGGAACCCGTCCGATAACGGCCCTGGCCTGCGTGTGGGGCGCGCAAGTTCAGAATCTGGCGCACACTTGCTTGCAGGGGAGGGGCTTTGCCGGTATAATAGAGGGGTTCGCGTGACACGATTCGCAACGGGCAAAGGAGACCGCCATGCGGGGCCGCCTGTGGGTGATCGCCGTGTCGTTGCTTCTGGCCGCCGGTGGACTTTGGGCCGGCGAGCCTGCCGTCAAGAAGCCGGCCGCGCCGGCCCAGAAGGCCGAACCGGCCCAGGTGACGAGCGACGCGCAATTCTTCTGCGAACTGGGGTACAAAGACGCCGCCACGGCCGCCGACACCGCCCGCGCCCTGACGATCCTCATGAGCGAAGGCAAGGAAAACGGGGCGGACTTCGGGGCCTGCAAGGCGTACCTGACGAAACGCGGGATTCTTCCCGACGGCTGGCTGGAGAAGGTCGAGGCGACCGCACCCATCACGAAGGGCCGCCTGGCGGTCCTGGTGTGCAAGACGCTCGGCCTGAAAGGGGGCATCTGGATGCGGCTGTTCGGGCCGCTGCCCCGGCTGGCGCTGAACGAGTGTGCGTACCTGGAGGTCCTGCCGCCGGGGTGTGATTACGGACACGTCCGCGGCGGCGAACTGGTCGGCGTCATCGACCGGACCGACCGTCTGCGTTCGGTCGGGACGGAGAACGAGGTACCCGAACTGGAAGGCCAGCCTTCCGGGGCGGAGGAGGCAACGAAATGATTCGGCTCAGACCACTGATCCTGGGATGCATGATCCTGGTGTTGGGAACCGCGGCGGCGCTGGGCGCCGAGAAGGCCGCCGACAAACCCGCCGCGCCGGAGGCCGACAAGGGGACGATGGTCGCCGTCGTCAAGGCCGTCAAGGGGACGGTCGAGACGCGCGCCGGGAAGGATCAACCCTGGACGCCGGTCAAGGCGGGGATGCAGTTGCCGGCGGGCGCCGACATCCGGACGGGCTTCCGGGCCCGGTGTATCCTCGACATGACCGACAGCCTGGTGCAGATCGATCCGCTGACGGTCATCCGCATCGGCGAACTCCGCAAGGACGGCGAGACGGTCCGGACCCGCCTGTACATGATGCAGGGCAACACGCAGGCGGTGGTCGAGAAGGGGAAGATCGAGAGCGATTTCGCGATCGTGACGCCGTCGGCCACGCTCTCGGTCCGGGGGACGGGCATCGGGGCCGGCTTCTTCCCGGTGTTCGGCGGCACGTACAGCACGAATTTCGGTCTGATGGCCGTCCGCAACACGATGCTCGGCCGCACGACGAACTGCGCCCCGGGAGAGAACACCGACGACACCGCCAAGAACCCCGTCCAGAAGCTCGCGCAACTGTACCTTCCGATCATCCTCGACTCGAAGGCGTACAATCCGGACGAGTTGAACGCGGCGGGGCGGTGGCACACGTCCACGGGGACGCCGGGCGGCCTCGGTGGGGGACCGCCGCCGAATACGGGTTCGCAGACGGGCGGCCAGGAGAAGGACCCCGACGACGACACGACGCCCGAGGAAGTGGCCGGCTACTACCGAGTGGATATCACCAAGCCTCCGCCTCCGGGCGGCGGCGGACCGCCATAGAGGGGCCGACTGACAGCGTGTCTGCGGCGTGACCTTGAGGTCAGCCCTTGGCCAAATCTGCCCGTGCCAAACCGCAAGCGTTTCGCCGCGCGCGACTCCGGGTGGCCTCCCTCATCGCGCTGGCCCTCGGGTGCGCCGCCACCGCCTTCATCGGCTACACCGACGCCGGCCGCACCCTGGAACTGACGGCCTCCGACGCGCTGCGGCGGGCCAAGCCCCTTCCCGACGAGCCGGTCACGGCCAAGGTCACGGTCGTCGAGATCGACGACAAGGCCATGGACGACAAGAAGACGTATGACGTGGGCGGCCGTTGGCCCTGGTCGCGGCCGAAACAGGCCAGGTTGATCGACGCCCTGGCGTCGCTGGGCGCGCGGTGGATCGTCCTGGATATCGAGTACTCCGAGGCCGAGCCGTCGTGCGTCGGGTACCGCCCGCGGGCCGAATCAACGGAACTCGACACGTACGTCCTGGAGAAGCCGGACCTCGTCTTTGGCGAGAGCCTCGAGCGCGCGGGGAACGTGGTCGTCCCGTTCAGCGTCTATTTCAAGGGCAGGTCCGGGGACTCCGACGACCTCTCTGCCAACGAGAAAGAGGTTCTGGTCCCGGAACACCTGCGCCGCTTCGCCGTGAACCTGCCGCCCGCACCCGATCAGCGCCTGCGCGAGGCCGAAGGCACCAACCCCATGGTCGCGAAACTCGCCGACGTGGCGGCGGGAAGCGGGTACACGAGCCTCGTCAAGCAGGAGGACCCGGACCAGGCGGTGCGGCGTGTGCCGGTGCTCGCCCGCGCGGGCGACTGCGTGTTTCCACACCTGGGGGTCGAGATGGCGGGGCTGTGGCGATTCGGACCCGGGTACCAGGTGCGCCTGTCGGAAGGCCGTTTCGCCCTGCTGTCGGCCGACGGCAAGGCATCGGTCGGCGTACCGATTGACGCCAAGGGACAACTCGAGTTCCGGTGGCCGACCGCGTACCGGGAGGAAGACAACATCCACATGTCGGCGCACCCCGTCCTGGCCGTCGTCCACGCGCGCCGTGAACTCGACACGCTCCAGCAGCGATGGCGCCTGGCCATGGAGGAACTGGACGCTCTGTTCCCGGCCCACCAGTGGGGCGAGGCCCGCAAGGCCCTCGACGCGGCCGAAGCCCGGGCCACAGCCTCCCCCGATGACACGGCCGCCCAGGAAGCCGTGAAGGCATGCCGGGACGCCCTCGAGAAGGTCGAGGAACGTCTCGTCATGGACCTCATCCCCTACGCCTCGGCTACGGGCGAGGCCGGCGGGGCGGACCTCGAAAAACGCCGGGCCGACGCCGCCAGGCGGTGCGGGCCTCTCATCAGCGTCTACCACGAAAACCGCGACAAGAATCTCGCATACCTCAAGGAGGCCACGGCCATCGTGCGGCCGCGCATCGAGGGGCACCTCTGCATCGTGGGCCTGAACATCACGGCCGGCACCGACCAGCACAAGACGCCCATCAGCCGCGGGCAGCCCGGCGTCACGATCTACCCGAGCGTGATGCGGACGATCCTGTCGGGGGTGGCGTTCCGGCATCTGGCCGGGTGGCAGGATTTTGCGATCGCGGTGCTGGCGGCGCTCCTGGTGGGCGTTCTGGGGTCGCGGCTGTCAACCGGCTGGGGCATTGCCGCGACGGTCGGCCTGTCGACGGTGGTCGTGGTCATCGGATACATCGCGTCGGCGACGGTGGCGATGCTGCTGCCGGTGGCGGCGCCCGTGTCGGCCATCGTGCTGGCCTTCGCGGGGGTGTCGGCGTATCGGCAGTTGACGGAGGCGAGCAGCCGCCGATGGATCACCCGGGCGTTCGGCCAGTACATGTCGCCGGCGGTGCTCGATGAACTGGTCCGCAACCCCGAACTGCTCCGCCTTGGCGGGGCACGCCGCGACGTCACCATCATCTTCAGCGACGTCGTCGGCTTCACGCCCCTGTCCGAGAACCTCGACGCCGAGACACTCGGCTCGCTGCTGAACCATTACCTGGGGATCATGACGGGCATGCTGCACGCCGAAGACGCCACCCTCGACAAGTACGAGGGCGACGGCATCATGGCCTTCGTCGGCGCCCCGATCGAGGCGCCGGATCATGCCCTGCGGGCCGTCCGGGCGGCGCTGCGGATGCAGGAAGCCGTCCCCAGGGTCCGTGCCGACCTGGTCGCCATGGGGCTGATGTCGGCCGACCAGCCGCTGGCGATCCGTGTCGGGTGCTCGTCCGGACCGGCCAACGTCGGCAACTTCGGCTCCGAGCAGCGGTTCGACTACACCGCCATGGGCGACACCGTCAACCTCGGCGGCCGACTCGAAGAGGCCAACCGATGGCTGGGCACCAAGATCCTCGTCCCCCAGACCACGCGCGACGGCTGCGGCGACGCCATCCTGTTCCGGCGGATGGGGCACGCCAGAATCCGCGGCAAGGCCCAGCCGATGCCGCTCTACGAGCCGTTGGCCCTCGAACCGGCCGATGAGAAACTCAAGGCCGTCGCCGGCACCTTCGGCCGGGCCATCGACGCCCTGAAAACCGGTGACGTGGACGCCGCCGAGGCGGCCCTGGCGGACCTGGTTGCGATTGACCCCGACGACGGCCCCGCCCAGGCTCTCAGAACGCGGATTGAGTACACCCGGGCGGGGGCCCTGGCGCCCGAGGAACCCTGGAACCTGGCCCGGCCCAAGGAGGATGCCCCCTGGCCTGACGCACAATGATTTGTATTTTCCTCTTGACAGGAGGCGTTCTTGGGGTCATAAAGAGCATGGCTGGGAAGACGCATGTCTTGTCGGTCTGCCGGTGGGCAGGCGACTGGCTGTAGGACGCCGGCAGTTGGTTGGCTGACACGCTGTCCAGACTCTGCGATTGACAATTGGAAGAGAAGGCGGCCGAGAGGCCGTCTTTGAAAGCGGCAGCGGCTTCCTACCCCTCGGTCGCTGCCGCGATTTTCTGCTCGCCTCAGCGAATTCTCGACCAACCGGACCCAGGTGAATCGTGCGCGGCAGGCCCGCCCCGCCGCGCAATGTGCTACATGCACTCGTGAACTGCGCTAAGCGGGGTCAGGTAAGTCTTTTGCCGTCGGGTGCCATGCCCACGTTTGCGTGTGCATGCCGTGGCGACGACTGATTGGGCTCGTAGCCCAAGGGGCTTGCGCCGCTTACTTACGTGCGCGGCTAGTTTTCTCACGTGGCTGGTCGGGCG
>DATKXP010000685.1:0-2191 GCA_035529015.1 Phycisphaerae bacterium | reverse complement strand
TTCGAGCGTTCGTTCCATGGTCCATCCTCCATCGGCGGGCGGCCCAAGTGCCGCCGCAGCCGCTGCTTACATACATCCTCGTTCGCGGGGGAATATCAAGTCCCTGGTGCAGAATTCCGTCGAGAAATCCTGCTGCCCGCGTAAGGCGTCGTCACGGACGCCGGCGCGGCCCCTTCGCTGCCTGAGCCTTGCTGCGCAGGAGGGCGACGGCCAACTGGGAGCACTCCCTCAGGAGGCCCTGGAGACGCCGGCCCTCAGCTGCCCACTGCCTGACCTCGCCCACAAGGTCAGCGGGGACGTAGACGGAGCGCGTCTTGCCGCCCTCCTTGAAGGTGATCTGGGTGCGGATGTGCTTCTCGCCCCGGTTGCACTTGCAACCGTAGCGTCCGCACCTTCGGGCGCTCCGGACCACCGAGGCCAAGAGGACAGGTCCTCGCGGGACAAGCTGCTTGAGACAGGCGTCGAGCGTGCGGCGAACCTGCTTGGGGTTCTCGGGGGTGTTCATGTTCGTCCTCGGAGGGTGGGAGCAGAGGAAACTGGGCGCAATCTGACACGTCATTCTACGTGACAGATTGCCGGCGTGCAAGAGGACCTGCGCAATCTGACACGTAGTTCGGCGTGTCAGATTGCGCGAGCCAGACAGAGCCGTGAATATCCCCCGGGACCATTACCACAAGTGGCCCGGCGCATTACCATGAGGCCCCCGGGGGCATTACCACCCCCCCATTTTGAGGTATTACCACACGAACGGCGTTTCGGGCATTCCGGAGGGCGTTTTTCGGCGGCGCAGAGGGTCGCTGGCCGGACCGCTGCCTCGCCCTTAGGAGAAGCGACGAGAGGCGAAAGCGGAGACATGGGCGAGGCCGAGAGCCACACGATGGTGTCTTCGTATCACATTGGTGCGATAGCAGTTATGGCCGGTTCTCCCGGCTGCATTGGCGGGCCACGATCAGGGGCCGAAAGCGGCCCGGAGCGTGCGAGGGAGGCGCGGGAAAGGCGGCCCAACGGGGGTGTTCGACAGCGCGCTGCTGGAGAATTTCGTCGCCCGGAGAATCACCGGGGGCCGGAGGCCCCATGGGGTTGGGCCACAGATTTTGTTTTGGGCATCTGGGTGGTTCGGGAGAATGAGGGCAGATGCGGAGAAGGGCGTGAATCGGCGAACGGTGCGGACATGCGAGGAGCCGTCGGAGAGGGGACTCGCCGGCGGTTCCTGTCAACCAAACGGCCCGAGGGTTTCGGGCGAAAAATCGTGGCTCCCCGAGTCGCGGTAGGGACCGCCCTTTCGGGTGGCCCCCCGCACAGATCCCGGCGTGCGGGATTACCGCACCGGGCTCTTGCCTTGGGTCAGACGCGCAGGCGCTCCCAGGGGTACGGGTGCAGGATACGCGGTTCGGGCAACCAGCAGGCGATGAGGCGGTGCATCCGCTCCCACGTGATTCGGGTCTTGTGGCTGCGGCGGCGAAGGATGCCATACCACAGCCGCCCGACGCGAGTGCGGAACGCCCCCAGGTGCGGCGACGTGAGTGGCACCGCGTAGTACTGGTACCACCCACGCATCACCGTCCCCAACCACTGGCCGACTTCCGCGATGGAGTGATGGAGCCGGCGGCGAAGCACCTCCTTGATCGCCGCCAGCGTCCGTCGCACTCGCTTCTGCATCGGGCGCCGCACCACGATGAACTTTCCCTTCCGCGTCGTCCCGCACACGTGCGTGAAGCCGAGGAAGTCGAAGGTCTCCGGCTTGCCGGCGCCGCGTGCGGACCGAGTCCGGGCCGCGTGGCGGCCAAACTCGATCAGGCGCGTCTTGTCGGCATGCAGTTCCAATGCGAACTTGCGGAAACGTTCCGCGAGGTCCGCCTGGAACCGCTCGGCGTCCGAGCGGTGCTCGAATCCCACCACGAAGTCGTCGGCGTAGCGGACAACGATGACGTCGCCCGTCGCGTGGCGGCTGCGCCACCCGTCCGCCCACTGATCGAAGACGTAGTGGAGATAGACGTTCGCCAGCAGCGGGCTGATACTCCCGCCCTGGGGCGTGCCCGTCTCCACCTGTCTCCACTGCCCGTCTTCCAGCACGCCGGCCTTGAGCCACTTACGCACGTGGCGGACGACGCGCCGGTCCGCGATGCGATGCTCGACGAACTTGGCCAGCCATTCGTGGGAGATGGCGTCGAAAAACCCACAAATGTCAGCG
>DATKXP010000684.1:0-4902 GCA_035529015.1 Phycisphaerae bacterium | reverse complement strand
AGCCGCGCACGTCAGGCCCCGCTCGCTGACGCTCGCGGCTGGTCAGGCACACCAACTAGCCGCGCACGTCAGGCCCCGCTCGCTGACGCTCGCGGCTGGTCAGGCACACCAACCAGCCGCGCACGTCAGGCCCCGCTCGCTGACGCTCGCGGCTGGTCAGGCACACCAACTAGCCGCGCACGTCAGTAAGCGGCTGGCCCAGCCAGAAATCGTTGCCCCACCCCGCAGACTTTTGGCTTTCCCTGGTCGCACGCAGCACCTAATCTGAAGGTGGGAAGCGTAAGGGGATGTCCGATGAAGCGCGTCCTTCTCCTGGCGTCCGCGGTCGTGGTGGTGGCGGCGCTGTCGGCCGACGGCCCGGCTGCCGAGGTCGTCGCCGGTCGCCCGGCCATGTTCCGCGCCGACCCGGCCCATACCGGCCGCTACGCCTCGCCGCCGATTCCGGAGAACCGTCAGCAGTTGTGGCTGTTCCGGACCGACGGCAAGGTCGAGTCGTCGCCCGTCGTAGCCGACGGGTTCGTCTTCTTCGGCTGCGATGACGACCACCTGTACGCCGTCGATGCCGCCACCGGCGTCGAACGCTGGCGGTTCCGCGCGAAGAAGGACGTCTCGTCGTCGCCCGCCGTGGCCGGCGGCGTGGTGTACGTCGGGTGCGACGACGAGCACCTCTACGCCGTCGATGCCCGCACGGGTGTCGAGCGGTGGCGGTTCAAGACCGACGGCGACATCAACTCCTCGCCCGCCGTCGCCGACGGGCTCGTCTTCTTCGGCAGCGACGACAAGAGCCTCTACGCCGTCGATGCCGCCACCGGCGTCGAACGCTGGCGCGTGACGCTCCGAAAGGGCATCAAGGCCGGCCCGGCCGTCGCCCAGGGGATGGTTTTTGTGGGAGACACCGGCGGCGACTTCGTTGCGGTGGACGTCCGGACCGGCATCCAGCGGTGGGGGTTCAAGGCCGACAAGACGATCGAGAGTTCGGCCACCGTCGTCGATGGCGTCGTGTACGTGGGCGACAACGGGGGGAACCTGTACGCCATCGACGCCCTCTCGGGCGCGCAGCAGGGGCTGTTCAAGGCCGACGACGATATCCGCTCCTCGCCCGCCTGCGCCGGCGGGCTGCTCTACGTCGGCAGCAACGACGATCACCTGTACGCCATCGACGTGGCGGCGGGTCAGATCGCGTGGCGGTTCCGGACCGACGACGACGTCCGCTCGTCCCCGGCCGTGGCGGGCGGCATGGTGTACGTCGGCAGCGAAGACGACCACCTCTACGCCCTCGACGCCAGGACGGGCGAACTCAAGTGGCAGTTCCGGACCGACAAAGACATCCACTCCTCGCCGGCCGTGGCGGGCGGCGTGGTCTACATCGGCAGCCAGGACGGCCGGGTCTACGCCATCGGCGGGGCCGGACAGGCGGCGCCGGCGGTGCCACCCGCGCCGCCGACACCCCTGCAACCCCCTTCGCCCCCGGCACCGCCGACGCAGGAATCCCCGCCGACGCAGGAATCCCCACCGCCGCCGCCACCGCCGCCGACACCCCTGCCGCCCCAAACGCCGGAACCGCCGGAACCAGCGAAAACGGAGTCCGACCCCGCCGCGTGAATCGCGACGACGGAGGCAACCCAATGGGCCGCAGACTGTTGCTTGTGGGAATTGCGACGGCCGCTGCCGCCTGTGCCGCCGGGTGCGCCGCACCGACGGTGAGGCCGTACCGGTCGATGCACGATATCGAACGGGCCCGGAGCCAGGCCGGTCTCATCGTCCAGGGCGAGGTCATGGGCACCGAGCCTCTCGACGTCCATCCGGTGGCCAACCCGTACCCGCACCCGCTCGACCCGCTCGGCCAGATCATCACCGAGTACGCCGTCCGGACCCGCGTGACGGTCCGGCCGACGGAGGTGATCAAGGGGTCGGCCGACCCGGCCGAACCGGTCTCGTTCTGGCTCTACAGCCCGAGCCACGCCAACGAGCCCGACGTGCTGCTCGACCGGTCGCTGTCGCTCGTGATGACGGGCGACAAGTTGCGGGTATTCCTGGAGCGGCGCGGCGTGGCCTGGTGGCTCATCGCCCACGAGCGGTGGTACCGCAAGCCGCAGCCTGCCGAGTACTACGCGCGGGAAGGCCCGCCGAAGAGTCATAGCGTGCGGATCAGGTACATCCCCGCCGCAGGCGCCCCCGCCGGTGAGGCCGGCGCCGCGGTCACGGGCGAGCCGGGGACCGTCGCGCCTGGCGTGCCGGCCGCGGCGGCGCCCGCTCAGGCCACGGCGCCTGCGCCGGGGCAGGGCGCCGCCGCGCCCGCGACGCCGCCGGGCATCCGCAGCCGCTGGGTCCGCGAACCGCGCGAACGTCGCACCCGGCTCGGTGACCGCACCACGCCCAGCCGCCCCTGGCCACCGCCGAGGGAGTAGCGCCGCCTGATTGGGCTCGTAGCCCAGGTGGTTGCGCCGCTTACTTACGTGCGCGGCTAGTTTTCTCACGTGGCTGGTCGGGCGCGAGTGCAACTAGCCGCGAGCGTAAGCGAGCGGGTGCCGTTCTCGCCACGGCAAGAGACTTACGTAAGACCGCATAACGGAGAGAAACGATGCCCCAGCCTTCCAAGTCCCCCCCGCTTTACGTGATGACCGCCCTGGCTCTTGTCCTGGTCTCGGCATCCGGCTTGGCGGTCGGCCTGGCCCTTGACGCCCGCGGCGCGAAGGCCGCCGCCAAGGACGACAAGCCGCAGCCGTTCATCGACCACGTCGAGCAGACCATCGAAGGTTGGACCGTCCACGTCGATAAGCGCCTGCTCGCCGAGGAGAAGGAAGTCGGCGGGCAGGCCCTCAAACTCCTGGCCGGCAAACTCCACGGGATCACCTTCCTCGTGCCCGAGACGCAACTGGCGCAACTCCGCGAGGTCCCCATCTGGATCGACCTCGACCACAAACTTGGCGCCATGCAGTACCATCCGTCGGTCGGGTGGCTGAAGGGGCACGGCTACGACCCGAAGATGGAGAAGGTCTTCCACATCCCGAACGCCCGGCGGCTGGTGGGCCTCCAGCGGAGCAACGCTCAACCCAGCGTCGTCATCCACGAACTCTCACACGCCTTCCACGACCGCGTCCTCGGGTTCGACGACCCCCGCATCCGGAAGGCCTACGAGCAGGCCGTCAAGGACGGCAAGTACGAGAAGGTCCTCCACATCTCCGGCCGCACCACCCGCCACTATGCCCTGACGGACCACAAGGAATACTTCGCCGAAGCCACCGAAGCCTTCTTCGGCACCAACGATTTCTATCCCTTCGTCCGCGCCGAGTTGAAAGAGCACGACCCCGGCCTCTACGCCATCCTCGAAGACGTGTGGGGCAAACGCGGCAAGCGGTGGTAGGCCGCCGGCCGCCATCCGTCGAAAGCCCGGCCGAACGGCTGCCGGCGGCAAAGGTGCGCCAGGTCGAGCCGCTCTAGCAGACCGTTAGCGCGGGGGGCAATCCTCCCCACCGCGCGGCGGCCAGGATTGCCCGCCGCGCTGCCACCTGCCTGGATCGGACCGACGTTGACAACGTGGCATTCGCCATCACCCGCCCGATAATCTCTTGCAAACCGCCCCTCCGGCCGGTACCTCTAGCGGCGGAGAGCGTGCCCGATGAGGGGAGGAACCAGCCGCGTGCCCACACGCCATCGACTTCGCCGCGCTGCGCTGATGTGGGTGTGCGCGAGTGTCGCCGCGGCAGCGGGCGGGTGCGACGCGTCGTGGAACGTGCGCGAGCGCGAGGTCGTCCGCACCGCCCTCGACCGCATGACCACCGCCGCCGATCGCGCCCGCGACGAGACCCCGCCGCCCCCCGTGCCCAGGCCGCCGCGGCCGCCCAAGCGCGGCGAGGTCCGGCTCACCCTCTTCGACGCCGTCCGCATCGCCCTCGAGAACAACCAGGAGGTCCAGATCGCCGGGTACGATCCCCTCCTGGCCGAGGCCGACCTCGTCACCGCCCGCGCCGCCTACGACCCGAACCTGGCCCTCTCGAACACCTTCGGCCGCTCCAAGCGGCCCATCGCCAGCCAACTCGATACCGGCGCCATCGTTGACCAGCACCTCACCGAAGACACCTGGGCGTTCAGCGGCGGCGTCACCCAGCGGGTCCCCACCGGTGCAACCGTCTCGCTCACGCACGAGATGAACTACCTCGACACCAACAGCCGCCTCATCGCGCCCAACCCGCAGTACACCTCGCGCCTGTCGGCCGAGGTCAAACAGCCGCTGCTGAAGGGCTTCGGCGACCCCGTGGCACAGGCCGCCATCCGCATCGCCACCCTCACCACGGGCGTCACGGTCGAGGATTTCCGCCAGATGGTCATGCAGACGGTCGCGCGCGTCGCGGCGGCCTACTGGCAGGTGGCGTTCGACCTGGAGACGGTCCGCGTGCACCGCGCGACCCTGGCGATGGCCCGCGAGGTCCACCGCCGCGAACGGGTCCGCGCCGGCCAGGGCGTCTCGAACGACCTGAACGTGGCCCGTGCCGCCGCGGCCGTCGCCACCCGCGAGGCCGAACTCCTCCGCACCGAAAACCGCGCCCGAAACAGCGCCGACAACCTCAAACTCCTCCTCAACGCCCCCGACATGCCCGTCGAGTCCGACGCCACCCTCGTCCCCATCGAGCAGCCGCAGTTCTTCGTCGTGGACGTCGACCGCACCGCCGCCATGACGCAGGCGCTCGCGCGGCGGCCGGAACTGGAGCGGGCCAGGCGGACCATCGCCGTCAACCGCATCCGCGTCGATGTGGCCGACCTCGAACGCCTGCCCAAACTCGACGCGCTCCTGCGCTACACCCTCAACGGCCTCGGCAACGACCTCGGCGCCGCCGTCGACTCGCTCCACTTCCCCGACCCCTCCACCTGGGTGGCGGGCCTGGAGTTCGAGGTGCCACTCGG
>DATKXP010000683.1:0-4416 GCA_035529015.1 Phycisphaerae bacterium | reverse complement strand
GCGGGCCATCTATCGGCTCCACGGCCACCGACGCTTGCGCAGCGGCGGGGATGGGGCCTCCACGGATTCCGTTTCTGGCGACGGCGGCGTCGCATCGCCACAGACGTCTTCCCATCCCTCCGACGACGGGTTCGGTGGTTCGACTTTCCCTCGCGTACTCAACGCAAGGGCATGGCGGATTACCTGGCCCATCCACTCCGGCAGGGATTCGCCGTCAAAGGCCAGCAGCTCTCCGAGCTGTTCATCGCTCAGCAGATACTGCTTGCGCAGCAGGCGTGCGGCGTAGTCCACGAGCTTGCACAGGAACTCCTGGTGACTATCCAGGTCGATCTCTAACTCGCCACCCTTGGGCTGATCACATTCAGGACAGATATCCGTCTCGGTAATGGGCGCGTCTGACCGAATCAACTGGGCAAGCTCGACAAGTTCCCCATCGCCATCGGTCGGAGGGTCCTCGGCAATATGGATAGACAACTCCACGCTACCCTCGCCGAAACGCGGGCGAAACCGCACGCCCTTGGGTGGTGCAAGCGGCTGGACGCCGAAATCCGCGCCGTGCAAACGCAGCTTCTCGCACGAGTCGGGATGGACCACGCCCGGGTCGGCGAGGTTCCGCCGCGAGTCGCCCTCGATCTTTTTCGCGTCGTCGGCTGTCATCAGGTCGGGTCGCTCGCGCTATCGCACACGCCGTCAACAACCCAGACTTCAGCGCCGTCGGTATAGGCTCCGCGCCGGCCGCCGGTCTTGACGTTGGTCAAAGTTACCGTAGTCTCGGCCTCGCCCTCGTCATTCACCGCGAACGTGACGTCCACGTCGGCGGTCGTTGCGTTTTCCAAAACCTTGGCCTGCTTTGCATCGTTGAACGTTGCGGTGAATCGGGTCAGGCCGTGACGGACGAAGTGCGTGCCCGTCCCATCGTCGGACATCACCGTTTCGGCCGTGCTGGTGTCCTGAACCTCCACACGAGTGCAGCCGGTGACAGCTGCGGCACCGAGCAGAAAGTCATGCGGGTCTTTGTAGATGCTCATTCATATGCTCCTGTGCTGATAAGTGCTTACGCGGTCGGATCGCTGGCGGAATCGCAGACGCCTTCGACGGTCCAGACTTCCGCGCCGTCGGCATACCCGCCGCGCATTCCGCCGGTCTTGACTTTGGTCAAGGTCACGGTTCCGCCGGCGGCGTCCGCCTCGTCATCAACCAGGAATGTGACGTTCTTGGCGGCCGTCGTCTTGTTCTGCAGCTTCCGCGCCTCGGCCTCGTCGATGAACGTGGCGACGAACCGGCAGAGGCCGTGCCGCACGAAATGCGTGCCCGCCCCGTCGTCGGCCAGGGACGTTTCCGCCCGGCTGGTGTTCTGGACTTCCACGCGGGTACAGCCGGTGATAGCGGTCGTATCCCACTTGAACGTGTTCGGGTCTTTGTAGACTGACATTGTTGCAAGCTCCTTACCGCGATAGCCGCGTGGCTATCACATAGGCTACAGACAGCGGCAGCACGGCCACCGCCCAGGGTAGGTTCGTCAACAGATCGAGCGATGGCTCTCCCCATTCCAGCCGACGATGAAAGTCGCCTTCGGAGAGGAAGCCCGCGGTATCGCTGGGCTGGTCCGTCTCCACTGCCGTCTTTGTTCCGGCGATCAGGCGGGTAATCGCCGTCTGGCGCAGCGCCTGCGTGTTCGCCTTGACGGCGAGCACGATGTCTACGTGACAGAGTTGTCCCCATTCCAGGTCGGAGATTTTATGATCGGTGGTGCTCGCGTAAACCAACACGGCCGTCGCGGATTCCTTGAGCAGCGTCTGCTTCGCTTCCTCGACGGATCCCGCGGAGACTACCTGCGCGAACAGTAGCCCGATGCCAGTCTCCCTGGCGGCGGTCAATGTGGTATCCAACGCCGTCAGGATCGCATCGTCAGTATTTGTTATGGTGAAGCTGCTCATCGTATCGCATGTCCTGCGGAGAATGCCGCCGCCAGTTCGTCTATCGCCTGCCTGTAGGCCTCTTCAACGGCCCGAAGGGTCACGCTGGATTCAAAGTGCATGAACTCACGTTTCTTCCGTGGCCCACCGCGCCCGATTGGTTTCGCGCCATAGTTGTGGACCTCGGCATAGATGCCCGTCTGCTCATCGGGCGCCGTCCATACAAGCGTCAAGCCCGTACCCTGCGGCTGCTCCCATGCAAAGTTGGTTTTCGCCAGCATCGTACCGGTCAATAGCAGCCAGAGCTTGTTGCCCGCGGCGATAGCCTTGTGCAGCCGCCCTTTACCACCCTTGCCGGTCGCCAGGAACGCGCCGGCCCTCTTGGGCGTCCACCGACCCCCTCGCCCTGTGCGCGGGCGAAGGCCAAGCTGCTCCTTGTACGATTCCTCGTAAGCCGGATATTTCGTATTGCCCGGCCCTATCCCCGCCTTCGCCGAGGCGATCAGGCGGTCGATGACGATCTTGCCTTTCTTCTCGACGAAGCGCCGGTGGACCGTCGCCGGGGTCAAGACCGCCAGCAGGTCCCGCTCGAATTCCGGCAGCCCGATTACATGCGTTCGCGGCATTACACCCTCGACTGAGAAACCGACGTGGGCGACTTGCTTTCCGAAGCGTCGTCGCCGGAACCCGCTTTGATCGCCAGCACCAGCGAGGCCATCGCCGATTCACATTCAGCGTTGTGCCGGTTCTGAAGTTCCGAAAACATTGTCGGGTCGGCGAGCTGGTGACTGCGCCCGATGGCGATTGCCAGCGCCCGATGGGCGCACGCCAGCCGAACCTGGTCCGGGTTGGCGATCCGCCGAAGATCAGGAAGCAACCGCTCGGCATCGGTAATGAACCACGCCTCTTTAGCCCCATGCCCGCCAAGCTGCTCGCGGAACCGCTGTGTCAGCAGCCCGAGGATTTCCTCGCCGGCCACGCGAATGAATTCGGCGCACCCATTGGTCGCATCGTAGCCGGTCAGCGCCTCGATGCCGTCCCACAAGGCGTCCAGGTCCTCATCGGTGCAGAGCGCGACCTTGACGCCGCACGTATCGTCCCCCTCATAGTTATGGATCCAGAACGAGCCGGACAGCCCGCTCGATTCCGCGGCCGTCAACGTCAGTTCGGCGGCGTTCGCCCCGGTATTGTCACAGCCGGAGACATCGGCCGTCCCCGTAGCGACCTTATTGCCCGAAGCGCAGGCGTCGTCCTTGTACAGATCGGCCGTGACATCGTCCCCGGATTTCGTGGTCTTCAGCCAGAGATCGCCGTCATCGGTGTTCTGCGCGCCCTCCTTGGTCGCCACACCGCTGAGCCGCCAGCGCGAGGTAGTCAGGTGATCGGACCTGTCCTCGTAGCAGATTATCGCCTGCCATTTACGAGCCATTGACTTTGCTCCCGTGCGCGCCTATAATGCTTGTTTGGAGGCACCGAGATATGGCCGAGAAGCGGCCAAAGCTCTGCCCGGTGTGTTGGAAAAAGTACCACGAACTACGCTTCGTGAATGAAGGCAATCTCTTCTACGTCCACTTCGAGGGCGACATCGACGGGGTTCCGAACCTGATCGGCTGCATAATCACCGACAACAGCACGATCAACGGCGTCTCATTCCGGCGCGATAGCCTGCCGGATCCTGGCCCGTAGCTCCGTCTGATCCATCCCTTCCTCGCCGGCGGCGATCTCCGTGAGGTCCGCCTCGTCCCTCGCCAGTCGGAGCCGTTCGCCGAAGTCATCCCACAGCCGGTCACGCTCGGCCTGCATAACCTCAAGCGCCGTCTCGGCGCCGGGCGGCCGATGATGCCAGGGGTTCACGCCGTAGAAGTTCGTGCGCCCGTCCCGATATTCAGCGCCCATGCCGAGCAGGTAGACGACCGGGCAACCCAAGGACAGCGCCCAGCGCGCCGCACAGCATCCGGTGTTGCCGTTGCAGCACAGCACCGTCGGGGCGGCGTGATGATGCAGGGCGTCCTGGCCGCTCCACGAGTGCAGACCGATATGCCACCGACGATTCGCCAGCGAGGCGCTGCAGACCTGCAGGGCCTCCGACGCATCGACCTGTGCCGCCTGCTCGCGATAGAAACTGCCGTCCATCCACAGGAGAACGGTCGGCGTAAAGCCGGTATCGAGAATCCGATTGACGCCCACCGTAAAGCAGCGGGATAGTACGCCGAGATTTCCCGGCAGCCCCGGGCCGTTGCCCAGGATGAAGGCGGGGCACTCCAGCTTCATGTCCGGCTCAATTCCAAGCTCTACCCAGCGGAAACATGATGGCTATCTCCGCTTCCGCGCCTTCTGCTCGACCATGCGGGCGATCCGCTCATGCTCGCGGCGGATCGCGTCCTTTTGCGCGGCTGTTTTGTGTCCGCCGTCCTGCATCATGCGTATATGCTTGCCGGCGGTCTCGTCCACGGTCTGCCGGTCAAGAGGCATTCGCGGACTCCTCCGCGAAGTCCGGCTC
>DATKXP010000682.1:0-3962 GCA_035529015.1 Phycisphaerae bacterium | reverse complement strand
CGCCTCCATCGGCGGCCGCGACCGCATCCTGGCCGTCCTTCGCGACATCGGCGACCGCAAGGCCGCAGAAGAAGCCCTGCGCCGATCTGAAGGGAACTACCGCGTCCTGTTCGAGGAAAGCCTCGACGGCATCGTCGTGGTTGCCGAGGGCCGCGTCGCCGGCGCCAACCAGGCCTTCGCCTACATCCACCGCATGGACCTGAACGACGTTCTCGGCATGCCGATCACCGAGTTCATGCATCCGGACGATCGCGAGGCAGCCCGCGCGAACATCCGGAGCGTCCTCGAAGGACGGGCCGAAAGCCATACCGAGCGCGGACGCCGGGCCAAACGGGCCGACGGAACCTTTGCCCTCATCGAGGTCCTGGTCAACCGGATCGACTGGGAAGGCCGGCCTGCCATCCAGGCCATCGTCCGCGACGTCACCGAGCAAACCCGCCTGGAGGAAGAACTCCGCCAGGCGCAGAAGATGGAGGCTGTCGGCCAACTGGCCGGCGGCATCGCCCACGACTTCAGCAATCTGATGACCGGCATCCTCTGTCATGCCGCGCTGCTGAAGGTCGAGAACCCATCGCCGAAGGACGTCCGAGAGGCCGCCGACCTGATCGAAGGCGCAGCCCGGCGAGCAACCGAACTGACGAGCCAACTGCTCGGCTTCGCACGCCGCGGAGCGCGCCACGACGTCGCGGTAGACCTGAACGCCACCGTCGAGATGAGCGTCCGGCTGCTCAGCCGGTCCCTCGATTCGCGCATTCGCGTCGCCACACGCTTCTGCGACGAGCAGGCGTTCATCCACGGCGACCCCGTGCAGATGGAGCAGGTGGTCCTGAACCTGGCCATGAACGCACGCGACGCCATGCCCGACGGCGGCGAGATGACCTTCATCATCAAGGCCTTGGACGTCCGCCCCGAAGATTGTCGCCGCCGGCCCGGCGCCAAGCCCGGCCGCTACGTCGTGCTCAGTGTCGAAGACACCGGCTGCGGCATGTCGGAAGCCACGCGCGGACGCATCTTCGATCCCTTCTACACCACCAAGCCCCCGGGCAAAGGCACGGGCATGGGGCTGGCCATGGTCTACGGCATTGTGAAAGACCACGGCGGCTGGGTCGAGTTGGACAGCGAGCCGGGTCGCGGCACGTCGTTCCGGGTTTTCCTTCCGGCGGCGGAACCGGCAGCAGACGCCGAGGCTCCGCGGCCGTAACCGCCTTCCACCTTCGGCCGCCCAGCCCATTGACACCGCCGCTGTGGCGCCTAGAATGCGAGCCGTGCAGCGTCCCCATAGCTCAATTGGATAGAGCGTTGGCCTCCGGAGCCAAAGGTTGGAGGTTCGAATCCTCCTGGGGACGCCATCCTAAGTCCTAAAACGGCAGGGGTTTGTGATTCGCTGCCCACTCCCCTCGTTGTGGAAAACTCCCATTTCGACCCGGTTGTGTCAGTCTTGTGCCAGTCGGGTCGCGCCTCGGCGCCACCGGCAGCGGCACCGTCCAAGCGACCGGCATCATCTGTCGCCTGGAGTGGACCAGGGGAAGGCGCACAAGACACGACGCACGTCACAGGCTGAAGGTGCTGGCCCGGCGACCACGACGCTCCTATAATCAGAGCCGTCCGCATGGTGAGCGTTACCAGACACTGCCGGTCGCGGATACGGCGCAACCAGGACTCGACGGCCTTTCTGCGTGTCTCTTTGCGGTTCCGGCCGGCCGGGCCGCAGATCCGATACGGCCGGTGTCGGCACGACGCATGTGAGGAAAAGAATACTGTCCCGCGCTTGACGCCCAGCGGAGGCTTCCAACATGAAAGCCCGGCACCTGGGGAAGTGGCTGACGGTCGCCTGGGTGGTGCTGGCAGCATCTTCCCTTCCCGTTCGGTGGGCGCGCGCAGCGCCAGGCGAGGCGAGTGTGTCCATCGTGTCGGACCCCGAACCGGGCCCGGGCGCTGCGCACGGACTGGCCAAACTGACCTCGGCGCTTGAGGCCAGGGCAGTGGTCGTCAAGCGCGCCGCGTCAATTACGTCGGCCTCCGATGGACAGGTCGTCCTTGTCGGCTTGGCGTCGGCCGGCGGACCTGTGGCTGAGGCGCTCAAGGCGGCGGGTGCGTCGGTGCCCGCGGCTGCCGAAGCACTGACGATCCGTCACACGACGCTCAACGGAAAACCTGGCATGGTCGTGGCCGGGTCCGACGACCGCGGGCTGATGTACGCCCTTCTCGATGTGGCCGACCGCGTCGGATGGGCCGCCGATCCCGCCCGTCCTTTCACCGAAGTCAAAAACGCCGCTGAGAAGCCCTACGTGCCGGAGCGCGCCCTCTCCGTCTACACGATGCACCGGAAGCACTTCGAGAGCCGCTTCTACGACGAGGCGTACTGGGCCCGATACCTGGACATGCTGGCGGCCAACCGGTTCAACACCTTCGTCCTGATCTTCGGGTACGAGAACTGGGGATACTTCTCGCCGCCGTATCCGTACTTCTTCGATCTCGACGGGTTCCCGGACGTCCGCGTCGTGGGCATCACCAGGGAGAAACAGCGGAAGAACCTGAGAGCGCTCAACCGCCTGGTCGAGATGGCCCACGCCCGGGGCCTTGACTTCACCCTCGGCATCTGGGACCACATCTATCGGGGCGGCGTCCAGGGGCCGACCGACCGGGCCAGGAAACCTACCCCCGGCATCGTGTGGGGGCTGACGGCCGACAACCTGAGGGCGTACTCCACGGCGGCGCTCGCCGAGTTCCTTCGCCTCGTACCCGACCTCGATACGATCCACTTCCGCATGCACGGTGAGTCGGGCCTCAAGCGCGGAGAGATGCCGGCCTTCTGGGAGGACATCTACCGCATCGTCAACGCGTCGCGTCCCGGCATCCGCTTCGACGCCCGGGCCAAGAACTTCCCGCACGACCTCATCGACAAGGCCGTCGAGATGGGCGTCAACATCCGCATGTGCACCAAGTACTGGATGGAGCAGATGGGCCTGCCCTTCCACCCGACGCACATTCACCCGGCCAACCAGCACGACCGCCGCCACGGCTACGCCGACATGCTCCGCTACCCGCAGACGTACAAGATGCACTGGCGGCTGTGGAACGGCGGAACGACGCGGATCCTGCTCTGGGGCGACCCCGACTACGTCCGCCGGTTTGCCGGGAGCACGCACCTGTACGATGGCGAAGGGTTCGAGGTCAACGAACCGCTGGCCACCAAGATGCAGGATCACCCGCACGATGCGGAGCCGTTCGAACTGCTCCGACCCGAGCACCGGTACTACGAGTACGAATTCGAGCGGTACTGGCACTTCTTCCAGACCTTCGGCCGCGCCGGCTACAACCCCGACACGCCGCCGGAGGTCTGGCGGAAGGCGTTCGAGCGGCGTTTCGGTCCACAGGCCGGGCCATACGTCATGCGGGCCGTCCACCGTGCCAGCCAGGTTCTGCCGCGCGCCGTGGCGTACTCGTACCCCTACAACCACTTTCCCACCACGCGGGGTTGGGTCGAGCGGCAGCGTCAGGAAGACCTGCCCGCTTACGCGAAGGCCCTGCCGAGCGATACCGAGCAGTTCCTGAGCATCGCCGACGCCGCCAGGTGCATCGTGGAAGGCAAGGACTCAGGAAAGATCTGGCCGCACCAGTCCAGCGCGTGGTTTGCCCGCGCCGCAGCGGATGTTCTCGGGCTGGTGGCGGAGGCTGAGAAGCGGGTTGGCGATCATCGCAACAAGGAATTCGACTCGACGATGGTGGACCTGAAGATCCTGGCCCACCTGGCAAGGTACCACTCCCGGCGGGCGCTCGCCGGCGTGGCGTGGGCCCTGTTCGCGCACATCACCGACGTGAGCGCTCTCGAAGACGCCATCGCCCACGAGAGGGAGGCGACCCGGGCGTGGGAGGGAATCGTCGAGGCCGCCGGCGACATGTACCACGATGACCTGGCCTTCGGCCGCAGACGGTCGGGCCTGGCCGGCCACTGGAGGGAC
>DATKXP010000681.1:0-2597 GCA_035529015.1 Phycisphaerae bacterium | reverse complement strand
CTCGTTCGGCCATGTAACAGCCTTCCTGTCATCCTGCTCCACATAATCCGGAGCTCGGCATAAGGCGACCGAGTTCGACGGCGAAGACCTTTTCTTCGGCCTGGTTGAGGGCCAGGAGAAGGAACTCGGGTACTTCAGCCTCGCGGAACTTGAGGGCGTTCGCGGGCCGATGGGCCTTCCAATCGAGCGCGACCTGCACTGGACGCCCAAAACACTCGCGGAGATCGCCCCCGAGATGTTCGCGGAAAGGAGCGAGCCATGAAACGCTTCTGCGAGAATTCGAATTGCGACAACCCGGCCTTCAAAAAGGTTCGCGTTTCCGTGGCCCTGCCGTCTGACCAGGTGCGATCCCTGTGCGCGACCTGCGAGGAGGCCTACGCCTGGGGCGTGCAGCACGGAGTCATGACCTCCTGGCGCCCCGTCTGGGTGCTGGCTGTGGCTGACCGCGGTGTCATTGTCCACCTGGGTGTCTTCAGAAAGAGAAAAGATGCCGAGGAAGGCCTCGTTGACTACCTCCGCACCTACCAGGGCTACACCGGTCCCGGCGATCGCAAAGCCGTCCGCCGATGGCTCCGCGAGCACGATGAACGCCTGAGCGTCGAGATCAGCGAGCAGGTGATCGCAAGCCCGCCCGAGTGACGTTCCCGTTGGTAGCGCCCCTTCGGCCCGGCGATAGGACGCTGTTTTCTCTTACTCCGGCCCCCAGCAAACAATCACTGTCGATCTTTCAGAAGGAGAGCATTCCATGCGCAAGTCAAAAGAAGACGTCACATTGCGTGTCAGCCGTCGGGAACTGGCGACCATCCTGGCCGCGTTGAGATTCCACCAGGACGAGAACCTTCAGGGCGGCTGTGAGATCCAAGACCAGCCCGTCCGAGAAATCGCAACCGATTGCGGCCAGTGGAAGCCGCTCACGTTCGAAGAAGTCGCCAACCTGTGCGAGAGGCTGAACCTCAGCGAAGAGGCTGCCGACTGGCGCACCTGCCAACACCAGTGGCAAGAGACCCCTGGTCCAACGACGGGCTGCGGGGCCGAATACTGGTTCCGGTGCCGCAAGTGCGGCGCCACCAAGTACCGCTGCGTCGAACAGGACGGCAGTTCCAGCGAGGAGGTCCATCCGCCCGATGAGGAGGCCGATGCTCCGCCGGCGACCCGCCAGGGGCCAGGGCTGAAGGAGAACGACATGCCCCCAAAACGGAAGGGAAACACCCCATGAGCAAGCCCCCCATCACCCATCTCGTCATCGACACCTCGAGCACCGACGAGAACTATAACGGCGACTGCGACTACGCCCTGGTGCCGATGCCGCCCGACTACGTGGAGGACCTCCTGTGGTACATGGGCGAGGTCGCTCGAATGCGCCGGGCCGACGAGAGCCTCTACAGCATCGAACTTTGGGACGCGACCCCCGCGTACTTCCGCTGGAACCTTCGGCTCGAAACCGTGCGGGACGTTTACGGTGATTCGGCCACCGAGGTTCCGCGAGGAGAACCCGTTCTCTTCACTGCTGACCCAGAGTTCGACCGGGAGGATTTTCAGGAGGTGGAGTGCCGCACGGTCCGGGCCGGCGAGGACGAGGTCTGGTGGACGGCTTACGTCAAGCACACCAACGTCCGCATCGAGACGGCTCACATTCCGAGGAAGGTGTTCCTGGAGATTCGTAAACGGTTCCCGTGCGCAGAACGCGGCGGATCGCCACGCAGGCCCGTCGCCGTGCATCCGGCCATCCGGCAGCTTCACGACCTCCTGTACCTGGACTTGCAAGGCGAGCAAGAGTTTTACAACCCCAATAAGGTCTGGGACGCCGACACGCTGGCCCGGATCGCCGAGGTCGTCGCCAGATACATCCCCAGGCCGGAGTGATCGTGGCCGAAGACCGAAACCACGTCAACTTCAACCCTTAGAAAGGAGGAACATCCCATGTCCGACCATTTCCCTGCTGAGATTTACATTGGTGGCCCGATCCCGAGGACCCTACTCGAAGAGCTCGTCGACGTCATCGTGGCGGATGGTGCGTCCCTGGAAGATTACGGCCAGCCCCCTGCCACCGAGGAATCCCTCCGGGTGGCGTTCCGCGAAGGGGCCATCGTCAGCCTTTACGACGCGGAGGCGAGTTTCGGCCAGTTCGACGCCCTCGAAGCGTTCCTGGTCAAGCACCGCATTCCCTTCGACCGCTACTCGGATGCGTTCTACGAATACAACGCCGAGGCAGTCTTCTACCGCGGCCGTGGCGAGCCCATCATCATGCCGACCGACCAGGAGGGGCACATCATGATCCACGCCGAGGTGATCGCCAAGGTCCTGGACGACAGGTCGCTGGACGCCCCGCGGAAACTCGATGCCGTCCGTCGGCTGATCGCTCCCACGGGCACAGAGCCGCTCGCGCCCATCCGCTTCGTGGATGCGCCGCGGGCCAGGAGGAGGACCCACCATGCGTAAAACACCCAAACAGAACATCGCCCGCATCCTCTACGACGCCTACCCGGAGAGCGATCTCCTGCCCCTGGATCCTGACCAGGACTGCCGCAGTCTGCAAGTCCTGTATGAGAAGGTTCGAAGCACCGATGTCGGAGACACGCTCTTTCAGTTCCTCGTCC
>DATKXP010000680.1:0-4843 GCA_035529015.1 Phycisphaerae bacterium | reverse complement strand
CCCCGGTGCGCGGTAGAATGCCGCCGTCGGGCGTGTAAGTGCTTTCCGAAGCCGAACGCGACAGTGGAGAGGCCGTGCCATGCCGACCAAAGCCATCGACCTGCGAAGGGGTCAGGCCGTCATCTGGAAAGACGCCATCTGGGTCGTCCAGGACAACAACAAAGTGGCCAAGGGCAACTGGCGGTCCAGCCAGGTCCTGCGCCTGAAGAACCTCAAGACCGGCCAGGTCGTCGAAGACCGGTTCCGCACCGAGGAAGGGTTCGAACTGGCCATCATCGACCGCAGGACCGTCAACTACCTGTACTCCGAGCCCGAGTCCCACGTCTTCATGGACATGGAAACCTACGAGGAGGTCCGCGTGCCGCTCGACCTCATCGGCGGCCAGTCGGTGTACCTGACGCCGAACCTCGAAGTCACCCTCGGCCGCATGGACGGCAGCCCCATCACGGTCGAACTGCCGTTCACGGTGGAACTCGTGGTCGAGGACACGCCGCCCGCCATCAAGGGCGCCACCGCCACCAACCAGTCGAAGGAGGCGCTGTGCGAGGGCGGCGCTCGCATCAAGGTGCCGCCCTTCGTCGATAACGGCACCCGCATCCGAGTGGACACGCGAACGGGCGAGTACCTGGAGCGCGCGTAGGAGGCTCTCCGCCGCCTCGCACCAACCGGCGCATCCGGCATGATCGAACGGGCCGATTTCGCCGTCATCGGAGGGGGACCCGCCGGCGCCTCGGCCGCCCGGCGACTGGCCGCAGCCGGCGCGTCCGTCCTCCTCTTCGAACGCCGGCCCATGCCTCGGCCGAAACCGTGCGGCGGGGCGATCTCGGCACGAGGGCTGGCGGCTCTCGGTTTCCCCCTGCCCGACTCCCTCATCGACGGCCAGGCCTTCGGCATACGGGCCCACGTCGGCGAGCAATCCGTTGAGGCCCGGCTCGACGTGCCGATCGCCGTCCTCGTGACGCGGGCCCGTTTCGACCAGTTTCTCGTGACCAAGGCCGAGGAGGCCGGCGCCCGCGTCGTGTGGCAACTTGTCCGGTCGGTTGACGTGCGGCCGGACGGGGTGGTTCTGACGACGCCCGCGGGCGAGTTGGCGGCCGCGTGCGCCGTGGTGTGCGAGGGCGCCACTGCGCGGCTCGCGCGTGCCGTGGCGCCGCCGCCCGCGTGGCACCGGCTCTTCTGCGTCACGGCCGACGTGCCCGCCTGCGCCCGCGACGGCCGCGCCGACGCCGACGGCGTGCTCGACGTCTACCACGGTGGCGGCGGATGGGGCTACGGATGGGTCTTCCACCACGGCTCGTACCGGTCGGTCGGCATCGCCGGATCGCTCTCGAAGATGGGCGGCCCGCGAGAGACGTTCCGGCAGTTCGTCACCCAGCGAGGTCTGGCGCTCGATGGCGTGCGCGTTCGCGGACACTTCATCCCCTGCGGCGGCGTCCGACGTCGGCGCGTGGCCGACCGCCTGCTCCTGGCGGGCGATGCGGCCGGCCTGGCCGACCCGTTCACCGGCGAAGGTGTTGCCCAGGCCATCCGGTCGGGCCAGTTGGCGGCCGACGTGGCGCTCGAGGCGGCCGCGCGCGGCGACTTCTCGGCCGCGTCGCTGGCGGCCTACGACCGCCTCTGCTACGAGGCATTTGACCGGGACCTTCGCCGGGCACGGCGACTGACACGGGCGATGAGTCGCTGGCCGTCGCCGATGTTGTCCGGTGTCGCGTCAGGCGCCGACGTGCTGCAACAGTATCTGCGTATCCAGACGGGCGAAGGCACGTACCGCGCGTTCCTCCGCTGGTTCCTGCCGAGGGCGCTCTGGCGCTGGGCGCACGGCGAGACGAAGCGCCCGGGCTGCGCCCCGCGTTGAGCCCCGCTCGCTGACGCTCGCGGCCAGTAGACGCTGCATGCACATGCGGCGCGGCTCTGACTAGCCGCGCACGTTAGTAAGCGGCCTGACCCACCGCGCGACACGTGCGACGTGGCGTTGTCGTGTCACGGCCCGGGAGCAGGTGCGAATTTGGTTGCGGCCCCGGCGCGGGCGCGCCATTCTCCTGCGGAATTCGGGAGGACCGTGTACGATGCGAATCCTGTGTGCCTTGCTGACGCTCGTCTCGGCGGCTGCCGGTGCAACCGCCACCGACATGGTGCCCTTCGTCATTCCCATGACGCCCAATCCGAAATCGGCCATCGCCCTGCCGCACGATCCGGTGCCGACCGACGCCCGGTGGATCACCGTCAAGGACGGACGGTTCGTGGTGGGCGATGAGCGCGTCAGAATCTGGGGCGTGAACCTGTGTTTCGGCGCGTGCTTCCCCGAGCCGAAGGACGCCGGGCGCATCGCCGCCCGCATGGCCGCCGCAGGCGTCAACAGCGTACGCTTCCATCACATGGACACGTCCCGGTTTCCGCGCGGCATCCTCGACCCCAAGGACGCGATGAAACTGCACCCGGAGGCCCTCGACCGGCTCGATGTGTTCCTCGACCAACTTGCCCGCCACGGCATCCGGGCCAACCTGAACCTGCACGTCGGCCGCGCGGCCAGCGCCGCCCTCGGCCTGCCCAAACCCAACACGAATTACGACAAGATCGTCGGCATCTTCACGCCGGAACTGGTCGAGGCGCAGAAGCAGTACGCTCGCGACCTCTTGACCCGCGTCAACAAGGTCCGCAAGATCCGCTACGCCGACGACCCGGCCGTGGCGTTCGTCGAGATCACCAACGAAGACAGCCTCTTCATGTGGAGCGCCGCCCGCGACCTGCGGACGCTGCCCGAGTACTATGCGAAGATTCTCCAGGGCCGGTTCTGCACGTGGCTCAAAGGCCGCTATGGCAGCACCCAGGGTGTGCGGGCCGTGTGGGCGAGGGGGGCCGAACCCCTCGGCGATTCCATCCTGGCCGACACCGACTTCACGATGCCCGAGGTGGCCGACCCCGCCGTCAAACACTGGGCCACCGAGATGCACGACGGGTGCCGCTTCAAGGTCGTTCCTCCGCCCGGCAACCCGAAGGCCGTGCGCCTCCAGATCGAGAAGGCCGACGCCACGAGTTGGCACCTCTCCTTCAAGCAGCGGCCGCTGACGCTCAAGGGCGGCCGGTACTACACGGTCCGCTTTCGCGCCCGGGCCGATGCGCCGCGGGAAGTCGGGTACTCCGTCAGCCAGGACGCCGACCCCTGGCACAACCTGGGGCTCTCCGACGCCGCCAAACTGACGACCGAGTGGCAGGCGTTCCGCGCGGGATTCGTCGCGAAGGAAGACAACAGCCAGGCGCGCCTCACTTTTGCCGTAGGCGGCAGCCCCGTGCCGGTGGAACTGGCGGACGTGAGCCTGTGCCCCGGCGGCCGGGAAGGACTGCGCGACGAGGAGTCGCTCGAGGCCGCCAACATCGCCCTCTTCGCTCTCAGCGAAGTCGAGGTCCGCGCCGCCGACCGCATGACGTTCCTGGCCGAGACCGAGAAGGCCTACTTCGACCAGATGCGCCGGTTCGTCCGCGAAGACATCGGGTCGAAGGCGCTCGTGACGGGCACCATCGTCTTCGGCCCGTGCGGCCTGTACGGCCAGAGCGGCATGGACTTCATCGACGGCCACGCCTACTGGCAGCATCCGCAGTTCCCGGGGCGCCCGTGGGACTCCGGCAACTGGCGCATCAACCAGGTGGCGATGACCGACCAGCCCGACCGTTCGACACTCCCCCGCCTGGCGGCCCAGCGCCTGGACGGCAAACCGTACACCGTCAGCGAGTACAACCATCCCGCGCCGCTCGATTCCCAGGCCGAGTGCGTGCCGCTGCTGGCCGCCTTCGCCGCCGCCCAGGACTGGGACGGCATCTGGCTGTTCACCTACAGCCACCGCGCGGCCGACGTGGGCGCGGCCGCCCTGAACTCGTACTTCGACATCGACTCGAATCCTGCGAAGTGGGCGTTCATGCAGGCGGGCGCCGCCGTCTTCCGCTTCGGCGCCGTCCCGCCGCTTCGGCGGACGTACAGCCTGAGCCTCGGCGGGTGGGAAGGCAAGACCCTCGACGAGATCACCCGCCTGCACACGAGGCACGACCGCGACCTCTTCGCCGCCGCCGGAGAGCGGATGAAGATGTCGTGGCAGCACCTCTTGGCCGCCCGCCTGGCGGTGACCGTCGAAGGACACAGCGGCGCCGTGGACGCCGACGTCGAGGTCGAACCCGAACTGGAGTGGGAGGTCGATGACAAGAAGCGCGGCACGTTCGCCGCGTCGGGGCCGGGCGCGCGGGTCCTCGTCACCGGAGCCGGCGGGACCAAGGGCGGGAAGGGTGCAGGCATCGGGGTCGCCGCGCCCGCCTTTGCCGCCGTCACGCTTGTCTCCCTCGGCGGCGGGCCGCTCGATGGGGCCAAGGCCATCCTCGTCACCGCCTGCGGACGGTGCGAGAACACGGGGATGCAGTTCTCCGCCGACCGGCGGACCGTCGGACGCAACTGGGGCGGGCCGCCCGTCCTCATCGAAGCCGTCGAGGGCCGCGTCGCCCTGCCGGCGGGCCGGTGGCAGTGCCACGCCCTCGCGCCCGACGGCACGCCGAAGGCGCCGGTGCCGCTCGATGAAGGCAGCGACGGCGCGCCCACGCTCGTCCTCTCGCCCAAACACCAGACGGCGTGGTACCTCGTGACGCCGGCCGGGGCAAAGTAACCGGGTGGCATGGTCATCCCAAAGGGTGACCATGATGCAGGCGGTGGGAACATGGTCATCCTGCGGAATGACCATGCCACCCGCCGGGGCAAAGTAACCGGGTGGCATGGTCATCCCAAAGGGTGACCATGATGCAGGCGGTGGGAACATGGTCATCCTGCGGAATGACCATGCCGCCGGCCCGGGCAAAGTAACCGGGT
>DATKXP010000679.1:0-6067 GCA_035529015.1 Phycisphaerae bacterium | reverse complement strand
CATAACGGATCCGCTGTCTCATAGACACCGCACAGAAGGCGCTTGCGGCGAGGAAAACGGTTGTGCTTTTCATTGCGGATCCCTCCACAGAGAGTGAAAAGCAGAAACGCTACGGCGCCGGGGCGCTGAAGACGATGCGGCAGACGTAGGCGATCGCGCGCCCCTGGGCGTCGCGCGTCGAGGCGTCCACGGAGGCCATGACGACCGGCCGGCCCAGTTCCACGGGCCCGTTGTGGCGCAAGGTCCCGTGGTGGATCGACACGGCGGGCACCTTCTCGGCGATCGGGGTCGCGCTGTCCGTCAGGGCCGACATCTCGACCTCCACCTTGGCCGCCGGCCCGCGGTCGGTTGGCTTGGCGGAGACCTGGACAATGACACCGATCTCCTGGTACTCGACCATGTTGATCGTGCCGCCCGCCTGGGTCGTGCGGGTGCCCGTGACGAACGGCTCGCGCTTGCCGACCTTGATCTGGGCCTTGGCGAGGTCGATCACCTGGTCGATCTGGTAGAGGGCCCGGGTCGCGCCGAGCGCCTCGAGCGCCCTCTGGATGTCATCGGCGGACGCCAGCGTCTTGGCATCGACCTTGCCAATGCGTTCGGCCGGCAGCCGCGTCTCCCAGATCGTGGCCTGGAAACGGGCCGACTTGAGTTCCCGCAGGTCGCTGGGGCTGAGACCGCCCGGGCTCCTCGTTTCGCTCTGGCACCCGGCGGCCAGGGCGACCGCCAGGGCCGCGACACCGACGACGGCTTCTAGGATTCTTCCCATGGCTTTCCACTTCCTTTCTTGCACCCGGGCACCAAGGTGTGTACCGAGCACACGTCTGGCAGCCGGGATTCCCCGGATGGCCTTCGGCCGACGACCGCCGTCGGCCTTTCTGACGATTCCGCCACCGATCGCGGACCAGCAAGCGTTTCTTCTGCTCGACGGCGGGACGATCTGGCCGTTTCCGAGCCATGATGCGGCTCAAGACGCCCTGCATACGGCCACCCGTTACCGATGCGGGTAGACCAGCCTCGTCTTCCCGGCGTCCTTCCTCGGTGGATCTCGGTCATGGCCGCTCCTTCTTGTCCGATTCCACCCGTTCCTAAAGCAAGCGGCGCGAAAGGTAACACGAAATCCGTGCGTCAGCCTTCGAGCGCGTCGAAGAGATGCCGGATCTCGTCGCCGATCTCCTCGGGCGAGGACACCGTCTGCGCGATCTCGGCCCGCAGCAACCGGCGATACTCCCGCCGCAAGCGGTAAACGGCCATTTTCGCGGCCGCCTGGCTGTACGGGGCGCCGGCGGCCGGGTTCGGCGGTTATAGGTGTTCCCGGAGTCCGGGCGCACCGAGGCTTCCATGGTCCGTTCATCTCGGCGCTCCTGTGTCTGAGGAACAACCGCTCGCCCGAACCGGTTGCCACTCCCAATCAGACGCCCGGCTCGCGGATCGGTTCCATCCGATCCGCCGGCCCTCGCCGCCTCAAGTGCCCATCAGGGCGGCGATCCGGATCGCCCGGCCGCTGTCGACCGGAACCATTGCGGCGACACCCATGACCGCCCTCGTGTCAAGGGCGATTTTGCCCCGGAAGGCGTGTCCACGGAGTCGCTGGTTGTCGTTGTCGTTTCCCTCGTGAAGAGTCGTTGTCGTTGCTGTTCGGTGCTGCGGCATAGCGCGCGAGGCATGCTTCGCCCCTACGGCCGGCGTTTGCCCCCGCTCAGCCGTTCTTGGCGGCCTTGCGGCTTGGCGTGAGGCGCCGGTTGCTGCTGGTTCGGGATTGGCCAATGGGCCCCCGCTGCGGCCAGAACCCGCTTCCCTGCGGGGCGCGGCTAAAAGGGCTGTTGCCGCTTGCCCGCCGTCGTGTCCGGCGTAGCCTTGGCGAAGACGGAAGCCTTGGCGAAGGCGGGTTGCGGTTTTTTGTTAGAGTTCTAACAATCTCCGCCGCCCTATCCGAGACGTAAGTCTTTGCCACACAAGACCTTACGCAGATCGCCCGATTTTGGTCTCTCATATTTCATTCGGGCCATACCTCGAATCACGTCCTGCGCGGCCCTTCAGCCAAAATCGCCGTTTTCGATAGCGCCAAGGCCGTTTTTCGGCCTCCGCGATTGTTAGAGTTCTAACAATTTGCCGTGCCTCCAGCCTCCGGTCTCCGGCCTCCAGCCTTGTCCGTCCCCGCTTTTTGTATACTTTAGCACCTATTGACCCCGCTCCACGTAGGTAAAAAAAGGGGTAAAAAGGAGCAAGAACGGACCAAGTTTGAGCAAAAAGCGATCAGAAACCGATCAAAACGGAGTAAGTTTTGCCTTGCCTATCTTAACATTTGAGGCCCGAATCGCCGTTTCCAGGCCAGAAACGAGGTTCGACACCCCGAAAAGCGCGATTTGGGGGGGTCCAAAGAAAGGCCGTTTTCGTAAAGTATATATCGGCACCGCCGCATCCTGCACGGGCCGCTGGCACGTCAGCGCGACCGCACGGGCAGGGCCACGCGGCCGCCGATGAGACGCTCGAAATCGGACGTCTGCCGCGCGGTCTCCAGCAACTCGGCCCAATCCAGGTCGCGTTTCGCGGTGCTGACGGTGCGGCCGTTCAGGGTGATCTGGATGGGGCGTGAGAAGTCGAGCCGCTCGGCCGACAGGGCCACCTCCACCCCTTTGACGTTCCGCATGAAGACGGCGATGAGGTTTTTGCCCGGCGGCATGCGGACGGTGAGTTCATGACCCTCGCGTTTCCACATGGCCCGTTTGGCGTTGGGCAGGTCTTCCTTGCGGGCGATGCGCAGGACCCGCGGTTTGCGAAAATCGAACTCCTCTTTCGCGACGGCCGTCGCCCGCACGTAATACGCCCGGCCCTGGTAGAGGCGGTGGAAGATGAATTTGCACTCGGCCGGGAACGGGTCGCGGCGGGCGGTTTCGACGAAGGTGCGGATCTTCTCGCTCCCGAGTTTCAGGCCGTGGCCCTGGCCAGCGTATTCGATACCCTCGAATTCGCCGGCGTGAAGGCGTTTCATCTCGGCCGCCGCCTCGCGCGACAGCGTATTGATGCCCTGGGTCTGGCCGGCCATGATGTCCTTTTCGCCCCAGTGCGCCTGAATCGCCAGGTTCAGCACGTTCTGGAGGTAGAAGGTGGCGGCGTCGGAGCCCGCTTCGGTCAGGGGCCAGGAGGCCATCGGCACGGCCCCCGCCCATTCGCCCGGCGAAAACAGGACCGTGCCCCACGTGGTGTACCCGCCGCGCGAGTAGCCGCCGAGGACCGTCCGATCGGAATCGACGTTGGCGCGGCGGCGGACGTCGGCCAACACGTGCAGCGGAAACTCGATCGTCAGCCGCCCGGCCTCGTACACGCCGCCCTGGGGCGAATCGGGGCCCGCGATAAGGTGTTTCTCGACGTCCGGACCCAACTGGTGCTCGAAGAACGAGACCGCCTTCTCGCCGGTGCCGCCCGTCCCATGCGACGAGACGATGAGCGGCCATCCGTTCGGCGCGTTCGGCTTATACCCCTGCGGCACGCGGAGCGTGTAGTTGACGGGCGGGATGCCGTCTGCGGCCGGCGTCTGAAACCGGTGCCGTCCGGGCGCCAAGTCCGGCCGCGGCGCACAGGCGTGAAGCATCGCCTTCACGTCATTCCACGCCTTCGGCGCGACGGCGGCGAACTGGGCGGCCAGGCCGGCGCGCTTCACGGCATCGTCTTCGGCGAAAAACGCCCGGAGGACGGTCTCGGGACCGTCCGGCGGGTCCTCGGCACCGGCGCCGACGCCGGTCCAGAGCGAAACGGTCACGCACACGAGCCACACGCGCGTCGGCATGACGGTTCTCCGCAACCGCCCGCATGGTACCGGTGGCAGCCTGCCGCGCCAAGCGCCGCGCGGCCGCTCCCCGGAACAAGTTGACCCTCCAGCCGCCAGACGCTACGCTTGGCGCATCGGCGCCGGGCGGCGCCCTGTAGCGCAATCGAGAACGGGCCGCGACGTCGGGTCGCAGGCATGCCGACAGGCGACCAGGAACCAAGGAGGCGCACGATGGCCATTCGAGTCGGTATCGTCGGGCTGGGCATGATGGGAACGACGCATTTCAGGGGATACGGCGAGATCGAGGACGCCCAGGTCGTGGCGGTGTGCGACGTCTCGGGCAAAAAACTCTCGGGCGACTGGGCCGAGGCCGCCGGCAACATCGACACCGGGGCGGCCGCGACGCAGGACCTGTCGGCCCTGAAGACGTACGACGACTTCGCCGAGTTCGTCGCGGACGCCGAGATCGACCTCGTGGACCTGTGCGTGCCGACCTTCCAGCACGCCGACATGACGATCCAGGCGCTGGAGGCGGGCAAACACGTCTTCTGCGAGAAGCCGATGGCGCGGACGAGTGCGCTGGCGCGGCAGATGGTTGAGGCGGCCGAGAAGAACGACCGGCTTCTGGCCATCGGGCACGTCCTGCGGTTCTGGCCGGAGTACCTGGTGCTGAAGGAGATGATCGACTCTCGGACGTACGGCGCCGTCACGAGTGCGGTCTTCACGCGCCTGAGCCCGCGCCCGCTCTGGTCGTGGGACAACTGGATCCTGGACGAGGAACGCAGCGGCGGCGCGCCGCTCGACCTGCACATCCACGATACCGACACGGTTCAGTGGTACTTCGGCCGGCCCGAGCGCGTCCGTGCCGTCGGGTCGGAAGAGGAATCGGCGATGGGGCACATCCTCACCACGTACCATTACGCGGAGGGGCCCGCCGTGGTGGCGGAGGGCGGCTGGGACTATCCGCAGACGTTCCCGTTCCGGATGGCGGCGAGCCTGGTGTTCGAGAAGGCGGCCGCCGAGTTCACGACGCTCACCTCGCCCACGCTGACCGTGTACGAGGACGGCGCCGACGAACCGGTGCACCCCGTCGTGCCGGCGCACGACGGTTACACGGAGGAACTGCGGTACTTCGTCGAGTGCGTGGCGGCCGGGACGAAGCCGGAGCGCATCGACCCGGCCGACGCCGTTGCCGCCATCGCCATCGTCGAAGCCGAGATGGAGTCGGTCCGCACGGGCAAGGCGGTCAGCGTCCAGGTTTAGTCGGACCCGGCGCGGTCCGGCGGCACTGGCGGAGAAGCCGCCGGTTGCACCCGGTGCGCCCGAGTTAGCCGGCGGCCTTGGCCGCCGCGCTCGTCCTGCGACGGGGGATTCTCGGAGGCCGATCACGTGCCCATACGAGCCCTGTTGATCGCCTTTATGACGCTTGTGTTTGCGCCGCCGGCGACGGTGCGTGCCGAGGCGCCGCCGTGGCAGTGGCTCTGGGTCTACGTCTCGACCAACTTTCAGGTGAACGAGCGTGCCGATGCGTTCATCGCCCTGATGGACCGCGCGAAGAAGGCCGGCTACAACGGCATGCTCGTGGCCGACTACAAGTTCGGCAACCTGAAGGATCGTCCGGCGTGGTATTACACGAACCTGGAGCGTGTGCGGAAGGCCGCCGCCGACCTGGAACTGGAACTCATCCCGGCGGTCATGCCGATCGGGTACTCGGGCAGTATCCTCCAGCACAATCCGGACCTGGCCGCCGGCATCCCCGTGCGCGAGTGTCCGATGGTCGTCAAGGGCGGCAAGGCGACGGTGGCAAACCCCGCGAACCGCCTGTCGAACGGCGGGTTTGAGGAGGCGGGCGGCAAGAGGCTCCCCGGCTGGGACTGGATGGACGCCTGCGCCCGGCGCGACATGGCGGTCAAGCACTCCGGCGAAGCGTCGCTTCGGATGACCGCGTTCCGCGAAGGTGAGTCGCACGGCAACGGGCGGGTCGTCAAGAAACTGGCGCTCGCGCCCTTCCGGCAGTATCGCGTGGACGTGTGGATCAAGACGCAGGGCCTGTCGAACGCGGGCGACGTCCGCATCAATCCGCTGGCCGGGGGGCGGACGCTCAACTACACGGACGTGGGCGTCAAGGCGACGCAGGACTGGCGGCAGCACAGCGCTCTTTTCAACTCGCTCGATAACGCGGAGGTGGGCCTGTACATCGGCATCTGGGGCGGGCGCGACGGCACGATGTGGATCGACGACGTGAGCGTCCGCGAGGTGGCGGGCGTCAACCTGCTGCGTCGCGACGGGTGTCCGCTTCGC
>DATKXP010000678.1:0-14539 GCA_035529015.1 Phycisphaerae bacterium | reverse complement strand
CAGGGCTTCGGGTTGCTGTCGGACGCCACGCGTCTGGGCGTTCTGTCGCTTCTTGCGAAGGGCCCGCAGAACGTGACGGCGTTGTGCAAGTCGCTTGGGCTGAAACAGCCCACGGTCAGCCATCACCTGGGGCTGCTCCGGATGGGTCGGCTTGTCATCAACACGCGCAAAGGCAAGGCTGTCGAGTATTCGACCGACAAGGCCGTCCTGAAGCAGTTGGCTTCGGCGGTCTCGCAACTGACGCCGAAGTAGGTCGGTGCGGCAAGCCTGAGCGGTGTCGTGTGGTGCCTGACGGACGCTACCTGTGCACCTCGGCGGTCCATGGTCGGACCGCCTTCTTTGGGGCACGCCGAGGTAACCGGGCGGCGGTGCTGCAACGGCAGCGTGCGTTTCCGTCCCAGCGACGGTTGAACGCGGCGGGTGTGGAGACCCCGCCGCGCGGTTTGCGTACGCCTTCGGTGCCTCGCCACATCGCGACCTGAGAACGCCCTCTACGCCCGGGAAATACCTGCGCCCGGGGTGCGTCGCTCCCACGACGTTATGCGCAGCAAGCGGTGCCGTTCGTACAATCTGTGACGGAATGGCTAGAGCAGTTAACGCTTGCCTGTAGCACTTTGCGCGGCGGGCAATCCTGCCCGCCGCGCGACGGAGGTGCCGCGGTGGGCAGGATTGCCCACCGCGCGAGGATCCGCTGCATTCAATCGTGAACTGCTCTAAAGGGGGGAAAAGGAGCCCGTCCGTGAGGTGTTTTCCGGCAACCGGTGACCGCGAACGGTTTGTCCTGCCGGTGCTGTGCGTGACGCTTGCGACGGCCCTGGTGTTGACGGCGCCGGCGGCGGGGCTGTGTGCCGATCAGATCCGGACCAAGGGCGGGACGACGTACGAAGGCTCGGTGGTGCGTGAAGAGGGCGGTCAGGTCGTCATCGAGACCTCCAAGGGCACGATCCGGCTCTCGCGTGACGACATTGCCGCCATCCAGGCGCTGGAGAAGCAGAAGGACTGGCCGAAGCGCCCTCCGGATGCCCTCAAGATCACGGCGGCCGTCGTAACGCCGGACAAGGCCCAGGAGGCCTTGGCGCAGGCGCGTGAGGCCGTGAAGGCCGGCAAGTGGGTGAAGGCGGGTGGCCTGCTCGAAGGGCTGGCCGAGTTGAAGGGCGACGTTCTCAGCGCCGACGACCGGCGCGGTATCACCTCGAGCCTGGCCACGTGCTACCTGCAGATCGACGATGCGCGCGGTGCGGCGCGGAGTTTCGGTCGCCGGGCCATGGTGGCGAAGGATGACGCCCAGCGCCGCCGCATCCTCGCCGCTGCCGAGGTGCTCGATACGTCGAAGAGCACGCGCATCGGCGACCAGACGGTGCGCACGTACAAGGACGCGATCCCGGCGGCCGTCAAGTGGAAGGTGGACCAGATCGTCCGGACGGCCAGAAAAATGACGGGCGAGGCGCGGCTGGTGACGGTGAAGGCGCGGCTCGACCGGACGGCCCAGGGGGCGCTGGAGAAACTCAAGGAGGCCGACCTCTACGAGCCGGGCACGAGCGGCCGCGAGCGATCGAGCGTCCTGCGGCCGCTGGTTGAGAACGTCATGGAGGGGGCGCGGAAGGCCGTCAGCACCTGCAAGAGTGAACGGGAGTGGTTCGACGCGAACCGGTGGCGGAGCATGTCGGATAAAGCGACCGTCAAGCCGTGGGCGCAGCGTGTGGCAGCGTACCTGGCGCTGCGTCAGGGGGCCGAGGAGGGGGTGACGAACCTGAAGGCCTTCGCGTCGCGCTTTGACCTCGGCGGCCTCTACAACGACGGCGAGGCCAAACGGTTGCTCGATCAACTCGAGGACCTGAAGTACTACCCGGCGCGCGGCGGCAGGCAGATCAAGATCCTGCCTCGCCGGACGGGCGGCGCGATCAAGCAGTAGGCCCGGCCGCGTGTGACCGTCACGGGCGGGCAAGCCGTCGCCCTGCGGGCTATGGCGTGGCAAGCAAGCCGCCCGTGGCACCCGGTGCGACCGCAAGGGCCCTTCCCGCGGATCATATCTTTGCGTAGCACGTCTTGAGGTAATCGCGCGCCTTGGCCAATGCCGCGGACATCGCATCGGGCTCCGGCTCGTGGTGCATGAACGGGTTGACGTACCAGGCGTAGCCGGCCTTGGCGAGGGCGGCTATCCAGGGCGTGAAATCGGTGGGCCCGTGTCCGGGTAGTTGCCCGGTGCCCTTGGCCCGCTGCCAGGCGTAGAAGAACAGGAGTTGCTTGCCGGCCACGGCGATAACGTCCTCGACCGTCGCCTTGCCGCCCTGGAGGTGGTACGGGGCCATGGCGATGCCGAGGCGCGGGCTGGTGTTGATCTCGACGAAGGCCTTGAACGAATCGGCGGCATTGAGCAGCGCGCCGCCGTGGTTCTCGATGGCGATGTACGAGTTGTGTTTCTCGGCGAGTTCGAGGTCGGGCTTGAGGCTCTCGATGAAGGCCTTCATGCGGGCGGTGAGTTCCTCGGGCTTGGCGGCACCGGCGCTGCCGCGCACCGCCACGCCTCCGCCCATCTTGCCGAGCAGTTCGGCGTACTTGCGGTACCCGCCGCGATAGACCGAGAAGGCGTAGAGTTTGAGGTTGTTCGCATCGAGGATCTTGCGGAGTCCGTCTGGGCCGAGGCGCGCGAGGACGTCGTCCAGGTGCGGGCACCCGGCATGGGCTGACCAGATGTCGATGGCCTCGAACCCGAGGGCGGCGATGCGTTTGCACGCCTCCTCGATGGGCAGTTTCGAAAACTGGATGGAGGAGGTGGAGAGGCGCATCGTCCAGCGCTCCTTTTCCTTGGCCGCTGCTGTCCGCGATACCAGTCCTGCTGCCGTCATCCCGGCCGCCGTTGCGGCGGTGCGGTGCAGGAACTGCCGCCGAGTCAGATCGTTGCCTTGCTGCATGACGTTTCCTTTCTCTCAGATTCAGGGCCTTCGCGGCTGACCTTAAGCGTCCGGCTCGCGCGCCGCTTACCTGTCGGCCGGTCGCGTCGGCCTGCGGCCGACGGCTAAACACGGTGCGGCCGAGCGGCCCGAACGAATCTCACTGCGCCTTCACGTCGTAACAGAAGAGCAGGTCGGAGTGGCGGATGTAGAGGCGCCCGCCGCACACCACCGGGTGGGCCCAACTCGGGCCGCGCCCGCCCTTGGGAATGCTGAACCGGCTGATGATGTTGAAGCCGCCTGGCGACGCCTTGACCAGGGCCACCCCGCGGTTGTGGTTCAGGGCGTACAGCATACCGTCGGCCCAGGTGAACGAGGCCCGGCCGATCCCGGCGTCGGCGCAGGTTCGCTTGCCGGTTGCGAACTCCAGGCACATCCACGGTCCCGGCTTGGCCGACATGGCCGAGCCGTAGAGGTGGCCCTCGATCAGGATGACGCCGCCGTGCTGGTTGTCCAGGTCGTCGGTGGCCCAGACCTTCTCGACCGTACACGCCTCGCCGCTGACGTTCAACTTGTAGAGCCGGGCCCCGGTCGTCCGGGTGGTCCAGAAGACGTGGCCGTCGTGGTAGATGGGCGACGTGATGTTCTCGTCGAAGGGCGTGACGTGGTCGACCTTCCAGAGCAGGCGTCCGTCCGCGGCGCTTACGCCGACGACGGAGGTGGCCATGAGCGTGGCGATCTGACGCAGGCCCTCGTGCTCGAACAGGATGGGGGAGCAGTAGCCCGGCTTGTCGCCGATGCCGGTGCAGGTCCAGACGGTCTTGCCTGTGTCCTTGTCGAGGGCGGCAAGGCCGATTTCCTTGCCGCCCGGCGTGCAGATGATGTTGTCGCCGTCGATGAGCAACGACTCGGCGAGCGCCCACTGGATGTTGCGGCCGTTGAATTGCTCCAGGATGTTGACGTGCCAGACCTGCTTGCCCGTCTTGGCGTCGAGGCAGACGATGTTGCCGTCGGCGTTTTCGTGATACAGGCGGCCGCCGTCGATGGTGGGCGTCGCGCGCGTGCCGGGCTTGTCGCGCTCGTAGGCGGGGCCGTTCGCGACGCGCCACAGCACCTTGCCGTCCAATGCGAGAGCCGTGATGACCGTGTCGTCGCCCACGTTGCCGGTGGTGTAAATCAGGCCGTCGGCCACCGCGACGGTTGAGAATCCGTGTCCCAGGCCGGAAACCGTCCAGAGCAGTTTCGGCCCGCCTTCGGGCCACGTCTTCAAGAGGCCCGTCTCGGTGGAGATGTTATCGCGCCGCGGTCCGTGGAACTGGGGCCAATCGGCGGGCGGCTGTCCCCCGGCCAGGGGCTGCGCGCAAAGGGTGGTCACCATCATCGCGCCGAAAAGAACCGTGAGTCGGCGCATCGCAGCGGCGTTCACCATGGCACGACTCCAGTGTTTCATCAACCACAACCGACGGCGGCGGTCACGGCTTCTTCGGTTTCTTCTTCGGTCGAGATGGCTTGGACGGCGGCTTGACGGCGGCCGGAAAACCGTCGGCACGAAGACGGCGGCCCACCTCGCGCAGCGTCGCGACGTCAGCCGGATGGATCGACCCGTCGCCCAGGGGTCCCGTGTTCGCGAGCAGGTTGGCGGGCGTATGCGCCGCCCACGCCAGCCGCTGCATCAGGTCGTCGGCCGTCAGGTGCTCGGCCCCTTCGACGTAGCCCCAGCCGCCCTTCTGCAAGGTCGTGCAGATTTCCATCGGCTTGTTGCCCGGCTTGGGCACGGCGTAGTGCTCGGGCGCGTAGAAGTCCTCGGTATCGAGCAGCCCCTGCTTGTACGAGACGAGGACCTGCGGCTGGAGACTGCGGATGTGGTCGTACAGGGCTTGGCACTTGAACTTGCCGGGGTCGTTGTTCTCCGGGACGGCGATGCCGTCGAGCCAGATGCCCGCGATGGGACCATAGCCGGTCAGGAGTTCGGTGATCTGGGCCTGCATGAAGTCGAGGTACTTCTGGAGGTCGTGGTCTTTGCCGCGCGCGTACTCGGGCTGCGGCTCGTCGTACTTCGGCCGTGCCGAGCCGCGTGGAAACTCGTCGTTGTTCGGGGCGTGCGGATGGCGCCAGTCGCGGCCGTGGGAGTAGTAGCAGAAGAAGCCGAGGCCCTTCTTGGCGCACTGCTCAGCCATCTCGCCCACGAGGTCGCGTTTCGCAGGAGAGTTGACGGAACTGAAGTCGCTCTGCTTCGTGTCCCACAGGCAGAAACTGTCGTGGTGCCGCGTGACGAGGTTGACGTACGTCATCTCGGCCTCGGCGGCCAGGTCGGTAATGACGTCGGCGTCGAACTTCTTGGCCGTGAAGCGGTCCTTCAATCTGGCGTACTCGGCCACGGGGATCTTCTCACGCAACTGGACCCATTCGTGCCGGCCCAGGAGCGAGTACAGGCCGTAGTGGATGAACAGGCCGAAACGCGCCGCCCGGAACCATTCGATGGCCGCAGCGCGGGGGTCGGTGGCGTACGCCATGGCGTGATCCTTCAAGTACGACGGGACGGTCTTGCGTGCGGCGCCACGGCAGCCCGGCGGAAGGGCAAGGAGGGCGGCGCCGGACGAGAGCGCTGCCACGCTCCGCAGAAACTGCCGGCGGGTCTGTTCAGCCATCCCGGGTTTCCTCCGGCGATCGACGTCGCGGTTGCACCTTAGACGAGCGGCGGCGGGATTTCAAGCCTGCACGCGCCAACCATCTTGCGCATAGGCCGAAGGTTGAAAGGCGGCGGCGCCGACCCTATAATCGCCTCGCAAGCGATGCCCCCGGGGAACCGTATGACCCGCAAGCCCGACATCCTGGACCGCGAGGAGATCTTCAGCGGCCGCAAGGTGGCCCTCGAGGTCCACCATATCCGCGATGCCGGCGGCCGCGAGACCACCCGCGAAGTCGTCCGCCATCCGGGCAGCGTGGCGATTCTCGCCTTCCCGGAGCCGGGCGTACTCCTGCTTGAGAGCATCTGGCGCTACGCCGCCGAGCGGACGCTGCTCGAGATCCCCGCCGGCACCCTCGACCCTGACGAGAAGGGGGCCGCCTGCGCCGCCAGGGAACTCGCCGAGGAAACCGGGTACCGGGCCGGCAGCCTGGAGCCGCTCATCACGATTCACACGAGCCCCGGCATCCTGACGGAGCAGTTGACGCTCTTCCTGGCCACCGACCTTGAAGAAGGTGAGCCTCGGCGCGAGGCGGGCGAGCAGATTGAGAACGTCCTCGTCCCCTTCGACGAGGCGATGGCCATGGTCGCCGACGGGCGGATCACCGACGGCAAGACCGTCCTGGCGATTCTTTTCTGGAACGCACGCGAGCACGAGGCGCCCGGCGCCGGGAAAGGAAACGCCTGATGGCCTGGCACAGCACCTGGAACGACCCTCCGGAGCGGAAGCGAGGCTGGCTGGTGGATCGAGGCGGGTTCTTTCCGCCCGGCGTCAAAATCGTCCTCCTGGTGACGATCGGCGTGTACGTGGTTGACGTGTTGACGCGCGGTCGGCTGACCCAGATCGGCGCCCTGTCGGTCCGCAGCCTGATGACGCTTCAGATGTGGCGGCTGTTCACGTACATGTTCCTGCATTCGCTGGGTGGCATCGCCCACATCGGCTGGAACATGTTCATCTTCGTCATGCTGGGCCACACGCTGGAACGCCAGTTGGGTTCAAGGCAGTTCCTGTGGCTGTACTTTCTGAGCGGCATCCTGGGCGGGCTGTTCGAGGTGACCTTCAACGTCCTGATGCACATGCAGTACGGCTCGTTCATGACTCGCCAGGGCCCGATGACGTTCCTGGACATTCCGGCGGTGGGCGCGTCGGCGGGGGTGGCGGGCGTGCTGGTCGCCTTCGCCTGCAGGAACCCGCGGGCGGTGTTCCTGCTGTTCTTCTTCCTGCCGATCCAGGCCCGGTGGCTGGCCCTGATTTACTGTCTGGCCGAGACGCGACACATCTTCGTCGGCCTGCGCTACGGCTGGGTGGACGGCGTGGCCCACGCGGCGCACTTCGGCGGCATGGTCCTCGGATTCGTCTGGATAAAGTGGGGCACGCGCATCGTTGCCAGGATGCCGCGCGGCGCCCGGCGCCCGCGCCCGGGGTCCTTCGAACGCAACCGCGAACGCGAAAAGGCCGAACTCGACCGCATCCTGAAGAAGGTGCACGAGCGCGGTGTAGACAGCCTGACCCTGCGCGAGAAGATGTTCCTTCAGGACGTAGGCAACAAGTACCGCGATTAGACTTGGCGCCGTTTGGCGTTAGCCGCCGGGCTTGTCGAAGACCCGCCGAAGCGGTCCGCTGTTCCGCGAAGGCGGGCCCGGCGCGTTCTAAGCCGCATGTGTCGCAGGTCGAGGAGGCGCCGTGCCATGGCCCACATTTCGGTTCGCCTGACCAGCATCGTGGCCACCCTCGGGCCCAGTGCGTCGGACGAGGCCGTCCTGCGCCGGCTGATCGAGGCCGGCATGGACGTGGCCCGCCTGAATTTCGCGTACGGCACCCACGAGACGCACAGCGACCTTCTCGCGCGGCTGCGTGGCACGGCCGAGGCATGCGGCAAGTTCGTGGCGGTGCTCCAGGACCTGGCCGGGCCGAAACTGCGTGTCCGAACGCGGGCGGACGAGACCATCCAGGTCGGTGCGGGAGACCGCGTCCACCTTTGCCGCGACCTGGAGGGGTGCGAGCAACGGCAAGCCATCGCCTGCACGTACCCGGCCATCGTGGACGATTGTGCCGAAGGCGACCCCGTCCTCTTCGGCGACGGCGACGTCGTCATGCGCGTGGCCGAGCGCACGGCCGACCGTCTCGTCCTCGAGTGCGCCGAGGGTGGGACCCTGTCCCCCGGCACGGGCATCAACCTGCCGCAGACCAACGTTGCTGTGTCGTTGCCGACCGAGCAGGATTGGCGCGACCTGGAGTGGGGTCTGGCGCACGGGGTCGATTACGTGGGCCTGAGTTTCGTGCGCACGGCCGACGAAGTCCGCTCCGTCAAGGACGCCATCGCGAAGGCGGGTGCCGACGCCCGTGTCATCGCCAAGATCGAGAAGCCGCAGGCCGTGGACGCCATCGACGCCATCCTGGCCGAGTGCGATGGTGTGATGGTCGCGCGCGGCGACCTGGGCGTTGAGATGGACGTGGCCCGCGTGCCGATCATCCAGAAGGACGTGATCCGCCGGGCGGCGGCCGCGGGCGTGCCGGTCATCACGGCCACCCAGATGCTCCAGTCGATGGTCCACGAGCCGCGACCGACGCGGGCCGAGGTCTCGGACGTGGCCAACGCCGTCTTCGACGGCTCCGACGCGGTCATGCTCTCGGGCGAGACAGCGGTCGGGCGGTATCCCGTCCGGGCCGTCGAGATGATGGACCACATCATCGACCTGGCGGAGGATTATGCCGAACGGGCCGACTGGCAGGTCCCCGCCGCACGCCAGGAGCGTTATGTGTGGAGCGAGCGGGCCATCGTCGCGGGGGCGACCGGCATCGCGCGAAGCCTGGACCCGGCGCTCATCGTTGCGCTCACGCACACCGGGACGACGGCGTTGCTCGTGTCGAAGCAGTGGCTGCGTGTGCCGATTCTCGCCGTCAGCGATTCGGTGCCCACCTGCCGCCGCATGGCGCTGTACCGCGGCGTGACGCCGGTTCATTCGCCCGATCTGATCGGGCACGAACGTCTGGCGGCGGCCGTCGAACGCATGGCACGCGAGCGGAAATTGGTTGTCCCGGGCGACCGAATCCTTATCATCAGCGGGTACTTCCCGGGCAAACCGGGCGGCACCGACACGCTTCGGGTCCACACCGTGTCGGAAGGGGATGCTATATGAGGCGAGCGTTGAGTCTGTTCCTTCTGGGTGCGGCGGTGACGGCGGCCGGATGTGCGACCGTGGCGTCGGGACGCTTCAGCAACCCGATGACGTTCACCGAGACCGACGCCGAAACGGTCGAGCACGTGGCGCGCCGTGTGCTGATGGAACTGCGGTTCGACATCGTGTACCCGGAAGCGAGCGAAGGCCGCCTGGCGACCGACGCGCTCACCGGGGCCTCGTGGTTCGAGTTCTGGCGCGAGGATACCATCGGTCGCGTGCAGCGCCTGGAGTCGAGCCTCCACACGATCCGGCGCCGGGCAACCGTCAGCATCTCGCCGAAGGACCGGGGGTCTCAGGTCTTCGTCAAGGTCGTCAAACAGCGCAAGAGCGCCCCGGGGCTTGGGCCCGAGACGATGGCCGAGAGTTTCAACATCTACGGCATCGAAGACACCGACCTGATGCGCCAGAACGAACTGGCCCCGACCACGTACGAGTGGTTGGACATGGGCCGCGATGAACTCCTCGAACAGGATATCCTCGAACGCATCCTGACCGGCCTGAAGTAGCGGCCCGAGGAGCCTGTCTCACGGCACCTCTCTCCGGACGGAATTCGCGGAACCAACGTGGCGGGCGGCGCGTCCATATCGGTCGAGAAGCCTTCGCTCCGCAGGCATCCGGTTCCGTCCGCGAAAGGAGAACGCCGTGCGACCTGAGCGGCCGTCCCGGACGCCATCACATGCCGCATATCCCATAACACTTACGTCAAATCGCCCGTTGCCGAAACACGCCAAAACGCGCTTTTTGGCGTCCGGATCGCCGTTGCTGGCCCACCAGGGCCGATTTGGGCCTTTTGTGTTAAGATGGGTAAGGCGAAACTTGCTCCTTTTTGATCGCTTCTTGCTCTTTCTTGCTCGAATGTGATCGCTTTTTACCCCCGGTTGCACCGGTTTTGAGGCTTTTTGAGAGGGGCAGAATTGATGTAAGTGCCCATGCCAGAGTGGCAGGTGGCGAAGGGGCCGCCGGAGGGGCCCAAAAGTAGTTAGAACTCTAACCACTTTCGGGACCGGGCCGAATTTAGTTAGAGTTCTAACTAAATCGGCCGGACCCGACGAGCCGCCGCGCCCCGCGGATCGCATAAGTCGTGCCTTTTCAAGGGTTTACGGCGACTCAGCCCGCCGCCGCAATCGTTTAGCCGTCGCCGCAGCGGCGACGGGAATCAGCGCCGATGTCCCAACGGCAACGACGGTCGGCGCCGGCCACCCCGCCGGGGTACTCGTGCCAGGGTGCCGCCGACGGCTAGACGCTGCGCCTTGGTAGGGGCGAGGCATGCCTCGCCCGCTCCGAACTGCCGCGCGGCAGTCTCCCCCCCGCCTGCCGCGAGAGCGGCACCATGTCTGCCCGGAACTCACACACCCCTTGCCCTGCCCGTCCCCAAGCATTACGATACGCTTATGGTCCCGACCGCGCAACGCGCGGCTGACACAACGGCATGACGGTCATGGAACGAAGAGAAGCCCGAACGGGCCGGCCGGCGGGCGACGCGGCCTTCGTGGCCCGGCTGGAGGCGCTGAGCGGCCGACGTCTGACCCCGCGCCCGGGCGGCCGCCCCACGCAGAAGTCCGCCACCTTGAGAACCGAGCGAAAACATGGTTACCGTCCCCAGGTTATTGTCCCCAGGTTATTTATCCGGGGGTTGCCTGGGCGGGGCGGAGCCTCAAGTGGTGGGACCGTCATCGCCGCGACGGCGATGGGCCGTTCTTGCTGGCCTGGCTCCGCGACCCGGCGCCAACCGAACCGCCCCCCGGCGTCGATGTTCACGTCCGCCTCCCCGCGCTGGTCGTCACCAGCGAAGCGCCGAAGCCGTAGCGTGGGTGTTCCGCACCCACGCGGCCCACGCGAGACCTCGTCGGCGTGGGTGCAAAGCACCTACCCTACGACTGGTCGCGTGGTGCCGTTCAGGCGGCTTCAGCCGCCTTGGCCCGCCGCAGGCGGGTGAAGGCCAAGGCCTCTGGCCCTGGTGGGACTTACGATGTGAATTCGCCCGGATATAGATCTCATTTCTGCCAACCCCAGCCTCTGAGCGCAAAAACCACCTTGCCAATTTCGGTTGGCCACTCACGTGATCGCGCGGATGCGAGCAGTAGACTTACTGGTTCGCGGCCCTCTTCTTGGCGACGAACATCCCGATGAGAAACACAGCCGGGATGCCGATGAGGTGGACGATCAACCACCCATAGTTGAGGAACTGGAGCGGCTCAGGCACAACGATACTCAGGATCGGCAGTGTCATCATTAGTCCCTTTCCGCATAACGGCTTGGCCAAAGGTCCATGCCCCAAAACTCCAGTGACGCCCAGCACTTGGACTTCGCCTGGGTCACCGCCTTGTTCGCGGCCACCCCCGCCATCCCTGGGTCGGGAAAGGATCACGTCCTCGGAATCTCTGGAATCGATGTCGTCCGTTGACGCAGACCGACCCGTTACTCCTTCGGCGGCAACATGACCTTGTCGATGATGTGGATCACGCCGTTCGACGCCACGACGTCTGGTGTGGTGACCGTAGCGCCGTCCACCATGACCTTGCCACCGACCACCTTGACAGGCAGCATGGCGCCCCCGGCCGTCTTGGCGCTCTGGCCGTCCAGTTTCATGGCGTCGGCGGCCATGACCCGACCGGGCACCACGTGGTACAGAAGAACGGCCTTCAGCTTCGGAATGTCTTTCAGGAGCGCGTCAAGCGTGCCTTCAGGCAAATCCGCAAAGGCCTTGTCGGTCGGCGCAAAGACGGTGAACGGGCCTTCCCCCTTGAGGGTGTCGACAAGGCCGGCGGCCGTCAGCGCCTTGGCTAAGGTCTTAAACGAGCCAGCGGCCACGGCTGTATCAACAATGTCTTTGGGGGCGCGGCTTCCTTTTTGCTTCTCGCAGCAAATGCACATGCCAACGACCGCGCACAATACGACCATCAGCACAATCCGGGTTGCTGAGCGTTCCATGGTTTCGTCTCCTTGAATTGGGGCAAGCGCCCAAGCCAAACTGAATCCGACCCAACGATCAAGCCCAATGGCAAGCATCCCTGCTCTTCTATTAATGTAACCCGCAGGCGATACCGGGTCAACAGGGAGTGCAAATTCTAGGATTCCGGGATTCCGGGGACAGGATCAATCCTGTTCGGCACGGCGTTTGCCTTAGGTGGTGCGGGGGCGTCAAAATTGCCTAAGTTTTCTCTTGCGCCCATCTTAACACAATGTTTCAATGTGGAGCATGAGCCATCCCAAGCGACGCAAGATCGAAGAACGCGACCTGACGGGCTTCAAATACTTCAAGAAGATCACCCGTCTTCTCGAACGCCTCCATGACGCCGGCTGCGGGCGCGACCGCGCCGGCAACCGACGCCTCCACATGGACCAGTACCTGGCGGATGGACCTGCCGGCCGACCTGGTCGGTCTCCTCTACCAGGCCCGCTGGCAGATCGAGACGTTCGTCCGCACCTTCAAACACGTGCTGGGATGCCGGCACCTGCTGCATCACTCGCAGAACGGGATCGCCCAGGTCAAGGCCGACAACAACGGTGAGCCTGGAACCGTGATCGCGACGTATCGCTATGACGGCCTCAATCGGCGGATCGAGAAACTCCTCGGCGCGGACCCTGAGGACCCCGACACGGCCTACGGCTACTATTACAACACCGCCTGGCGGGTCCTCGAGGTGCGAAAGGGCGGTGACCCCGATCCTCTCTCCAGGCGGAATTCGCGGAACCGACGCGGCGGGCGGCGCGTCCATATCGGTCGAGAAGCCTTCGCTCCGCAGGCAGTCGGTTCCGTCCGCGAAAGGAGAACGCCGTGCGACACCTCGCGTTTCTGGCCGTGGTCGCCACGTTGGCCCTGCCGGTCGGTGCTGCCGAGGAGACCTTCCGCGCCGACGGCGTGGTGGTGACGTCCACCGGCATCGGCGAGCCCTATGCGGCCGCCATCGGACGCACGGTCGGCACGGCGCGGGCTGCGGCGCTTGCCCTCGGCTACGACATGCCGGCCACCATCCACGTCCGGGTCACCTGCGGTCCGGATCAGGAGACGCGCCTGTTCAACGACGGGCAGGACCGCTTCAGCCTGAGCGTTCGTTCCGAAAACGATTTGCGCAAGCCTGCCGTCACGGGGATCTTCCACCTGTACGGCTTGTGCCACGAAGTGGGGCACCTGGCCCAGTACCGGCCGGTCACGAACCACGACTGGATGACGACGGCCGCCGCCGAGGGTTGGGCCCACTACCTCGGCTCTCACCTGGTGGATGCCGTGTACGCCAAGGCGGGCCAGGCGCTCTGGCCCGACGCGTACGACTACCGCGCCGACGGCATGGCCCGGCTCAAGCGGCAACTTGCGTCCAGAAACCCGTCCGAGGTGGCCAAAGGGGCGGGGCTCTGGATGGAACTGGTCGAGATCCTTGACCACAAGGGCGTGGCCGCCCTCTTCAAGGCCTGGGGCCAGACACGGGTGAATCCGTCCGACCCCGGCCCGGCCCTGGGCAACATGGTCCAGTTGGCGGGGCAGGGGAAACCACGAGCGACCTCATGGTGGACGCGGGCCGAGCCGGTCTTCGTCGTGAAACGCGAGGCCAGCCGGTTTGCCGTCAAGACCATCTCGCCGGGCGACCTGGGCGGCCGCCCCGTCACGCTGAAGCACGACGACGGCGTCAAAGCCGGCCACAAGAGCCTGGCCGGCAGCGGCCACGCGGTGCGGTTCCAGGTGCCCGACGGCGAGTGGTACCTGCGGGGCGTGACGATCCACGGAAGCCGCTACGGCGGCAGCCGGCCGCCCGAGGAAGACTTCCACGTCTGGCTATGCGACGGGCAGTTCCGGGCCATCGCCGACTTCCCGTTCCCGTACAAGGCGTTTGAGCGGGGGGAGGCCACGTGGGTGCCACTGCCAATCAGCCAGCCCGCCCTCGTGCCCAAGGACTTCATTATCTGTGTCGGCTTCAACCCGACCGGCACGAAGGGCGTCTTTGTCAGCCAGGACAAGGCGGGTAGCGGCAACACGCTGGCGGGCCTGCCGGGCAAGTCATCGAGTTCGATCGGCGGCGGCGACTGGATGATCCGCGCCATCGTTGATCGGCCGAAGACGGCCAGGGGACGCTGACAGAGGGACCCCGCCGGCAACCGCGGTCTCGTTCTTCCCTTCCCGCTCCGTTTCGGTTATCTTAACCGAGCGCGGCATGCGCGCGAACACCACGGGCCCTTTGCGGACAGGGGACCACATGAAACGCTGGTGGTTGACGGTTATCCTGGCGGCGATCGCGATCGGGCTCTCGGTGTACCTGATTCTGAAGCCGGACGAGACCGCCCGCCTGGTGGCCGAGTACGGGAGAGACAAGACCGTGGGCCCGCGCGTGGTGGAACTGGGCGCGTCGGCCGTCGCGCCGCTGTGCGAGGCACTGGAGGGGCTGCCCGCGTCGGACCTCAGCAAGGCCGACAAGCAGGCCATGGTCAACTACGTCGTTGCCCTCGACGCCGTCTCGGGCGGCTGGCCGTATACGGCGACTCAGTCCATGCCCGTTCTGCTGACGATGCTCAAGGAGATGGAGGATCGGGAGGCCAGGAACCTGCTGGTCGAGACGGTCGGCCGCTCGTTCAAGCAACTGGCCGTGCCGGCGATACTCGACGTTCTCGAAGACGAGTTCCGCCTGTCGGAGGCCGACGGGCCGGAGTCCCTTCCCAGCGAACCGGTCGTCTCGGACCTCCTCAAGCGGCTTGGCGCCGGCCGATGTCTGCCCGTTTTGGCCGCCCGGCTGGAGACGACGTCGGGCGATTTCCGCAAGCACCTGCTTGACCTGGTCATCGGCTTCGC
>DATKXP010000677.1:0-4546 GCA_035529015.1 Phycisphaerae bacterium | reverse complement strand
GAGAAAGGCACACGGACGATGAGCACCGACGAAACGACCCGGCCCGCGGACTTCATCCGCGAGATCGTGGCGGCCGACGTGGCCGCCGGCAAGTGGGACGGGAAGGTGGTCACCCGTTTTCCGCCCGAGCCGAACGCGTATCTGCACATCGGCCACGCCAAGGCGATCTGGACCAGTTACGGCATCGCCCTCGATTTCGGCGGCCGGTTTCATCTGCGGTTCGACGACACGAACCCCGCCAAGGAGGAGCAGGAGTACATCGACGCCATTATCGAGGACGTCCGGTGGCTCGGCTGCGATTGGGGAGACCACCTGTACTTCGCCAGCGACTACTTCGAGCAGATGGTCGCCTGCGCCGTCGAACTCATCAGGAAAGGCAAGGCGTACGTCGATGACCTCTCGGCCGAGGAGATTCGCGCCCATCGCGGCACGCTCACCGAACCCGGCCGCGAGAGCCCGTACCGGGACCGCCCGGTCGAAGAGAACCTCGACCTCTTCGAGCGGATGCAGGGGGGCGAGTTCCCCGACGGCTCGCGGGTCCTCAGGGCTCGCGTGGACATGGCGTCGCCCAACCTGAATCTGCGCGACCCCGTCATGTACCGGATCCTCCACGCCCCGCACCCGCACGTGGGCGACCGATGGTGCATCTACCCGACGTACGACTGGGCCCACGGCCTGGAGGATTCGATCGAGGGCGTGACCCACTCGCTGTGCTCGATCGAGTTCGAGAACCACCGCCCGCTCTACGACTGGTTCATCGACGCCATCAACGACGGCCGGGAACAGCCGATCCACCACCCCCGGCAGATCGAGTTTGCCCGCTACAACCTGACCCACACCGTCATGAGCAAACGGATGCTGCGCGAACTGGTTGAAGGCGGGTACGTGAGCGGCTGGGACGATGCGCGGATGCCGACGCTCCTGGGCCTCAGGCGCCGCGGGTACACGCCCGAGGCCCTCCGCGACTTCTCGCGGCACACCGGCGTCAGCAAGTACCCCGCCGTCTTCGACATCGCCCTTGTCGAGCACTTCCTGCGGCAGGACCTGAACCGGACCTCGCCGCGCGTCATGGGGGTCCTCAATCCCCTGCGGCTGGTCATCGACAACTACCCCGACGGCGAGAGCGAGGAACTCGAGGCCGTCAACAATCCCGAAGACCCCAGCGCCGGCACGCGCCAGGTCCCGTTCTCGAAGGTCCTATACATTGAGCGCGAAGACTTCATGGAGGACCCGCCGAAGAAGTTCTTCCGCCTTGCCCCCGGGCGCGAGGTGCGGCTGCGGTACGCGTACTTCATCACCTGCACCGACGTGGTGAAGGACGAGCGCGGCGAGGTCACCGAACTCCACTGCACGTACGACCCGGCGACGCGCGGCGGCGATGCGCCCGACGGACGCAAGGTCAAAGCCACGCTCCATTGGGTGAGCGCCGACCATGCTCTCGACGCCGAGGTGCGGCTGTACGACCATCTCTTCACGAAAGAGGACCCCGCCGACGTGCCCGAGGGCGAGGACTGGAAAGCGGGCATCAACCCCGACTCGCTCCAGGTTCTCACCGGCTGCAAGGTCGAGCCGAGCCTCGCGGGTGCCGAGCCGGGCTACCGCTGCCAGTTCGAGCGGCTGGGCTACTTCTGCGTCGATCCGGATTCCGCGCCCGGCCGCCTCATCTTCAACCGCACCGTGACGCTCAAGGACACGTGGGCCAGACTTCAGAAGCGGCAGGGTGCGGGCGCGAAAAAGGACAAGCGCCTTATGGATTAAAGCGTTTTGACGTTGCGTGTGCCCTGTTTCGCGCGGCGGGCAAGACTGCCCGCCGCGCATGCTGCTACAGCACGTAGGGTGGGTGCTCCGCACCCACCCGGTTCATGCCGCCTCCGGCCCCACAAGATGAATGGTGGGTGCACAGCACCCACCCTACGCGACCCGGATGGCGCCCGGGATAGGCCCCGGCGCTGCGGCCACGCAACCCGACACGCGACTTTCGCCAGACTGTTGGCGCAGGGGCCGCCAGCCGGTAACATGATGGCATACTACGAACCCCGGCGAGCCCCGTACTGGAGACGACCCATGGCCAGGACACTCAAACCCAAACGCTCGGACAAGTTCGCCTTTGGTATCTGGTGTGTCATGAACCAGGGGGCCGACCCGTTCGGTGTGGCCACGCGGCCGCAGGTGACGGGGCTGGAGGCCATCAGGGGCCTGGGCAAGCGCGGCGTTTACGGGTTCGAGTATCACGACAACGACCTGTGGCCGCTCAAGGCGAGCGCGGCCAAGCGGCGGGCCGTCGTCAAGGACGTGCAGCGGATCATGCGCGCCACGGGCATCCGGTGCACCGCCGCCACGACGAACCTGTTCACTCACCCGGTCTTCAAGGACGGGGCGTTTACGAGCCATGACCCGAAGGTCCGCGCCTACGCCGTCCAGAAGGCGATGGTCAACATCGATGTGGCGGCCGAACTCGGCGCAAGGGTCTACATTTTCTGGGGCGGCCGCGAGGGCGCCGACGTCGATATTGCCAAGGACCCCGTCGAGGCCCTCAAGCGGTTCCGCGACTGCATCAACTTCCTCTCGGAGTACGTCCTGGCGCAGAAACACAAGATGGTCTTCTCCCTCGAACCCAAGCCCAACGAGCCGCGCTCCGACACGTACCTGCCGACGGCGGGCCACGCCCTGGCGATGATCGCCACGCTCGATCATCCGGAGATGGTCGGCGTGAACCCCGAGACGGCCCACATCAAGATGGCGGGGCTCAACCCGCTCCACGAGTTCGCCCAGTGCCTGGAGGCGGGCAAACTCGTCGATATCCACCTCAACGGCCAGAAGCCCCTGCGGTACGACCAGGACATGAGTTTCGGGTGCGACAACCCCAAGGAGGCGCTCCTGGTCGTCAAACTCCTCAAGGACTACGGGTACAGCGGCACGAAGTCGTTCGACGCCCATCCGTACCGGACCGAGGCCGACCCGTGGGACTTCGTCGAGCGGTGCATGCGGGCGTACAAGGCCTACGAGATCAAGGCCGACCAGGTGAATGCCGACGCGGCGCTGTGCCAGATGCTCGAGACACTCGAGGAGGCGGGCGGCGCCACGTGGGCCAGACTCCTCGGGTCCTACTCCGGCGCCGGCGCCGAGAAACTCCGCAAAGCCAGGTTCGATCCCGACCGCCTGGCCAAACGCAAACTCCTCTACGAGCAGATCGACCAGCGCCTGACGGAGGTCCTGCTGGGTCTCGTCTAGGCGGCTGTGGTGGTGATCGCATCCGCGCATTCGGGGGGCGGGGGGCCTTGTTGGCAAGCGGCTCCTTGCCCCTTCTGTAAATGACCGCGTGCGGCTGAGGACGGCGTCGTGAAGGACGAGCGGAAAACCAAGGCGCAGTTGATCCAAGACCTGGCGGACCTTCGCCGCCAGGTTTCCGGCCTGAAACGCCGCCGGGGCCGTACGGCCGACACCGAGGAGGGTCTGAAAGAAACCCTGGACGACGAATCCCTTGTCCTCGGCAGTATCTCCGAAGAAGTAGTTTATCATGACCGCAACATGGCCATCATCTGGGCAAACCGCGCGGCCGCCGAGTCCGCCGGCCTGACCCCGGAGCAACTCGTCGGCCGCATGTGTTACGAGGTCTGGCACGGACGCGAGCAGGTGTGCGACGGGTGTCCGGTGCACGAGGCGATGGACACCGGCGCGCCCGCGGAGAGCGAAATCACCACGCCCGACGGCAGGGAGTGGCACGTCCACGGGTACCCGGTTTGTGAGGACGGCGGACAGATCGTCGGCGCGGTCGAGATCGTCCGCGACGTCACCCAACGCAGGCAGGCCGAACGGGTCCTGCGCGAGAGCGAAGAGAAATACCGCCTTCTCTTTGAGCAGTCGCCCATCGGCATCGGGCTCGCCTCTCTGGACGGGCAGGTCCTCGCCGGGAACAAGGCCATGGAGGCCATCACCGGCTACTCGCCTGAGGATCTCAGCAAGATCGACCTGGCCGGCACGTATCAGAATCCGCAAGACCGCGAGGCTCTGATGCAAGCCGTCCAGCAATACGGCAGCGTCACGAACTACGGCGTGGGGCTGAAACGCAGAGACGGGACGCCGTATACCGCTCTGCTCACGGTCTCGCGCGTGCGCATCGGGGGGCAGGACCTGCTGCAGACGGTCTGCATCGACGTGTCCCACCGCAAGCAGGCCGAAGAGGCGCTGCGCGAGAGCGAGGCCCGCTACCGCGCGGTCGTCGAAGACCAGACCGAACTCATCTGCCGCTTCGTTCCCGACGGCACGCTCACGTTTGTCAACGAGGCCTACTGCCGATACTTCGGCTCCACCCGCGAGGAGATGACCGGGATCAACTTCCTGCCGTTGATCCCTGACGAGGACCGCGGCGCCGTGGTCGAGCACTTCGCTTCGATCACGTCCGACAGTCCCTCGGCAGAGCACGAGCATCGGACGGTGCTGCCTTCTGGCGAAGTCCGCTGGCTGTACTGGACGAACCGCGGCATCTTCGACGAGACAGGGCGCCTGGTTGAGGTTCAGGCCGTCGGCCGCGACGTGACCGACCGCA
>DATKXP010000676.1:0-2777 GCA_035529015.1 Phycisphaerae bacterium | reverse complement strand
CCTGGAAGGCCGACGAGGACGCGCTCGCCAAAGCCTGCTACGGTGCCACAGTCAAGCGCCTGCGGCGCGACCTCGACGGCGTCGCGTGGCAACTCGAACTCCTGTTGAACAAAGGCATCTACGTCGTGGACGACACGGCACACGGCTGGGGTGGGCCGGGGCGGTTAGATCCGCCACTCCTCAGTCAGGCGCAATCTCTCCTGAGACACGCGGTCCAAACGGTTGGCGACCTGGCGAAGGTCTCGCGCGCGCTTGCCGAAGCCGACAGCGGCATCGGGCACCTGCGAAGGCAGACCGATGCGCTGGCCGCAGCCGCGCTCGCGGCCGACGGGGCCCGAGCCTTGGGCATGGTGTCGCGCCACTTCGCCGGCCCCTGGCCGGTGGCCCCGGAAGCGAAGGCCGGCCTCCTGGCCCGCGTGCGGGCCGAGATGGAGAAGCAATTCGGCCACCCACTTCCCCACCTCAACGAAAGCCGCTACGACCGGTTGGGGTGGATCAACCATCCGGAACTGACGGACAGCCATATCGGCAAGTGGGGCATCCGCATCAACCCCGTGACCGGACCGACGAAGGTGCAAGGGCCGCGACGGTGGCGGTTCGCACTCGACCCCAACGATACGGGCCTCAAGGAACTGCGGCACACCATCGGCTACAACATCGAGAACCAGTGGCCGCAGGTCCCCATGGGCAGGCCGTGGAACCAGGACCAGCGCTTCAGTGGCTACAAAGGCGTGGCGTGGTACCGCGGGCGGCTGCACGTCCCCGGCGAGTGGGCGGGTGAGAGCATCGTCCTGACGGTGCCCCTCGCGGGCAAGGAACGCGTCTGGCTGGGCAACGTCGAGATCACCGACCGCGGCAGCGGTCAGGGCCGGCGGACGTACACGATCCCGGCCGACCTCATCGCCTTCGGCGGCGAAAACGTCCTCGCGCTTCGGATTGAAAGCCGCGACGAGAAGCGGCGCGGCATCGTCGGCACGGTCGAAGCCGCCTGCCCCGCCCTCGACTCCGACGCCGCCACGAAGACGCCGGCCGTCGATGTCCTTTCCACACCGCTGTCGCCCTGTGTTGCCCTTACGCCAAGGACCGATACGCTCGAAATCCATCACGCGGGCAAGGCCACACTCCTCCTGCCCCCGGGCAACGAAGCCGGCGGCTACGACGCCGCCAAGGTGGGGAAACTCAAGGCCAACTGGGCGTTCGTGCGGCCTCCCGCCGGCCCCAGCGCGCGGCCGATCCTGCTCGTGTTCGAGAAGAACCCGGGCAGCATCGCATGCGAAACCGGTGTCACGCGTATCAAGACGAAGGCCGGCGCCCGCGTCATCGCCGTGCGACCGTGGGTCAAACTCGACCCGAACACGGGGAAGAAGCCCGTCGATGTTCGCGGCAAGGCCGCCTTCTGGTCCCGCGCCGCCCTGGCCGTGCCGCTCAACTACATGGAGGTCACCCGCGTCGCCAGGCCCGGCGAACCGTGGCAGACCATCTCCATCGACAACGTGCCGCGCGGGCCGGTGCTCCATCACACGGTTATCTACGACTACCTGGAGACGGTGGACGAGTGGGGCACGAAGCCGCTTCGGATCGCGCCGCTGCCGGCGTTCTGTTCCTTCGCCATCGACACCAACTTCCGTGGCCTGAAGATCGATGAGCCTGAACGAATCGAGACGCTTCAAGACGGCGGCCTTCTCGCCCCCTATCGCGGCATCCAGGATGCCGACCGCGTCTCGTACTCGTATCCCATCGAGCCATACCCTCGCTTCGCCGGCTTTACGTCGTGGATGTTCAGCCCCGTCGATACGGGCGTGCCGGGGAATGAGCGCGAGATGGAGGCCATCGCCTCGACCGGGGCGAACTCCTACCGCCCGCAGCACAACTGGTCCGACCATCTGCCGCCCAAAGGCATGTGGCCGCCCGAGGAGAAACGCACGCGCCTACAGATCATGGCCGACTTCTGCAACGCCGTCGGCGCCAATTACATGAACAACATCGACGAGACGCTCGGCCAGAAGCCCGAGGCGGTCACCGGCGACTACGCCGCCTTCATGGAGAAGGTGTGCGTCCACTACGAGACTATCGCCCGCCAACTCGGCGACCGGCCGTTCTGGGCCGTGGCCTACGACCTGATCAACGAGGCGTTCCACCACAAGCACCAGGAGTATAACCCCGCCCTGCGGCGGCTCATCGGGCGGGTCCGAAAGATCGACAGGCGGCACCTCTGCTACGTGGAACCGTGCGAATCGTGGGGCGCGATCCAGGAACTCGCGCTCATCGAACCGACCGGCGACCCCCTGACGGTCCACTCGTTCCACGATTACAACTTCCGGCTGCATAAGGCCGAGGATCGCTGGCCGACGCTCGAGAAGGACATCACCGACATCTATCGGATGTGGCTGCCGGCCTTCGTGTACGCCATCCGGAACGGCGTGTGCATGCACTGCGGCGAGTTCGGCGGGTTCGCCCCCGAGACGAACGACTCGCAGGCCCAGACGATCCTGATGAACGACTTCTTCCGCGTCTTCGACCAGTTCGGCATGCACCACCACTACTACACCGGGCGAGGGATCTTCGACAGCCAGATCGGCGGCCGCCGGGCCGACGGGGCGCTCCAGCCGAGCAACGTCGTGCGGGCGTACCGGAAGTACTTCGCGCGGAAGGACTTCAACCTCTACTACACGAAGTGGCCGGGGCATCCGGTGCCGGTCAAATGAACGGGCGCGGGGCGCGGTGGCCCGGAACGGCGTACCCGCGACCAAAGGTCGCGGCTCGACACGCGCGCGCAG
>DATKXP010000675.1:0-4976 GCA_035529015.1 Phycisphaerae bacterium | reverse complement strand
GGATGCCTTCACCCACCTGGTGGGCGACCTGTCTATCATCGATGATCTGCTGTTCTTCCCGCTGCAAGACGAGGCACCCCCCAATACGGCGTTCTTCCCGGCCCGCAATCTCTTCACGCTGCCGGCCCCCTGGCATGATGTGGTGCGGCTCAGGGGCAAGTTCAACGGAGCGGTGATCGAGAAGGAAACGGACGGCTTCTTCCGCAATGTGATTGCCGATGTCTATGAGATGGAACGGGCCTGAAGGAATCGAAACGTGATGATCAGTGATCTCGTCTTTACTGGAACGAAGTCCGAGGCAAGCGACATGACAATGAATACGAAAGGCTCGGACATGACAACGAATACGAAAGGAACGACCATGATGTTGCGCACCAAGATGATGACCCTGGCTGCCGGCCTGACCCTGGCCGGCGCGCTGCACGCCCAAGACGCCGGGCAGAACATGATTGGACGGCAGACCCAGAACGAAGGATTCTTTGCCGTGCCCGCAAAGGGAGCCGTCACCATCGACGGCAGGCTGGACGAGTGGGATCTCTCGGGCCAGACCTGGAGCTATGCCGACACCTCGGTGCGCGACACCTTCTCGGTGAGGACCGCCGCCATGTGGGGCCGTGAGAACCTCTATCTGTGCTTCATTTGGCGCGATCCGATGCCGCTGAACAGCACGGTCGATCCGGCCTTCGACCCGAGCCGCGGTTGGGTCGCCGACGCCGTCCAGTTGAGGGTGATTGCCGGCAAACAGCCGAGCTGGTTCACAATGTGGGGCTTTGACAAGGGGACGAAGCCTGCCGTGCATGTCTATTACTGGAAGAGCGAGAATGAACAGGCCGGCGGCAAGACGGTCCTTCACTACACGGGCAAGGCGGGCGAGACGGCAGTGGGCGATGGCATCGAATCGGCCTATGCTTTGCTGCCGGATGGCAAGGGCTTTGTACACGAGCTGAAGCTGCCGTGGAAGGTGATGTACGCCCAGGACTGGACCGGCGCAGCCGGCCAGACCATCCGCATGGGCATGGAGTTCCTCTGGGGCGGCAGCACCGGTCGCGACTGGCCGATGCACCGCTACGCCGACAACATGCAGCCCGGCACCACCAGCCGCGAGTTCTACTGGAACGCCAAGAACCTATGGGGCGACCTTACCACCCTGGCCGCGAGCGTCAACGAGCCGCGCCAGTACTTCGAGGGCTCCCTCAAGCCGCAGGGCGCAATCCCCGTCCGCGCACGGGTGCCGGCCGCGGCCCGGACCTTCACCCTGGTCATCGACGACCTGGAAGGCAAGCGCGTGCGCAATCTGGCCGGCGGCTATGCGGTGACCGATTTCACCGTGGCCCGCGACGGCGACCAGGCGACCGTGGAGGTGATGTGGGACGGGCTCGACGAGGAAGGCAAACTCGTCGCCCCAGGCGAATACAAGGTGCGCGGCCTGACCCAGGGCGGGATCGACGGCTACTACGAAATGAGCTTCTACAACCCCGGCACGCCGCCGTGGCAGACCAGTGACAACTTGGGCGGATGGGGCGCCGACCACAGCGTACCGCGACTGCTCGCCCACTCGGGCGCCAACATGGTGATCGCCTCCGACTTTGCCGAGGGCGGCTACGGCACCTTCGTGGTCAAGCCCGACGGCACCAAGGCCTGGAGCGAAAAACGCGGCGCCAACGTCCTGGCCGCAACGGCGGATTACGTCTACACCGTGCCCAACGACTGGGGTGTCAGCGGCACGCAACTGCTGCGCATGAACGCCGTGAACGGCGCGTTCTCGCCGTTTGTCCGCGACGGCAAGGAATTGCCGATGCCGCTGTCGTTCAACGATCTGCTGGGAATTCCGGCCGCCGCGCCGCTGCCCAAGGCACGCGCCCTGGCGGTCGGCGACGGCGTGCTGATCCTGGCCACCGACGACAACCGCGTCTGGCTCCTCGACGCGGGCACCGCGGCCCTGATCAAACAGACCACCCTGGAGTTGTCCGGCTTCGATGACAAGTTCCCATTCGCCTTTGACGGCAGGTTCCTCTATTTCTTCCGGCAGAAGGAACTGGTAAAGGTCGGCCTGGAGGCGTTGAAGACCGAGGCCGACCCGATAGCCAAAGCAACGGCCGTCACGCTCGGCGGCGGGGTCGAGCAGCCGGGCGCCCTGGCGCTCGACAAGGCCGGCAACCTCTACGTCACCGACCTGGGCCGCGACCTGCAGGTCAAGAAGTTCGCCTCGGACGGCAGGCGGCTCGGCGCGTTCGGCAAACGCGGTGGCCGGGCGCGCCAAGGCGCCTTCGAGCCTGAAGGGATGCGCGAGATGGCCGGCCTGGCCGTGGACCCCGCCGGCAACGTCTGGGTGGCGGAATACTCGCACGCCCCGCGCCGCGTCTCAGTATGGCGGCCCGATGGCAAGCTTCTGCGCGATTTCATCGGCAACACCGGCTATGCCGGTCAGGGCAGCTTCATCCATGACACCGACCCCACCAAGGGCTTCGCGGAACACAACGAGATCAAGCTTGACCCCGCGACCCGAACATGGGGTGTCGAATGCGTAATGTACAACCCAGACCCGGCCAAAGGCGACTTCGTCGTGCCCGGCGGCACGCCGTTTGGCAGCGGCAACGTCTTCTTCAGTTCCGCCTCGGGCAAGCGGCACGAGTATTTCGTCTCCCTCGGCGAATTCCGCAACACGCCGGTCTTTGTCATGATCAAGGTCGGCAACGCCTGGCAGGCGGTGGCTGGGATCTTCACCGTCGCCCGCCTGCAAAACCTTCTCGGCGGCATGTATGGCTCCCAGATCGTCAAGAACCCCAGCGGCGGCTACGCCGACAATGACGCCTGCGACATGCTGATCTGGAATGACCTCAACAACGACGGCTACGTCCAGAAGAGCGAATGCGAAATCATCCCGTCGTTGAAGAAGCACAAGGTGGTCGACGGCAAGCCGACGTGGGGCGACGGCGTCGCGCTGCCGATCGGCGGTTTCGGCGGCGGCGGCCGGATCGACCCGTCGGACTTCAGCTTCTACGCCGCCGGCTGCCTGAAGACCGCCGACAACACAGGGATGTTCAAGGTCAAGCCCCTGCGTTACCGTGACGATGGCCGGCCGGTGTTCGGAGTCGATGGTTTCACCAAACTGCTGGCGGAGTTCAGCCTGATGGAAGCGGTGCCGGTACCGGGCAAGGACCTGGTGGTGGGCTTCATCAATCTACAGAACAAGGTCTATGTGGCCGGCTTCACCAAGTCCGAAGGCAAGGTGGTCTGGAAGTACCGCTCGCCGTACCACTCCGTGCATGGTTCGCACAATGCCACCATGCCGCGGCCGGGGCTTTTGATCGGCTGCCTGAAGATCGCCGGGATCGTCGCCGGGTGCGGCGATGGCACCAACGTGTTCATGATCCGCGGCAACCTCGGCGAGGACTACTACCTCACCACCGACGGCCTGTTCGTCGATATTCTGACCAAGGACTGCCGCATTCCCGGCATCCAGTGGCCGCAGGATGAAAAGGAACTGCGCGCCGTCTCGCTGGCGGCGCTCAACGGCGGCGGGGAGCATTTCAGCGGCGTCATCAGCCGGCAGGCCGATGGCGTGGTGCGCTGCAGCGGCGCCCTGCCGCCCGGCCAACTCTGCAACATCATCCGCATCGAGGGGCTGGATTCCATCCGGCGTTTATCCGCCCCCGATCTCGAGGTCAGCCAGGCGGATCTGGTCAAGGCCGACCAGGACAACACCCGCCGCGCACTGGCCGCCGCCAAGCCCAAGGAACCGTTCACCATCGCGCCGGTGCAGAAGGATGCCAAGGGAGGGGTCGACTGGACGAAGGCCAAAGCGCTGCGGATCGAGAACCAGGGCCAGCCGGTGAAGGCGGAGTTCCGCGCCGCCTGGGACGCCGAAAACCTGTACGTCTCCTACAACGTCAACGACCCCACTCCGTGGAAGAACGGCGGCAAAGACTACCATCTGCTCTTCAAGACCGGCGACTGCGTGGACTTCCAGCTCAGCCCGGCCGGCAACAAGGCCGCCAAGGCCGTAGCCGGGGACCTGCGCGTCGTCATGGCCAATTTCAACGGCAAGCCGGTGGCGATGCTGATGAAGCCCGTGGCCCCCGGCGCGCCGGCCGCCGACAAGTTCAACTTCACCTCGCCGGTGATGACGCTGACCTTCGACCAGGTCAAACTGCTGACCGACGTGACGCCGGCCGTGACCGTGCGCGGCGACGGCTACACGGTGACGGCGGCGCTGCCGTGGGCGGTGCTCGGCGTGCAGCCCACGCCCGAGCTGAAGCTGCGCGGCGACGTCGGCTTCATCCTCTCCGACCCGTCCGGCACCGTCAACACCGCCCGCGTCTACTGGTCGAACAAGCACACCAACCTGGTCAACGACCAGCCCGGCGAGGCGCTGATCAACCCACAGGGCTTCGGGGAGTTTGTTCTGGGCAAGTGAATTATGGATCTGGGCGCGTGGTGGGTGTGGGGCCGGCCGCCGGCATCCATACCATGCCCCGGCCTTAGCCGAAGACGTGGCGGCTGTGTGTGATGGAGTAGGCGTGGCGCGGTTGAGGCAGACGACGGGATGATCACCATCAGTCGGACAATCTAGTGTAGTGTGTCATTCAGATGATAGATTATCGAGTGTCGCACCGCTTGGATGAAACGCACCAAGGGACTCCGCTGAAGTGCGGAGCGCAGCCATATCTTGCATGATTCCGTCATCCATAGCACCAAAGGTGCGTCGTATGATAGCCTATGGCAAGCGAAAGCCCGAAGAGCGGAGCGCAGCCATATCTTGCATGATTCCGTCATCCATAGCACCAAAGGTGCGTCGTATGATAGCCTATGGCAAGCGAAAGCCCGAAGGGCAAAGCGCAGCCATAGGGAAGCGGGAAAAAAGGAGGAAGCCCTGAAGGGGCTTCGTAAGGGCCGGGATTTCATATGCCGCAGTCGCTCGCGGACATTCTCATGCACATAGCCTTGAGCGCGAGTTCGCACCGGCGATGGGCGGC
>DATKXP010000674.1:0-2573 GCA_035529015.1 Phycisphaerae bacterium | reverse complement strand
TGAGTCCTGCAAAAGGAATCTTTATGCCGGCATCGGCCGCAGTTCGGCCGGAGAGCCTCTCCGAGCGCCCTTTTAACCGCGACCCGAAGGGGAGCGCGTCGCGCGGGGCACCGTCGCCCCCGTTCACCTCCGGCCGAGTTCCTGAAGATTACTTTTGCCGGGCTCAATAAACGGGGCGAGGCATGCCTCGCCCCTACGGCGGGTGTTTGCCGCTGCTCAGCCGTTCTTGGCGCCCTTGCGGCCTGGCGTGAGGCGCCGTTGCCGGCCAGAACCCGCTTCCCTGCGGGGCGCGGCTAAAAGGGCTGTTGCCGCTTGCCCGCCGTCGTGTCCGGCGTAGCCTTGGCGAAGACGGAAGCCTTGGCGACGGCGGGTTGCCCAATTCCTTGCCGTTCTCTGCGTTCTCTCCGTGCCCTCTGCGCCCTCTGCGTTAAGATCTGTCGCCGCTTGTCCGCCATAGCCTTGGCGAAGGCGGGTTGCCGTTTTTTGTTAGAGTTCTAACAACTTCCGCCACCATTGGCGAGACGTAAGTCCTTTCCACACAAGCGTTTACGCGGATCGCCCGATTTCGGCCTGTCATATTGCGTTCGGGCCATACGCCGAATCCCGTCCTGCGCGGCCCCTCGGCCGAAATCGACGTTTTTAATAGCGCCAGGGCCCTTTTCCGCCCTCCGATTTTGTTAGAGTTCTAACAAGTTGCCGTCCCTCCAGCCTCTGGTCTCCGGCCTCCAGCCTCGTCCGTCCCCGGTTTTTCGATACTTCAGAGCATATTGACCCCGCTGCATGGAGGTTAAAAAAGGGGTAAAAAGGAGCAAGAACGGACCAAGTTTGAGTAAAAAGCGATCAGAAACCGATCAAAACGACCCCCGTTTTGCCTTGCCTATCTTCACATTCGGGACCCGAATCGCCGTTTCTGGGCCAGAAACGGGGTTCGGCCCTCCGAAAAGCGCGATTTGGGGGGGGTCTCAAGAAAGGCCGTTTTCGTAAAGTATATAATCGCCGGCGGCAGCCGCGAGCACTGTAGGGGCGTAGCATGCTTCGCCCTTACGGCGGCAGGGCCGCCACAGACGGCAAGCCGCAAACGGCCGGCCGCGAGCAACCGCGCCACCGGTTGGACGCACGGCCGTTTTTCCGGCATTGACCCCCGCTTAAAGGGGTTCTACCATTAGTGGCGATAAGAGAGGGCGGCCAGGCCCATCGGCAGGCGAGTGAGGAGGCCCAGCGGCAGCGAGTGAAAGAACTCCAAGATACGCGGCGAAGTGTCGTCAAGGAACGCGCCGTTCTGGTGGAGGTTGTCTGCGTCGCGCCCGGCGAGCCCGACGAGAAAGGGCACCGTAACCGCCTCGAGGAACTCCGGCGCCTGGCCGACACGGCCGGTGCCCGTGTCGTCGGCACCGTCACCCAGCGCCGTCGCAGGATCCATCCCGGCACGTACATCGGCCACGGCAAGGTTGAGGAACTCCTCGGCGTCGCCCGCGCCAAACGGGCCAACGTCATCATCTTCGACAACGACCTGACGCCCGCCCAGGTCCGCAACCTCGAAAAGGGCACGGGCATCAAGACGATCGACCGCAGCGAACTCATTCTCGACATCTTCGCGTCGCGCGCCCGGACCCACGAAGCGCGGCTGCAGGTGGAACTGGCGCAACTGGAGTACACGTTCCCGCGGCTCAAGCGGATGTGGACGCACCTGTCGCGCATGGAGGGCGGCATCGGGACGCGCGGCCCGGGCGAGACGCAACTCGAGAGCGACCGCCGCATCGTCCGCCGCCGCATCCAGGACCTCAAAGCGCGGCTGGCCCGTATCGACGCCCGGAAGGAGCGCGAGGTCCGGTCTCGCGGCGATCAACTCACCGTCGGCCTCGTCGGCTACACCAACGCCGGCAAGTCGAGCCTCCTGAACGCCCTGACCGGCGCCGACGCCTACGTCCAGGACAAACTGTTTGCCACGCTCGACACGCGGACCCGCGCCTGGCCCCTGCCGTACGGCCTGACGGGGCTGTTGTCGGACACGGTCGGATTCATCCGCGACCTGCCGCACCACCTGGTGGCCTCGTTCAAGGCGACGCTCGAAGAGGCCGTCCACGCTCGTCTCCTGCTGCACGTGGTGGACGCCTCGACCGAGCACGTCCGCGTTGACCTCGATGCCGTGGCGGCGGTGCTCCAGGAGATCGGCTGCAGCGGCAAGCCGCAACTCGTGGTCCTCAACAAGGTGGACCTGGTGACCGATCCGGTGCACCTGGACCTGCTCGAGCGTGCCTGCCCCGGGTCCGTCGCAACGAGCGCGCTGACGGGCACCGGTCTCGACCGCCTGGCCGACGTGGTGACCGAGCGTCTCGCGGGCCCCGAGACCGAGGCCACCGTCCGTGCCGACGCCGCCGACGGTCGGCTCCTGGCGTGGATCGACCAGCACGCGACGGTGCTGGATCGCACCATCCAGGACGGGTGCATCGTCCAGACGGTGCGTCTGCCGCGCCGCCTGTTCGATGAAATACCCCGCGTGGCCGAGGCGTCTTATACGGTAAGCGACGTGTCGCCGAGCGACGTGTCGCAGGGCGAGGACGTGGCATGACGGT
>DATKXP010000673.1:0-11904 GCA_035529015.1 Phycisphaerae bacterium | reverse complement strand
CGCGAGACGCCCTTTGGCCGGTCGCGGCCGGTGTTCCATGCGGCCCTGCCGGACGGGCAAGAGGTGCTGCTGCTCGCGCGGCACGGCGAGGAGGGATACCAGGTCGGGGCCTGGAGCGTCAACTACCGGGCCAACCTCTGGGCGCTCAAAGACCTGGGAGCCGATCTCGTCCTGGCGACCAGCGCGTGCGGCGGCATCGACCCGGACCTTTCGGTCGGCACGTTCGTCGTGCCGCACGACGTCCTCGACCGGACCACCTGCCGCGAGAAGACCTTCTTCGAGGGGACCGGCCTGGGCGTCCTCCGGCACAGCGATCCGTTCTGCCCGGCGCTTCGGCAGGCGCTGGCGGGGGCGCTTGAGGCGGCGGGCGCACCGCACACGGCGTGCGGCGTCTACGTCTGCACCGACGGGCCGCGGCTCGAGACGCCTGCCGAGATTCGCCTCTTTGCGTCCGAGGGCGCCGCGGTGGTCGGCATGACGGTGGCGCCGGAGTTCGCGCTCGCGCGGGAACTCGAAATGTGCTACGCGCCGCTCTGCTGGGTCGTCAACCCGGCCGAGGGCGTCAAGCCGCGACCGTATCGGCCGGACGTGCTGTTCGAGGGCATGGCCACCGAGGAGGAACTGGCCGAAGGCGACCGGGCCGCCGAGCGGCTGCCCGAGATCCTGGCCGGCGCCCTCCGGCGGCTCCCCTCCGACCGCGCCTGCCACTGCCGCAGCGCCATGCAGCGGTACAGAGACCGCGGCGACATCGGCGACGATTTCCGGACGTGGATCGCGCGCACCGCCGAGTAGCCTGCGCAGGGCCGTGTTAGCCGCCGGGCTTGCCCGGCGCGCTGGTCGTCAGGCTGACGGCGGCGCCAGAGTCGCGGACGGCGGCCATGACCTCGGCCACGGTCTTCATCGAGGCCTTGGCGTCGGCCATCAGGCGGACGCGCTCGGCCCCCTTCAGCAGGTCCTTGACCTTCGCGCAGAATTCCTTCGGCGCAAGCGCCGCCTCGCCCACGCGGACGTTGCCGTCGGCCGTGATGACGATATCGAGCGGCGGCCCCGCCTTCCCGGGCGCGGGGGCCTGGGGCTTGAGGACCACCAGGTGGACCTGCATCAGGGCGTCGCGCAGCACGTCGTGGACCTCCATGACGCGGCCGAACGCCTCCTGGGGATCGGCCCGCAGGACGGTCGTGCGGATGGCGGCCGGCATCCGAGAGACGGCGGCCTTGAGCGCGTCGAGGGTTATCGGTTTGCCGTCGAGTTCGGGCGGCGCCCCCTTCTTGAGGACGACTTCGATCTCGACCTTCGTCGGCTTGATGCGGCTGCCCGTCGGGCGGATGACGAGTTCCACGGGCGTCCCCACTTTCGGAACCACGTTGGGGTTCGCCTCGTAGGCCAGGTTGGCGTTGACGCTGGTGGACTCGAAAGGCACGTCGATGACGGCCTCGCGGAAGTTCGAGATGCAGACGACCGTGCCCTCGCGGTCGGCGGCCTGGAGGGCGTCGGCTTCGGGGCGGCCGACGTACACCCAGTCGAACGGCCGGTCGAGGCCTTCCTCCATGCCCGAGAGGCGCAGCAGTTTCCACGCCGGGACCTCCCGGGGTGTGCCGCCCTTGGGTTTGAGGCGGGCCGTGACCGTGACGATCTCGCCGGCGGGCGAACTGAACGCCCCGCCCGGGGTCATGAAGCCCGGCTTGCCGGGCTGAAGGCCCAGCAGCGACAGGGCGAACGTCACGTGCGACGGCTTCGCCTTGACCACGATGACGCTCTCGTGTTCGCGGGTGCCCTCGCTGCACACGAACAATTCCAGCGCCCCCTCCTGAAGGCACACCGTCCCTTCGAGCCGGACCTCGCGCGCCTTGGTGTCAACCACGATGCCGGGCAGCGTCTTGATGACGACGTCCTCGGCGGCGGTCGTGGCCGGCAACACTGCCAGCACGGCCAGGGCGACGGCCTTACAGGTGCGTCGATGCATGGTGCTCTCCTGCTTTGCTCACTCGCAGTGGGCCAGAGCGATGAGGGCGTAACTGGTCGGCACCGGCGGGAATCCCTCGAACCAGCGGTCGGCCTCGTTTATCCAGAAGCCGTCCGGTTTCTGGCGCTTGAGGAGGGTCTCCGACAGTTCCGCCCGCCAATCGTGCGTCCGCCGGCGCGCGTCAACGATTCTCTCTTCGCCCCAGGCCTTCAGGGCCTTGGCGGCCGTCTCGTAGTAGTAGAACAGGCCCTGCTGGCCGAGGTCCGGGTTCTCCTCGAACGTCCAGTGCCGGCGGATCCACTCCATGGCGGCCTGGACACGCGGGTCGTCACGCTTAAGATCCGCGTACATGAAACTCTTGAACCCGGCGTAGGTCATCGACCCATAGGCCTTCAGACCCTTCTTCCCGTTCGGCAGGTCCACGGTGCCCGCCTTCGACTCGCCGCCGACGTCAGGTGAGTAGATCATGCCGCCCGAGTCGGTCCCGGCGAACATCTGGTCGTTCGATTCGCTGCGGTCCTGGGTGCGGCTGACGAAGACCACGACCTTCTTCCACAGCGGATGGTCCTTCGGCACGCCCGCCTCGTGCATCGCCTGGACGAAGTACTGCGTGTTCGACAGGTCGGGCCGCTCGTGCTGGCCGTACCCGTGCCCGCCGTACCAGGGGTTGCCCTTGTCGATGCTCTCGGCCTCGTCCCACTGGTGCTTGATGAGGTAGGCCTTGGCCTTCTCGATGGGGCCGGCGTAGGTCTTGGCGTCGGCCTTCACCAGGACCATCAGGGCGATGCTGGTGGTGTAGGTCTTGAGGCCCACGTCGTAGATGCCGCCGTCGTCCTTCTGATGCTTCAGGAGGTACGCGATGGCGCGGCTGACGGGCTCGTCCTTGGCGGTCTTGCCGCACCAAAGCAGCGCGTCGGCGCACAGGGCCGTGATGCCGGCGTTGCCCTCGCCCCAGGAACCTGCCGGTTCCTGCGTCTTGACGAGATACGCCACGCCGCGCGCGATGGCTTCCCGGCGGCGTTCGGCCAGGGGCCGCCGGGCATCGCTCGTCGCGGCGACCGTCGGTTCGGCCGCTTCCCGGTCGGCCAGTGTGGCCACGTCGTCGGCCTTCTGGGCCATGGCCTCCTCGAGGGCCCTGATGGCCTCGCGCTGGGCCATGTCCTCGTGTGCCGTCGTGCGGAACCAGAACAGGCCCACGCCCGCGACCATCAGGCCGCCCACGATCACGACGATGGCGACCACCGCGGCGGCGATGATGATGGCGATTCTCGAACCGCTGCTCATCGGTCACTCTCCACCAGATTCGACGCCTCGCGCGCCGGTTAATGCATTATACGACCGGAGGTTCCTTTGCCGCGAGGGGGGCTTGCGCGGCGGGCGCTCCAGACCCGCCGCGCCTGGACCTCAGAGAACTTCCCTCAGCCCGCTTATGCGGTCTTACGTAAGTCTTTTGTCGTGGCGAGAACGGCACCCGCTCGCTTACGCTCGCGGCTAGTTACACTCGCGCCCGACCAGCCACGTGAGAAAACTAGCCGCGCACGTAAGCAAGCGGCGCAAGCCCCTTGGGCTACGAGCCCAATCAGTTGGCGCCACGGCATGCACACGTAAACGCGGGCATGGCACCCGACGGCAAAAGACTTACGTAAGACCGCATGGAGCCGTTCACGATTGCCTGTCGCACTTTGCGCGGCGGGCAATCCTGCCCGCCGCGCGACGGAGGTGCCGCGCTACGCGGTGGGCAAGATTGCCCACCGCGCGAGGATCCGCACCATTCAATCGTGAACTGCTCTAGCCCGGCCCATCGGCTGGGATCCGCTTGTCGGTGTACGCGTTCCGGTCCACGTGCACGTTCCCCTTGGCGTTCGTCTGGCGGACGGCCTTGTCGGGGGCGGCGTGGAGGAACCAGTTGTGGTGGATGTCGGCGCGGCCGGTGGGGCGGCCGCGGATGACGACGGCGGCGACGCTCGTGGCGCGGAACGTGTTGTGGTGAATCGTCATCCAGTCGCCGGCGACGTCGGTGCCGTCCTTTCGGTCGCGGCCGCCGTGCATGTCGAAACTGTGCCCGTTCGCGTTCTCGAGAACGAGGTTGTACCGCGCCTCGTACCCGGTGCCCGGCCGCCCGGTGGCGGCGATGTGATGGCGACACCAGTCGAAGCGGTTGGCTTCGATGAGGGCGCTCGACTCGTCGAGGCAGACGCCGTACCCCAGGCCGCTCCGCTGGTTGTGATGCAGAAAACAGTGATGGACGTGTGCCCCCGACGCTCCCTTTCGCAGGAAGACCGCCGCATGGCTCCAGCCCGAGAGTTCGCAGTTGTCCACTTCCAGGCCCGGATGGGATGACTGGATGCCGCGGCTGTTGGGGATGCTGTAATACTTGCCTTCGCGATGGAGTCGGGCCATTTGCTCGGTGCGCCGGTCGGGATCGGGCCCACGCAGCCTGAGCCCGGCGACGCGGACCTTGTCGCCGCCGACCAGCAAGAGCGGGCAGGTCTTGAGTTCGTTGCTGAAGAGGAGTGCTCCTTGCGAGCCGCGTCGCCCTCGGCCGCTTGCAAGGGTCACGCCGCCGGGGATGACGACGTTCTCGTTGCCCGACAGGTCGATCTCGGCGTCGTCGGGCACGTACACGATGTCGCCGGCCTTCGCCTTGGCAAGGGCCGCCATCAACTGCTCGGCGGTTTGGACCTGGGATGCGCTCCGGGCAACGATGCGGCGGTAGCCTGGGCCCCCGCCGATAGGGTCGCCCGTGGGATTGACCTCACAGCCGAAGGTTTCTTCCGCGGCCGCCGCGCGCCGCTCCGGGGCTTCAGGAGGCGCCCCGCCGGGCGCCCCGACAGCGACCCCGAGAATGCAGGCAAGGAGGCAAACGGGGCTCCCGGCGGCGCATTGTCTGCTGCGAGCACGCGGCACCATGATGGGTCCCCCAAGAGGCGTCATCCGAAATAATATACTTGAGTGTACCGACCACTGGCAACCGATGCAAGAGCATGCCGTGTCGGGAACGCGCCGGCAGTACCTCTCGCTTTCCATTCCGGAAAACCTCATAAAGACGTTCAGAAGCGGCCGATATCTAAAGAGCCGGGGTGGACTCACCAGCAGTCTGGGGGACCGCAGGGTACGCCGCGTAGGCGGCGATTCGCTGAATCGGTCACGAAGTTGGATCGCGCCGGGTGTGGGGGGAAGTGCAATGCAGGCCACCAACCTGACAACATCAGTATTCGTGGCACGCCAGCCGATTTTTCACCGAGCCAAGAACGTCCACGGCTACGAGTTGCTGTTCCGCTCAGGCCGGGAGAACCGGTACGACGGGACCGACGGCGATGCCTGTACGCTGGACGTCATCGCCCACAGTTTCGCGACCATCGGCCTGGATGAACTGACGGCCGGCCAACGCGGGTTCATCAACTTCACCCGCAATCTCCTCCTGCAGGATGTGGTCAACCTGTTGCCGCCCGACCAGGTTACCGTCGAGGTGCTCGAGAACATCAACCCCGACGAGGAGGTGATCGCGGCGTGCCGGCGGCTCAAGGACGCCGGGTACACCCTGGCTCTCGATGACTTCGTCCTCACCGATCCCGAGCACCCGCTGCTGGACCTGGCCGACATCGTCAAGATCGACTTCATGGCAACGCCCCTTGAGGAACAGAAGCGTGTGGCCGATGTTCTGAACGGCCGCAAGATCAAGGCCCTGGCGGAGAAGGTGGAGACGGATGAGGAGTTCCGCCGGGCCGAGGCCGACGGCTACACGTACTTCCAGGGGTATTTCTTCGCCAAGCCGAGCATTCACGAGGGCAAGGACGTCTCGGCGAGCAAACTGGCGCGCCTGAGGCTCCTGGAGCAGATGAACCGGCCGGAGGTCTCCGTGGACGAGATCGAAGGGATCATCAAGCAGGACGTGGGGCTGGCGTACAAACTGCTGCGGTTCATCAACTCGGCATGGTTCGGTCTCAGGCACAAGATCCAGTCGATCCGGCACGCCCTCGTCTGGCTGGGGCCCAAGGAAGTCCGGAAGTGGTTCGCCCTGATTTCGCTCCGCGACATGGGAACCGATAAATCGAATGAACTGTTCCTGCGCGCCATGACACGGGCCAAGATGGGCGAAGGCGTTGCGCCGATCACCGGCATGCAGGAAGCCGCCCCCGAACTGTTCCTGATGGGCATGTTCTCGCTCATGGACGCCATCCTCGACATGCCCATGTCGGAGGTCCTGACAAAGTTGCCCCTGGACGACCAGATCAAGACGGCTTTGCTGGGCGGCAGTTGTCCTTACCGGTGGGTGTACGACCTGATTGCAGCCTACGAGCAAGGCCACTGGGAAGCGTTCTCAAAGCACGCCGGCCACCTGAGAATCGACGAAGACCTCGTGCCGCCCGTCTTCAACGAGTCGATCAAGTGGGCCAACCGCGCCTGCGCCTGTGCGTCGGACGACGGCGGCGATGCCGAGCAGTAGCCCTCGCGCCTCGTTCAGCCGTCGGGCGCCAGCGTTTAGCCGTCGGCGGAACGCCGACGGGCCTTGCCGCCGGAGCGCCGGCGCCAGTTCCCGACGCCGTTCCGGCGACGGCTAAACGGGCCCGCCGCGCCGCCCGGCGAAGCCTACGCCTGTCCGGCGTACTCCTGAAGCGACTTGACGCCGATGCCGCGCTTCTTCAGGGCCTCAATACCGTTGACGAAGGCGGCTGCCGCGCTCAGCGTGCTGATGAGCGGTATGTTGTTCGCGATGGCGTGGGTGCGGATGTGAATCTCGTCGATCCGCGGACGCTTGCCGCTGACCGTGTTGATGATCAGCCGCACCTGCTGGTTCTTCATCAGGTCCAGCACGTTGGGGCGGCCGACGGAGATCTTGCGAAGCGGCGTGACCCGGACGTCGTTGTGGGCCAGCGCTGCCGCCGTCCCCTCGGTGGCCACCAGGTCAAAACCCAGGTCCTCCAGTTTTTTGGCGATGAAGATGACGTCGCGTTTGTCGCTGTTGCGGACCGAGATGAAGACGGTCCCGTCCATCGGCAGGACATGGCCGGCCCCCTGTTGACTCTTGGCGAAGGCCATGCCGAAGGAGGAGTCGATGCCCATGACCTCGCCGGTCGATTTCATCTCGGGGCCCAGCACCGCGTCCGTCCCGGGGAACCGCGCGAAGGGGAACACGGGGGCCTTGACGGCCATGTGCCTGGGAACCACCTCCTGCGTGAAACCGAGTTCCTCGAGGCTCTTGCCCAATATGACCTTGGTGGCGATGTTCGCCAGCGGCACGCCGATGGCCTTCGAGACGAAGGGGACCGTGCGGCTGGCCCGGGGGTTGACCTCGAGCACGTAGATCGTGTCGCCGCGGATGGCGTACTGGACGTTCATCAGGCCCACGACGCCCAGTTCCATGGCCAGCGCCTTGGTCTGTCGCGTCAGTTCCGCGACGATCTCCTCGGTCAGCGTGATAGGCGGGATGGTGCAGACCGAGTCGCCGCTGTGGACGCCCGCCGGCTCGATGTGTTCCATGATGCCGCCGATGACGCACATCCGTCCGTCGGCCACGGCGTCCACGTCCACCTCGATGGCGTTTTCGAGGAACTTGTCAACCAGGATGGGATGGTCGGTTGAGACGTCCGAGGCGATCCGCGCCTCGGCCATGTACCCTTGGAGTTCCTCGGCGTCGTAGACGATCTCCATCGCGCGCCCGCCCAGGACGTACGACGGGCGGACCACGACCGGGTAGCCGATCTCCTCCGCGATCCCCTTCGCCTCCTCGTACGAGAACGCCGTCCCGTTCTCGGGCTGGAGGAGGCCCAGTTTCGCGAGCAACTGCTTGAACCGTTCGCGGTCCTCCGCCCGGTCGATCGAGTCGGGCGTGGTGCCGAGGATCCGGACGCCGGCCTCTTCGAGCGGCACCGCCAGGTTCAGCGGCGTCTGGCCGCCCAGTTGCACGATGACGCCCTCGGGCCGCTCGGCCTCGATGATGGCCAGCACGTCTTCGCGCGTCAGCGGCTCGAAGTACAACTTGTCGGACGTGTCGTAGTCGGTCGAGACCGTCTCGGGGTTCGAGTTGACCATGATGGCTTCGTACCCGAGTTCCTTGACGGCGAAACTGGCGTGGCAGCAGCAGTAGTCGAACTCGATGCCCTGGCCGATGCGGTTCGGCCCGCCGCCCAGGATCAGGATCTTCTTCGCACCGGTGACGCGGTTCTCATCGACCGGCTCGTACGTGGAGTAGTAATACGGCCGGTTGGCGTCGAACTCGCCCGCGCACGTGTCAACCAGTTTGTACGACGGCTTGATTCCTCGCTCCTTCCTTTCGCCGGCGACGTCGGTTTCGCGCGTGCCGGTCAGGTGGGCAATCTGGACGTCGGAGAACCCGGCTCGCTTGGCCTGCCGCAACAGGTCCGTAGGCATGTCCTTGAGGCCCTTATGCCGTGCGACCTCGTCCGCCATGTCGATGATCTCCTGCACGTTCCGGATGAACCACGGGTCGATCTTCGTCAGGTCGGCCACCTTCCGGGTGCTCCAGCCCTTCCGGAGGGCGTACGTGACGTAAAAGTGGCGCGCGTCGTTCGGCGTAACGAGTTTGTACGTCAGTTCCGCGTCGTCCTTCGGCTCGGGCACGAGGTGGTCCTTGCCGTCGAACCCGAGGCCGTAGCGGCCGATCTCGAGGCTCCGGATGCCCTTCTGGAGCGATTCCTTGAACGTCCGCCCGATCGACATGGCCTCGCCGACGGACTTCATCGACGTGTTGACCGTCGGGTCGGCCTGCGGAAACTTCTTGAACGTGAAACGGGCCACCTTGAACACGCAGTAGTCAACCGTCGGCTCGAAATACGCGAGCGTCTTGCCGGTTACGTCGTTCAGGATTTCGTCGAGCGTCAGGCCGACGGCCAGTTTCGTCGCCACCCGCGCAATGGGGAACCCCGTTGCCTTCGACGCCAGCGCGCTGGAACGCGACAGACGCGGGTTGACCTCGATGATCACGATGTCGCCGGTCGCAGGGTCGCCGGCGAACTGGATGTTGATGCCGCCCCCCGTCACGTCGATCTTGCGGATGATCCGCCGGCACAGGTTCGTGTACTCGACGTACTCGGGTGCCGAGAGGGTCTGCGACGGCGCCACGACCATCGAGTCGCCCGTGTGGACGCCCATCGGGTCCACGTTCTCCATCGAGGTGATGATGATCACGTTGTCGGCGCAGTCGCGCATCACCTCGAACTCGATTTCCTTCCAGCCCAGGACCGACCGCTCGACCAGGACCTGCCCGACCGGGCTCGTGGTGATGGCGCGCGTCAGGCAGTCGCCGAGTTCCTCCAGGTTGTACGCGGTTGACCCGCCCGATCCGCCCAGCGTGAACGCCGGACGCAGAATCAGCGGGAACCCGATCCGCTGCCCGATCTCCATCCCCTCCTCAACGGTGGTGGCGATGCCGCTGTCGGGCACCTTCAGGCCGATCTCCAGCATCGCCTGCTTGAACAGGTCCCGGTCCTCGGCCCGGGCGATGGAATCGGGGTGGCACCCGATGACCTCGACGCCGTACTTCTTGTAGACCCCCGCGCGGTCCAGGAACACGGCCACGTTCAGGCCCGTCTGGCCGCCCAGCGTCGGCAGCACCGCGTCCGGCCGCTCCTTCGCGATGATCTTTTCGATCGCCTCGGCCGTGATCGGCTCGACGTACGTCCGGTCGGCCATGCTCGGGTCCGTCATGATCGTGGCCGGGTTCGAGTTGATCAGGACGACTTCGTAACCTTCCTCCTTCAAGGCCTTGCAGGCCTGGGACCCCGAGTAGTCGAACTCGCAGGCCTGGCCGATGATGATCGGCCCGGACCCGATGATCAGGATCTTCTTGATGTCCGTTCGCTTGGGCACCCGCGTGTGTCTCCCTAAAGCGATTCGCAGAACCGGCGCAGGGCCGGGCTCGGCTGTTCCATCTCGTCACGGACGGGATGAAACTGGATGCCGCAGACGCCGGCCGTCTCGCTCGCGATGCCCTCGACCGTCTCATCGTTCAGCGCAACGTGCGTCACCTGCACACCAGCCGGCACGCTGTCCGGGGCCACGACGTAACTGTGATGCTGAGCCGTGATGGCCCCCGGACCGCCCGTCAGGTCCTTCACGGGGTAGTTCACGCCGCGATGCCCCGTCTTCATCCGTTCCACGCCGCATCCCAGCGCCAGCGCCAGCACCTGGTGCCCCAGGCCGATGCCGAGCAACGGCACCGCGCCCACGAGGCCCTTGACGGTTTCGACCACGTCGTCGAGAACGCGCGGGTCGCCGGGGCCGCCCGCCAGGACCACGCCCTGGGGCTTCGTGGCCACCACGGCATCGGCGCCGGCAGACGACCTCAGAATCCGGACCGAGCACCCCAGGTCCGCCAACTGCCCGAGCAGGCTCTCCTTGACGCCGAGGTTCAGCACCGTCAGCGCATGCGTCGCCTTCCCCTTGGCCGCGCGCTCGCCTTCCCAGGTCACTTCGGCGGCGAGGTCGCGGGCCGGGGCGCGGCCGGATTCCTTGAGATTCGCAACGATCTCCTTGGTGTCGAACGTGCCGCTGACGACGGCGGCCTGCATCTCGCCGCGCTCGCGCAGATGCACCGCCACCGCCCGCGTGTCCACCTCGCGGATGCCGACCACGCCGTTGGACTTGAGGAAGTCCTCCAGCGCGCCGGTGGCCCGGAAGTTCGAGTAGTGGGCGCTGTACTCCCGCACAACGAGGCCCACGGGATGGACCCCCGGCGACTCGTTGTCCTCGTCGTTCACGCCGTAAGAGCCGATGATCGGATACGTCAGGACCGCCACCTGGCCCCGATAGGACGGATTGGTCAGCAGTTCCTGGTACCCCACGACGCCGGTGTAGAAGACGGCCACACCGTGGGCCTCGCCGGCGTGGCCGAAGGGCCTGCCGTCGAACACGGTGCCGTCTTCAAGGACCAGTGCAGCCTTCTGCTCGCTCATGCGGTTCTCGCCAGGGTCTCGCGGGTTGCCCCTTTGCCGGGTCGCTCGCGTCTCGCCGCTAGTCCTGCAACGCTACTTCGCCTTGTTGTCCGCCTGGTGGCCTTCCCAGGCCACCAGGAACAGGCGTAAACGGCGTTCGCGGCGGCCTGGGAAGGCCGCCGCGCGGAACGTAGCGTAGTAGTATTAGATGTACTCGATCGTGCTGGGCGGCTTCGGCGACAGGTCGTACAGCACCTTCGTCACCGACGGGATCTCCTTCGAGATCCGCTTCTGGATCGTCATCAGCGTCGGCCAAGGCAGGCGCGTGGCCGTGGCCGTGACGGCGTTCTCGGAGTCCACGCATCGGACGGCAATGAGATCGCCGAAACGGCGGCGGCCGCCTTTTGTGACGCCCGTCGCCTGGTCCGTCAGCAGCACGGCGAACGTCTGGAACTTCTTGAATCGCTCCGTCTCTTCCTCGACGATCCGGCACGCCCGCCGCACCACCGCAATCCGCTTGGGCGTACACTCGCCCAGGCATCGCGTGGCCAGCCCCGGACCCGGGAAGGGCATCCGCGCATACAGCGCCTTCGGCATGCCCAGGGCGCGGCCGACTTGGCGGACGCCGGGTTTGTAGAGCGTTTTGAGCGGCTCAATCACGTGGAAGCCGTACCCCTTCTCCGCGCTGACGCCGATCTGGTCCAGGACGTTGTGCTGTGTCTTGACGCCCTTCTTCGTCTCCAGGATGTCGGCCGCGATGGTGCCCTGGATCAGGAATTGCGCCTTCGAGGCGCGCACCGCCTTCGAGAACACCGAGTAGAATGTGTGCCGGAAGGCTTTGCGCTTCTTCTCCGGGTCGATCTTGCCCTTCAGGGCCTTGAAGAACGTCTTGGCGGCCTGCACGATGGTGACTGGAATGCCCAGCCCCGCGAACTGCTGCTTGACCCACTGCGGCTCGTCCTGCCGCATCAGCCCGTCGTCGATGAAGATCACCTTGACGTGGCTCCCCACGGCGCGATGCGCCAGGACCGTGCACACGGCGCTGTC
>DATKXP010000672.1:0-4687 GCA_035529015.1 Phycisphaerae bacterium | reverse complement strand
AACTGGTACAAGGAAGGGGCGGCGTTTCTGGTGTCGCGGCAGTTGCCGGACGGCAGTTGGCGGGAGATCGACCCGGCCGTCCGGACCGTCGTCCAGCATTGGGGCGGCGGGGGCGTGCCCGACACCTGCTTCGCCATCCTCTTCCTCTACAAGGGCCGCGCGCCCATCGTCCTCAACAAACTGCGGTTCCCAGGCATCTGGAACCCCCACCGCCGCGACGCCGCCAACCTCACCCGCTACATCGAATGGGCCAAGGAACAACCGTTCCACTGGCAGATCGTGGACCTGAAGGCGCCGCTCGAGGAACTCCACGACGCACCCATCCTCTACATCTCCGCCGAGAGCGTGCCCGGGTGGACCGACGACGAGAAAAGGAAACTTCGCGCCTTCGCCGACACCGGCGGCACCATCCTGCTGGAGGCATCGTGCGGCAACCCGGCCGTCCGAGCGTGGGTCACGACCTTCGCGGCCGAGGTCTGGCCCGAGTGGCCGCTGAGGCCACTGGGCGGCGATCACCCCGTCTTCACCGATCCGTACCCGCTCTCGAAGCGCCCGGAACTGATGGGCATTCGCGACGGACTGCGGACCATCCTCTACTACGCCATGGACGACGTCTCGTGTCCCTGGCACACGCGGGCCTTTACGTCGAGGGAGTATCTTTTCCGGTGGGGTATCAATCTGTTCTCGTGCGCCACCGACCGGGCGCCGCTGCGGGCGAAACTTGCCGGCCGCGAGCCCCCGCCCGACGACCGGTACACCCAGAGGCCGCAGCCCGGCCCGCGCCGGCGACTGCGCATCGCGCGCCTCAAGACAAGCGGCGACTGGTACGTGGGCGCCAACTATCGGTGCCTCCGGCAACTCGGGAGACACCTCGGCGACACGCTCGGCCTCGCGCTCGAGGTGACCGAACCCGCCCGCGTCCCCTTCACCGAAGGCGGCGTCGAGGCGGCGGCCCTGAAGGACTTCGACGTGGCGTACTTGACCGGCACAGGAGGTTTTGCGCTGGCCGATGATCAGCGTCAGGCACTGGCGTCGTGGCGGGCCGACGGCGGTTTCCTCTGGGCCGAGGCCGGCGGCGGGGCCGAGGCGTTCGACAAGGCGGTGCGCGAACTGGCCGAAGCGGCCGGCTGGCGCCTGCAACCGCTGCCCAAAGACCATCCCCTGATGACCGGCACGATGCCGCCCGCTGCCGGATACGACCTGGCGTCCGGCGTCCAGTTCCGCCGGGCTCTGCGCATACCCCGCGCCAAGAAGGACCACGCCGAACTCTGGGGCATCTTCGCAGACGCAGAGGACGCGAAGAAGGAGGCCGGGGACCGCATGGTCGGCGTGTACTCGCCGCTCGACGTCGCCTTCAGCCTGAGCCCGTACGAGGCGCACAACCTCCTCGGGTACAAGGCCGCCGATGCCGCCGCCGTCGCCACGAACCTCGTCCTGTACCTCACGGCCCGCGGCGCGCCCGCCCAGGAGGAGCAGCCGCAGCAACCGGAGACACCCGTGCGGCCAGGGCAAGAGGACGAGCCGCGCGTCACCCGTCCCGGCCTGAAACTCCCCAAGGTCTCCCCCGGCGGCGACCCCGTGCCGTGGTGAGCGGCGTGGGCATACTATGGCACGCCCCTACGAAACTGCAACCGAGGAGGATGACATGACACCCTCTGGCGCTGCTGTGCTGCACCAGGAACGTCTTGCGCGGTGGGTGTCCCCACCCACCGCGCAAAGAAAAGCAGCGGCGCGGCGGGTGAGGACACCCGCCGCGCTGGACGTTCACAAGACTCCTCTGAACCTGCCTGGGTTGGCCGCCGTGCTCATCGTTCTGGGAACCTGCGCCGCCGCGCCGGCTGCGGAGGTCGGGCGCGGCACCGTGTACGGTGTCGTCGAGATCCCCTTCAAGGGCCCCGCGTGCAAGGCGGCCGACGCCCCCGCCCGCGACATCGCGCTGCGGGTCCGGTTCCGGCACGAAAGCGGCGAGCCCGAATACACGGTCCACGGCTTCTGGGACGGCGACGGCCAGGGCGGACGCGAGGGCAACGTCTTTGTGGTCCGCTTCTGCCCGACGAAAGCGGGCACGTGGACGCTCGTCGAGGTCCACTCAAACGACAAGAAACTCGCCGGTCAGCGCCAGGGCGACACGGTGACCGCCGCGCCGTCGAAGTACCCCGGCTTCTGGCTCGTGGACCCCGACACGCCCGACGGACGGTGGTACAAGCGGTCCGACGGGTCGCACCCGTACATCTTCGGCAACACGCACTACTCGTTCCTCAGCCAGATGAATGACGAGGGCCCCCGCCCCGGCGATATCGCCGACGACGTGGCCGCCAATGCCGGATACCTCAACAAGATCCGCTTCGGCATCCACCCCTGCCGCTACCCGAACCCCAAGGCCAAGCCGTTTCTCGACGACGGCGGCCGCCCCACCGACGACGGCGACTTCTCGCACCGGCCGAACCCCGAATGGTTCCACCAGCGGGTGGACGCGGCCGTCCGGACGGCCTGGGAGAAGGACATCATCGCCGACCTCATCCTGAACGGCCCCGACACGCGCGAGGCGCGGTCGATCCTGCGTGCCGGCGGGAACACGGGCGACGCGACGCCCATCCTCCGTTACGTGGCCGCACGCTACGGCAGTTACCCGAACGTGTGGATGTGCCTTGCGAACGAATGGGACATCAAGAACCCCAACTACACGGCCGACGAGATCCGGCGATTCGGCGCGGCGCTGCGCACCCACCTGCCCTATCCCACGCCGGTCAGCGTCCACGGCAAGCCGCGGACGTGGCCGAAGGAACTCAACGCTCCGCCGCCGTGGAACGATCACGTCATCATCCAGAACAAGATCCGCACGCTGGCCCGTTCGGCCGACGCCATCGCCGCGAGTCACGCCGCCGGCGGCGGCGACCGCCCCGTCATCAACGACGAACTCGGGTACGAGGGCAAGGGCGATGAGTTCAGCCGCGACGACGTCATTGAAGGCCACCTCGGCGCGTTCCTCGGCGGCGGATACGGCACCACCGGCCACAAGCCCGCCTCCAAGAAGGGCCACTACTTCTGGGGCGGCTTTAAGCCCGACGAACACACGGCCGTGCCACATCTGGCGTGGCTCCGCAAGAGGATCGACGAGCACGTCACCTTCTGGCAGATGGCGCCAATTGGCCCTGGGGCCATCTTCCCCGGCGCCGGCAAGGACTGCCGCGCCATGGCCTGGCCCGGTCACGAGTACGTCCTCGGCACGAGCGAGGCGCACGAAGGCCTTACCGCCAACCTGCCGTCCGGCACGTGGGAGGTACGCCGCTTCGACGTCATCGCCATGACGGAGGAGGTGCTCTCGCATGAGGCGCGCGGCCGGTTCACCTTCGCCGCCCCCGCCTCGCGGGCCGTGCTGGTTCACTTCAAGGAGACGGCTGCGAAGTGACGCGGAATCAAACCCGCGCAGCATGGGGACCCGGGCAAGTACGCCTGGGGATCGCCGGCGCAAAATCGAGGGGCAAGGCGTGCCTCGCCCCTGAAGTCTGTGCTTCGACGGGCGGCTCGGCCTACGCCTGGACCCGCTGCCGGAACGCCTCGGCCAACTGCTTCGTGATCGGGCCCGGTTTGCCGGTGCCGATGGGCCGCTTGTCGATCCCCACGACCGGCACGACCTCGGCGGCCGTGCCCGTCAGGAAGCACTCGTCGGCCACGTAGAGGTCCTGGCGCGTGAGGTTCTCCTCGCGGACGTCGATGCCCTGCTGGCGGGCGATGTCGATGATCTCGTTGCGCGTGATGCCCTCGAGGATCCCCGCCGCAGTGGGCGGCGTGAAGACCGTGCCGTCGCGGACGATGAACAGGTTGTCGCCCGTGCACTCGGCCACGTAGCCCAGGTGGTTGAGCATGACGGCCTCGAGCGTACCGGCGTCGATGGCCTCGATCTTCGCCAGGATGTTGTTCAGGTAGTTGAGGCTCTTCAGGCGCGGGTTGACGGCGTTGGGGTGGTTCCGCATCGTCGCGGCGGTGATGATGTCGAGCCCCCGCTCGTACAGTTCGTCCGGGTAGAGCGAGATCTTGTCGGTGATGATGAAGACGCTGGGCTCCGGGCACCGGTTCGGGTCGAGGCCAAGCGTCCCCACGCCGCGCGTCACGACGACGCGGATGTAGGCGTCCGTCAGGCCGTTGGCCTCGAGCGTGTCGGTGACGGCCTGGATCATCTCCTCCTGCGACATGGGGATGGTCAGGCGGATGCCCAGGGCCGAGTCATAGAGCCGGCGCACGTGGGCCTCGAGGCGAAAGACCTTCCCGCCGTACGACCGGATGCCCTCGAAGACGCCGTCTCCGTACAGGACACCGTGGTCGAAGACCGAGATCTTGGCGTCCTCGCGGCCCAGAAGTTCGCCGTTGAGCCAGACCTTCCGCCCCATGACCTGCTTCCTTCCAGTCGCCGAAGCCTGTTTCGGCGGCACAAGGATGGCAACTTTACCGGCCGCTCACCCCTCGTGCAAGAGTTTCCCGTCCGCGAGGTGCAGCACCCGGTCGGCCTGCTCGGCCACGCGCTGGTCGTGGGTGACCACGACGACGGTGAGGCCGTCGCGGCGGTTCAGACGCGTGACGACGCGCATGATCTCCTCGCCGGTGGCGGAGTCGAGGTTGCCGGTGGGTTCGTCGGCGAAGAGGATGCGCGGTTCGTGCACCAGCGCCCGCGCCAGGGCGGCCCGCTGCC
>DATKXP010000671.1:0-6146 GCA_035529015.1 Phycisphaerae bacterium | reverse complement strand
CCGCCCGTCGTCGCCGAGCCGGGCAAGACGCCCGAGACGACGCCGCCCGCCGGCACCCCCGCCGAGCCTCCGGCCAAACTCCCGGGCCCCGCCGAGACGCCGCCCAAGAGCCGCGCCGAGGCCGTCAAGGAAGCCGAGGAGTTCTTCGGCGCCGCCAAGGTCAAACCGGTCGCGCCGCCCAAGGAATCCACCATCACGCCGGCCGACCTTCCCATGCCCAAACCGGTGATCGAACCCACCCCCGAACAGCCCGCCGTCCTGGCCGTCCCCGACGAGGAGAAGCGGCCCGCACGCCCCGTGGACCTCCAGGCCGAGACGGTCGAGGCCCAGGTTGGGCCGAAGGTCGAGATCGACTACACGGGTGCGGGCGAGGTCGGACTCGTCGAGGAAGTCGCCCGCACGCGCAAGGCCTACGCCCGGGCGCTGACGGCACTGAAGGAGTTCTATACGGGGCGCGGCACGGCCCACAAGATCGAGTGGGCCGAGTCGGAAGTCGCCGCCTTTGAGAACGTCCCGAAGATCCAGTACCTGGTCGTGGCCGAACTGGCCGGGCCCGACCTGCGGCCCACCAACAGCATCGAGGTCGCCGACCAACTGTACACCGAAGGGCTGAACTACAAGGATTACCCGGCCTTCCCGCCGGGGAAGAAGGAGTATCTGAAGGTCGCCCTCGAGAAGTTCCGGACCATCATCGAGAAGTATCCCCAGAGCGACAAGATCGACGACGCCGCCTTTCGCATGGGCGAGATCTACGGCGGATGGTACTTCCAGGACTTCGCCCGGGCCGTCCAGTCGTACCAGCGGTGCTGGGAGTGGAACCCCGAGACCGAGCACCCCGCCCTCTTCAACGCCGCCAAAATCTACGACGAGAAACTCAAAAACCGCGTCAAGGCCGTCGAACTCTACAACCGCGTCATCGCCGAATACACACGCGATGAAGGCAAGGTCAACGAGGCCCAGAACCGCCTCAGGGCCCTCACGACAAGATAGACCCGGCCGCGCAACGCGTGCACCGAAAGCCACGGGCTGTCTCGAACGTCCCAAGGACGGTCGGCACAGCCCTTTCTATTTGAAGGTTATTCCAAGTCCCCTCTCCCCTGGCGGGAGAGGGTAGGGTGAGGGAGTTATGAGACAGCCTCTTACTCGGCGGGCTTTAGGCGTTGCAAATACCGGGTACCGCGTATAAACTCCGCCTGAGATAAGCGCGGCGACCCGTGCCCGCTGCATCGAGCCCGCTGCTTCGAGCCCGCTGTGTCGAGCCCGACGCGGGAGCGTCGGGTCACCGTGTGCCGGGCAGGCCGCCGTCTGAGCCGCAGGGCAGCGAAATCCGGGGGCATCGGTGCCGTCACCCATTCGCGTCGGAATCGGTTTCGACGTTCACCGCCTCGTCGAGGGCCGCCCCTTGGTCCTGGCGGGCGTGGAGGTGCCGTCCGGCACCGGACCGCTGGCGCACAGCGACGGCGACGTCGTCCTTCACGCCGTGGCCGACGCGATCCTCGGCGCGGCAGGCCTGGGCGACCTGGGCGAACACTTTCCGGACACCGATGCGGCCTGGAAAGACGCGCCGAGCAGCGATATCCTCGGCCGCGTCGTCGAGATGGCCGAGGATGCCGGGTGGACACCGGCGAGCGCCGACGTGAACGTCCTGCTGGAGGAGCCGAAACTGGCGCGCCACAAGGCCGCCATGCGCGAACGCCTCGCACAGTTGCTGGCCGTCGCGCCGGATGCCGTGGGCCTCAAGGCCCGGACGCTCGAAGGTCTCGGACCCATCGGTGCAGGCAAAGCCGTCGCCGCCCAGGCCGTTGTTGTCCTCGATCGCATTTAGCCCGCCGTGAACACACGGCGGGCCGCGCGCCGCACGAGGTCATGTGATGACACTCCGCGAAAACAACCTGCACGTCACCAACACGCTCACGCGCAAGCGAGAGCCCTTCGAGCCGCTCACGCCCCCGCACGTCGGCATGTACGTCTGCGGCCCGACGGTCTACGGCGACGCCCACATCGGACACGCCAAGAGTTACATCGCCTTCGATTGTATCGTCCGGTACCTGCGGTACCTGGGCTACGAGGTCACCTACGTCCAGAACATCACCGACGTGGGGCACCTGACCGACGACGCCGACGAGGGCGAAGACAAGGTCGAGAAGGAGGCCAGGGCCAGGAAGACGCACCCCATGGCCATCGCCGAGACGTTCGCCCGCCGCTACTTCGAGGACATGGACCGCCTGAACGTCCTGCGGCCGGACATCTCGCCGCGGGCGTCAGGCCACATGGTCGAACAGATCGAGCACGTCAAGCGTCTCATCGAGACGGGCCACGCCTACGAGGTGGGCGGTAACGTCTACTTCGACGTGTCGAGTTGGCCCAAGTACGGCCGCCTCTCCGGCCGCCAGGTCGAAGACATGCAGGCCGGCGCCCGCGTCGAGGTCAACCCCGAGAAGCGGCACCCCGCCGACTTCGCCCTCTGGAAACGGGCCGAGCCCGGGCACATCATGCAGTGGCCCAGCCCCTGGGGCACGGGGTACCCCGGGTGGCACCTCGAATGCTCGGTCATGAGCCAGAAGTACCTCGGCGAAACGATCGACATCCACGGCGGCGGCATGGAGAACCAGTTCCCCCACCACGAAGACGAGATCGCCCAGGCCGAGGCCGCAAGCGGAAAACCCTTCGTCAAATACTGGCTCCACAACAACATGGTCACCGTCGATGGCCAGAAGATGGGCAAAAGCCTCGGCAACTTCATCACCCTCCGCGACGCCTTCCAGAAGTGGGACCCCATGGTCCTCCGGATGTTCATCCTCCACAGCCATTACCGCAGCCAGACGGACATCTCCGACGAAGCGCTCGATGCGGCCGCTACTGGCTACGAGCGACTGACAATCGCCTTTGACAATCTATCGAACCTCGCCGAACTGGCCCAAGAAAGGGAAGTCATAGATACAGTGCCAACCGAGGGCAAGGGCTGGAAATGGCAAGGCGAACCACCAACCGACAAGAGCACGTTGGCGGCTGTAGACCGAGCGCGTCGCGGTTTCGAGGAGGCCATGGATAACGACTTCGGGACACCTAGTGCCTTGGCTGCCCTTTTTGAGTTGCAGCATGCCGTGCTGCTTGAGTCCATGGCGACAATGATACGGCCGCCCAACCGGACTGTTGTTCAGGAACTTCGGAGTGCATTCGAGAAGATAGGACTCACGTGCCTGGGCTTGCAGTTCAGGCCGGTGTCAGACGACCGAACTCAGAAGGTGCTTAACGGCGTCGTGGGAATGCTGCTGAATCAAAGGGAAGTCGCACGCAAGGCAAAAGACTTTGCAGCGGCGGACGCCATAAGGCAGCAACTTGATAATCTAGGCATTGCCGTCGAGGATACGCCCGAGGGACCGCACTGGCGGCGGAAGCACAAAGTTTCTCTGCGCCTCAGTTAGCATGTACCGTCGGCGCTCTGCACCTAGGCCCCGCAGGGGCGGCAGATAGTAGCCCAGGGCGCGAGCCCTGGGAAGGCACGGAAGGCAGAACCTTTTTCTGTCTTGTGGTTCAGCCCCGCAGGGGCGAAAGAAGGCCGCGCGGGAACCGTTCTTTCGCCCCGCTGGGGCTTGGCCAACAACGCGATTTGACTACCCCGGGCTCGCGCCCGACGCTATCATCAATCGCCCCTCCGGGGCTCAACATAATCGGGGTGGCCCCGTTCCAACGGGCTCGCGGCGCGTGGCTACAGGGCAATCGTGCCTGCGGCACTGGACGAGGAGGAGAACCACATCCGGGCGCGGAACGCGGGGCCGCTGCTCACGCAATCCGCAATCCGAAATCCGAGATCCGCAATTATGAGAATCCTCGGCATCGATCCCGGCCTCCAGCGAACCGGCTACGGCGTCATCGAACTCGCGTCGCCGGCGGGGGACGCCGCGCCCGGCATCGCCGTCGGCGCGCCGCGTCTGGTCGAGGCCGGCGTCATCCGCACCACCCGCACCGACGACCTCGCGGACCGCCTCGTCGAGATCCGCTGCGGCCTTGCGGCGGTCATCGAGGAGTTCACGCCCGACGTGGTCGCCGTCGAGACGCTGTACTCGCATTACAGGCATCCGCGGACGGCCATCCTGATGGGCCACGCCCGGGGCATCGTCCTGGCGGCCGCCGCCGAGGCCGGCGCCCGCGTCGAGAGTTACGGGGCAACGATGATCAAGAAATCGCTCGTCGGCAGCGGCCACGCGTCGAAGCAGCAGATCCAACGGGCCATCCAGAGCGCCTTTCGCCTCCAGGAGACGCCCTACCCGGCCGACGTGGCCGACGCCCTGGCCGTCGCCCTCTGTCACGCGCACCACGCCGGACGGATGGCACACGTACCATGATCGCACGGATCTCCGGACAACTCGAGTCGCTGGCCGACGACCGGGTCGTCGTCGCCGCCGGCAGCGTCGCCTACGAGGTGATGGTCGCGCCCGTGACGGCCGACGACCTGCGGCCGTTCCTGGGCCGCCAGGTCGCGCTCCACACGCTCGAATACTTCGACGGCAACCCGGCGTACGGCCAGATGGTGCCGCGGCTCATCGGGTTCCTCTCCGAGACCGAACGCCGCTTCTTCGTGCGGTACGTCAGCGTCCAGGGCATCGGCATCGCCAAGGGCCTGCGGAGCCTGGTCCTGCCCGTCGGCCAGATTGCCGAACGCATCGAGTCGCGCGACGCGGCGGCGCTTGCGCAGTTGCCCGGCATCGGCCGCCGCACCGCCGACAAGATCATCGCCGAACTGTGCGGCAAACTCGACGAGTTCGCCGTCGCGGTCCCCGGCGGACGCGCCTGGGGAGACGAGCCCGAATCCAAGCGCGAGGCCGTTTCGGTGCTCATGAGCCTGGGCCTGGCCCGCCCGGAGGCCGTCGAACGCGTCAATGCCGCCTTCGAACGCCTCGGCGACAAGGCCGACGTCGAACAACTCGTCCGCGAAGCGTTCCACCAGGGACCCACCAGCGCCGAAGGATAGCAGGTGTGCGAGAGTTGCCGCGACCCGAGGTCGCGGCTCGAAAAGCGCCGCCGAGCCGCGGGCTCGGCCCGCGGCCATGCACGCAAGGGCTAAGATGACGTCAACGCAGCAATCGATGCCGCGCGAACGCATCACAGGCGCCAAGGCAAAGACGGACGGGGGGCGCGCGCCGGGAAGGAGCGTCTAACCATGCGAAGCGACCTGATGCGACGGATTGGCCTGTCCGTGGGGCTTGGCGTCCTGGCCGCCGCCATCGCCATGGCCATCGACAACGACAGCCGGATCGGCTTCTTCGCCTTCGTCGGCGCGGCCCTGCTGGGGATCTCGATTCCCCCGATCATCGAGCCCGACAAGGCCGAGCCGGAAAGCGCCGAGCCCGCCGAACAGGAGACCCAAGACCCCGATGCCACGTGAACGCATCGTCAGCCCACAAAGCCAGGGCCCCGACGAAGAGGGCTTCAGCTTCAGCCTGCGCCCACGCCGCCTCGGCGAGGTCATCGGACAGAGAGACCTCAAAGAGAAACTCACCATCGCCATTCAGGCCGCCAAGGGGCGAGGCGAACCCCTCGAACACATCCTCTTTCACGGGCCGCCCGGCCTGGGCAAGACCACCCTCGCCCACGTCGTCGCGGCCGAGATGGGCGCGAGCATCAAGACCACCAGCGGCCCGGCGCTCACGCGCCCCGCCGACCTCGTGGGCATCCTCACGAACCTCACCAGCGGCGACGTCCTGTTCATCGACGAGGCCCACCGCCTCGGCCCCGTGGTCGAGGAGTTCCTCTACCCGGCCATGGAGGAGTTTCGGATCGACATCACGGTCGATCGTGGTTCCTTCGCCCGGACGATCAACGTGCCCCTGCAACCGTTCACGTTGATCGGCGCGACGACCCGTGCGGGGTTCCTGAGCGCGCCCTTGCGCGAACGGTTCGGCATCTTCCACCACTTCGAGTTCTACCCGCAGGAGGACCTGGTGGAGATTGCCTCGCGCAGCGCCAAACTCCTCGCCGTCGAGGCCGACGACGCATCGCTCGTCGAGATCGCCCGCCGCAGCCGCGGCACCCCGCGCATCTGCATCCGCCTCATGCGCCGCGTCCGCGACTACGCCCAGGTCAAGGGCGACGGCCGCATCACCACCCCCGTCGCCATCGAGGCCCTCAAGATGGAGGCCGTCGAT
>DATKXP010000670.1:0-4296 GCA_035529015.1 Phycisphaerae bacterium | reverse complement strand
ATGGCGATTGCATGGTGCTGACCTTCGACAAGAAGGTCATGCCGGATGACATGTCAACGGCTCCCGAGGGTTTTTCAATCGCCGACGAGTCCGGCAAGTTCTACATGGCCCACGCCGCGTACCCGCTCGGAAAGGACGCCGGCACCTGGAACGTCGCCAACAAGAACTTCGATGCGACGAAGGTCATCGTGTGGAGCCCGCTGGTCAAGGAACCGGTGGCCGTGCGCTACGCCTGGGCGACAAGTCCGATGGGCAACCTGAAGGTCAACGGCAAGCCTTGGCTTCCGCTGCATAGTTTCCGCACGGACGACTGGGATTGGCCTGAGAGTGAGGATCCGGCCGAGAGCCTCGTGGACCGCGGCAAGAGTCGGGCGATGCAGCAGGAGGCCGCCGAGCGCTGTGAGTACAGGAGCATGGAGGAGGCCAAGCGAGCGGTCGAAATCCTTAAACAGCGCGAGATGCTGGGCAAGAAGGACCCAAAGGCCGGTTAACAGAACAAAAGATGAAACGAGACAACACTGAACAACATATCAAAACTCTAATTGCCCTCACAGCACTGGCGTTGACAAGCCTCGTCCTCAATGCGGCGGCCAGAACATTCTGGGAGAACATTCTGGGGACGACATTCTGGGGACACAATACTGTTTTTTATGACGCGTGGCGAATTCCAGACGGGTGGCATGGTCAGCCCGCCTCGATGATGGCCGGAGCCCGCCTCGGCGGGCTCGGCCCCGAAGGGGTGCAGGCCGGGGGTTGTACCGCCGGAGAGGGCGGCGGCGACGGCGATGGTCTGCGCGGATCGGCAATGAACGCCCCTGCACAGCCCGCTTTGAGCGACAGCATGGCCCGGAAACGGGCGGACCTTCTCGCCGTCGACCAGAGAAGACGCTTGCTGATCTCGCGGGACGTGATAGAATTGTCAGAGAGGTCCACGTCGGTCGCCGGCCGCAGGCCATCCGGGAAATCCCGGCTGAGAGCCTTGGCATCAGGGCAAGTGCACCCATTGCCTCTGCGCGGCGAGAGGTTTGTCTTTCGCCCTCTTGAGTTTGTGCGCGAGTCTGCCTGAAAACGCTAGGCGGTCAACCTGCCATGGCTCCAGGAAAGCAGGCCGACGAGAAGGCGGGGAAGGAGCCGGCCGGCCGATCGACGGCGCCCTGCGACAGCCGGTCGGAGCCGCCGCCCGAGGGCAAGGTCGGCCCTGGTCCGCGCAGGCGGCTGCCGGTCAAGTTGCTGCTGCTGGTCGGTTCGATCGCGGCCAGCCTGGTCATCGGCGAACTGGCATTACGCCTGATCGGTCTGGCACCGGAAATCATCCCGATTGGCGTCAGTTCGGAGAGGCACGTCTACCAACGCTCGACGAATCCGATACTCAGCTACGAATTCAAGCCGGGCTTTCGCAGCGACGACGAAGACCTTCCCTTCGACTATCGCGCCATCAATTCGCACGGGTTCCGCGACGTCGAACGTCAATACGCGAAACCGCCCCGAACCAGACGAATCATCCTCCTGGGTGATTCCGTGGTCGTCGGTTACCGAATCAGGAAGATCGACCAACTCATGTCGCGGCAACTCGAGATGCTCTACGGCAACCAGAACGTCGAAGTCCTCAACGTGGCGGTGACCGGCTATTGCACGCGAGCCGAAGTCGAGTTGCTGCGAGTGAAGGCGGTGAAATACGATCCGGACGCCGTGATCCTGTTCTTCGTCGAAAACGATTTCCGCAATTTCAATCCCGAATCGGTCGGGGCAGACGGCATCGCGAACCGGCCCGCGTGGGTCAGTTGGTTGTTCCACACGTCCCATCTCTTCCGCCTGGCGTGCCTGCAGTTGAACTGGTTCGGCTTCGGCCTCGATGCGGATCCGGCACGCTGGAACGCGAAGGCCATCGGCCACAATAACGTCGTCGAGGGTTTGGCGCTGCTTCGCGACCTGGCCGATCGGCACGGCTTCAAGCCGCTCGTGGCCGTCTGGCCAGGTTTCACGCACGACGCGATCGAATATCCCGAAAAGATGTTCATACCCGGCTCCAAAGAATTGATCGTCGAACGGCTTGCCCGCGACTATGACCTGCCGGTCGTGGGTTTGCGGGAGGCCTTCCGCCGGCATTGGCAGTCACAGACTCCGCGGCCTGTTCCCCGACAGTACTACACCGTGGGCGACGAAATGCACGCATCGGTCGTCGGACATCGCGTCACGGCCGAGATCCTTCGTCGCATTGTCGAAGAACATCGCCTTCTCGAACCGGCCCCACGCCGGGCATCGCGCGTGGCGCGTCGATCCGACGAAGACGACGCAGCCGTCCGGGCCGCCATGGCCCTGGGAACCGAGAAGGCCGACTACGGGTTGTTGCACATCAACAGGGCGGTCACCTCGTTGGAAGAGGGCAAGCCCGACGAAGCGCTGGCGCATCTGGAGAAGGTCAGCCCGTCGGATTCGATGAGTTACGGCGATGCGATCGTGATGGCGGCGTCGATCCTGAACCGGCAAGGCAAACCCGATCATGCGAAACGCCGCCTGCAGGAATTGCTCGAAGCGGAGCCGGATCATTTTCACGCACACATGCTCCTGGGCAGCCTGTTGAACGCCGAGCAAGCCCACGAAGAGGCCATCGAACACCTGCGACGCGCGGTGGCGCTGAGACCGAATATCTACGATGCCCAATACCTCTTGGGACTCACCCTTGCCCAACTCGGCCGTTGGAAAGAGGCCGAGCCGCACCTTGGCAAAGCCGTGGAGTTAAACCCCGACAGCGCGTCGGCCGCGCGGCAACTGGGTTGTGCCTGTGCCAATCAAGGCCATTATCAACGGGCGGCGGTCCAATTCGAGCGACTCGTCCGGCTCGAACCCCAACGCGCACAGAACCATCTGGACCTTGGAACGTCGCTCGACAAACTTCAGCATGATGAAAAAGCGCTGCTCGCTTATCGCAACGGCCTGGCCGCCGACGGCAAGAACGCCGAACTGCATTACCGGCTGGGGCTTCTGTTGGTCCAAGGGAACCAACTCGACGAGGCCCACGTCCATCTGCGCCAAGCGGCAGAATTGGCGCCCAACAACGTCAAGGCCAGCAACGGCCTGGCGTTGGTCCTGGCACGTCAAGGACGCAAAGAAGAGGCCGTTCGGCAACTGCGCCGTTCGCTCCAGATCGATCCCGACAACAAAACAGCCCGAGCGAATCTCGAGTTGCTGCAGTCACAATCGCCGCCATGAGTTCCCGCGGCCCGCCGCCCTGGCACCCTGGCACGGGTCCGCCACGGCGGCCCTCGCCGACGGGTACGGCCCGTGCCGTGGCCGGCGGCAATCATCTGTCACCCCGAGCGCAGTTGTAGGGTGGGTGCTCCGCACCCACGCGTCTCCCGATGTGGAGCCGCTCAGGCCGCCTCGGCAGCCTTCCCGACCCGCAACGACTCCGTCGCAGGGCTCAGGTTGTCATTCTGAGTCCCGGCTTGCCGGGACGAAGAATCTCGCCGTGGTCGTTGCCGTTGCCGTTCGTTCGGCGTTGGACATTGAGCGTTCCTTGTTCAGCGTTCGCCGTTGTTGTAGGCCGGGGCGTGCCCCCGCAACCCCGCTCCCGTGCCGTCAGGCACGGTTGCACTCTAGCCACGCGGCGCAAGCCCGTGGTGAGGCGAACGCCCCCCCGCGTCCATGTAGCCCCGGAGGGGCGTTTGAACCTCAGTCGCCCCTGACGGGGCTCCGGCCCTTGGGGACGGTACCCATGTTTTGGGCTTAGCCGATTCACATCGTAACTGCAACGGGCCGGGGCACCTTTGGGGACGGGGCGGGCGAGGCATGCCTCGCCCCTACGGCCGGCGTTTGCCGCCGCTCAGCCGTTCCTGGCGCCCTTGCGGCTTCGCGTGAGGCCCTGTTACCGTTCGCTGTTTGCCGTTACCCAATCTGTCGCCGTTCTCGGCGTTCTCTCTTTGCCCTCTGCGCCCTCTGCGTTAAGATCTGTCGCCGCTTGCCCGCCATAGCCTTGGCGACGGCGGGTTGCCGTTTTTTGTTAGAGTTCTAACAATCTCCGCCGCCCTATCCGAGCCATAAGTCCTTTTCGCACAAGGCCTTACACAAATCGCCCGATTTTGCCCCGTCATATTCCATTCGGCCCATACGTCGAATCCCGTCCTGCGCGGCCCGATGGCCAAAAGCGACCTTTTCGATAGCGCCAAGGCCGTTTTTCGCCTCCCGCGATTGTTAGAGTTCTAACAATCTCGGGTGCCTCCAGCCTCCAGTCTCCGGCCTCCAGCCTTGTCCGTCCCCGCCTTTTGTATACTTTATAGCATATTGACCCCGCTCCAC
>DATKXP010000669.1:0-10511 GCA_035529015.1 Phycisphaerae bacterium | reverse complement strand
GTCCAGGTCGGCCGCAGCGTTGAGGGCGAACCGCTCACGCTCCACCTGTTCGGGACGGGGCCGCATCCGACGCTCGTCATCGGCGGCATTCACGGCGACGAACCGACCGGCGCTGACGTGGCCGAGCGGCTGGTGGCGCTGCTGAGAGCGTTTCCGGATGCCCGCGGGGGTGCGACCGTGGCCGTCCTGCCGCGCGCCAACCCCGACGGCCTCGCGCGCCGGACCCGGAAGAACGCCAACGGGGTCGATCTGAACCGGAACCTGCCCGCAGCGAACTGGCGGCAGCGCTCTCCGGGTCGCTGGGACTACGGCGGCCCGAAGCCGGCCAGTGAGCCCGAAACGCGTGCCATCCTGCGGACGATCGAGATGCTCAGGCCGGCCCGCATCGTCGCGATCCACGCCATCAAGGCGGGGCGCAAGTGCAACAACTACGACGGGCCCGCCGAGGACCTGGCGCATCGGATGGCCGGCGCGAACGGCTACCCCGTCGTGGCGAGTCTGGGCCCGTGCTATGGCAGCCTCGGGAACTGGGCCGGTGTGGACCGGCACATCCCCATCCTCACGCTCGAACTGCCGCGCGAACAGGCGGGACGGGAGGCGTGGCAGGACAATCGCGATGCGCTCGTCGCCGTGATCCGCAACGGCCAGGTCTCGTCGCAAACGCCGCCCGTGGCGGGGCGTTGATTGACGTAATGGGTTGACACGGGAAGGAGCATGGTGGTATAAGAGATGTAGACGATGTGGGGGGTGACGACCATGAGCAAGCCTTCTGACCGCGGTTCGGTCATTCCTGTCCTGTTGGTCTCCTCACCGGTTGGCCCAGGCGCGACGGCTGCGCGGCGGGTGCCCAGACCCGCCGCCCCTGGCGGGGCGGTGACCGGCGTCGGGTGTTCGTCGTGGAACTCGAAGCGCCGAGGGGCGTCTATCTTCTCAGCGGCGCTTCGTCGGGGACGGTCGTATAAGTAAGCGAGAACATGGGGGGATGATGACCATGAACACGTTCCGCAGAGCCTTCCTTGGCATGACCCTGATGTCGGTGGTGGCAGCGGGGGGCCTGTACGGGGCGGTTGCCGTCGGTCCCGGCCGCACGGCGCCTGCGGTCGGGGCGAGCGCGACGCAGCCGGCTGCGCCGGTTGCTGTGAAGGCGGCGGCGGACCTGAAGGCCCTTCTGCTGGCCGGCACCGCCAAGGGCAAGTTGACCGAGCCCCTCCAGAAACTGTTCCGCGACTACAGCGAAGCCCGCGTCCGCGAGGCGTACGTACCGAAGGCCATCCCGAGCGACCTGTGGGACTGGATTCTGGCGAACCCGGACGTGCGGGAGGCCGTTCTGGTGGGGCTCTATCCGGAGAACGCGAAGGATCTGGCGGTGCTGGAGCGACTGGCGGCGCTTCGGGCGAAGTTCGGCCCCAAGGTCGATGAGTTCCCTCACCTGGCCCTGGCGTTCGCCATGGTGTACGGGTACGCGGGGGGCCGGTCGATCCGCGAGCCGGGGGTCCACTTCATTGCCCAGGACCGGCCGGTGCCGTCGATGGAGGCGTCCTTCGAGTACTACCTGAGGAACGAGCGGAAGATGAAGATGTCGCTGAAGACCACGCCCTGGTGTCTCCTGGTGTACGTGGCCGACAACGACCTGCCGCTCGCCGAGCGGAGTTGGGCCCTGGGCCGCTACGGCGCCAAGCCGCCGCCCACCTACGGGCAGGTGTACTACGACGTGCCGTACGACGTGGAGGCCATCGGCGGCGAGGGCGGCGCCATCAAGGACAAGACGTGCACGCTGGCCAACATTCTGGAGTACGGCGGCGTGTGTGCCCATCGGGCTTACTATGCCAGCCGCATCTTCAAGTCGCTGGGCGTGCCGAGCCTGTACGACCGCGGGGAGGGGGCGCGCGGCGGCCATGCCTGGGTGGCGTGGGTGGGGCGCAGCGGGAAGACGGCCGACCTCGTGTTCTCGGGCCGATTCGACTACGACCGGTACTACACCGGCACGGTCTTCGACCCGATGTTGCGCGGCGACCTGCTCGACCGCGACCTGCAACTCCAGGTGGCCGGCATGCTCCGGTCCTATCCCGGATACACCAACGCCGTGGCCGCCTGCCGCATGTACACCATGCTCGACGACGCGAAGCGTGCGGGGGCAACCGGCCTGCTGGATGGGGCGATACGCCAGAACCCGTACTGCGGCGTGTCGTGGCTTATCATGGCACAGGACTGTGCCAAGGGCATCATCCCCCGAAAGCGGGGCGAGGCGATGTACGCCCAGATGATGAAGGCGTTCACGGCGTACCCGGACCTGACGTTCCGGGTGCTGCGGATCATCCTGGAGCCGCGCCTGAAGCCCTCCGAGAAGCCGAAGGAGAAGGAGATTGCCGAGAACCTGCGGCTGCTGGACGGCGCGTTCGCGCTGTACGCCAAGTGCGAGCGGCCCGACCTGGCGGTCAGGTTGCGGTACCTTCAGGGCCGGTACCTCGAAGGCAATGATCGGCGCGAGCAGGCCATGAAACTGTACGTCATGGCCTCCGAGAAGTTCGCCGGCGAGCACTTCGGTTTCGTCCCGCTCTACGACCGGGCTTGCACCATCATGAAGGAAGACCGCAAGACCGACCTGCTGCTGAAGTACATGAAAGCGGTGGCCGAGAAGGTGCCCGAGTACCAGTCGAGTTTCAACCGCGAAAACAAGATGCTCAACCCCACCTACCGGCACGTCGTCAAGAAGTACGCCGAGGTCCTGACGGCTGCCGGGAGGGGGCCCGAGGCCGGCGCGTGGTTGTCCCGCATCGAGGAGAAGAAGGGGTAATCGTTTAGCCGTCGCCGGCACCGCGACGGATGTTGACGTTCGAGCGCTGTCGGCCGGTCGCGTCGGCGTGCCGCCGACGGCTAAACGAAACGGCAAGGCGTCCCGTTTAGCCGTCGCCGGTACGGCGACGGGAATGGGCGCCGGCGTTCCAACGGCAACGACCGTCGGCGTTCCGCCGACGGCTAAACGTCGCGCGGCCGTGCGACGCGGCGGCGTTCGCAGGGGGCGTAGCATGCTACGCCCCTACACGTTGCGCGGCTGTGCGGGGGTGGCCATCGTCCCGGTGGGCCGACCCCGACGGCCGGTTCGGTTCACGCGTGCACCGCCACCATCACTTGCACCATGCTGATGAGGTTGAACACGGCGTGCATCAGGAAGCAGATCCACACGCTCTCGGTCCGCAGCCGCGCTGCGCTCAGCAGAAAGCCGAGGCAGAGCAGGACGCCTATCGAAATCCATCCGTAATGAAGGTGGATGGCCGCCCAGACCGCGGATGAGATCACGACGGCCCCGACGACGCCGAGACGCGAACGCCGGATCCCCTCGAACAGGAAGCCGCGGAACAGGAACTCCTCGAACAGCGGCGCCGCGAGAACGAACGCCACGATCATCAGGGGCGGAAAGACCGACGTCTCGTACATCTGGAGCATCAACTTCGCCCCCATGGGGTCCGGTACGACCACGGCCACGCCCGTCGCGGCTGCGGCAAAGAGCACGGTGGCGCCCAGCCACCCGGCGGTCCGCCATGCTGAGGGGAAGCCGAGGCCAAGATAGCGGCCGACCGGAACCTGCCGCCGCACCCACGCCAGGAGCACGATCAGCCCGACGCAGGGCGGCGTCGAGACGAGCAGGACCACGCTCAGGTACAGGCCGTTCGCCGCCAAGCCCCGCAGCGCCTCCATCGCGGCCGGTTCCGGCTGCGCGATGCGAATCACGGCGGCGAAGAGCAGGGTGACCGGGACGGCGGCGGCGACCTGCACCATCATCACGATTACCGAGAAGCCGAAGGTTGCCCAGAACCCCCACGGACGGCCAACCGCGCCGGCGTCGCGGGTGGCGGGAGGGATCGGGCTGACCGGTTCGCCTTGAGTCATGGTGTGCCCCCGACGGTCTTGCCCTGGGGGAACTGAATCTGCGCCTGCGTCGTCCCGAGCGGGAGGACGACATCGCCCCCGCGCGACGGTCTCAGGCGTTTCCCCTTGACGGAGACGGTGGCCTTGAGCGATGCCGGCAACTGCAGGAGGAAGCCCTGCGCGGGCGCCGCCGTGCCGGTGAGCGTGAGCGTGGCCCCGCCGTCGGCCGGTTTCCACTCGAACGAGCAGGTGCCGAAGTACGTGGGCATGTTGGCGACGGCCATCGTTTCGTTGCCGGCAACCCATTCGGGCGGCACGCCGGCCAGCAGGACCAGGCGGTCGCCGTCCTCGACGAGCAAACTGTCGCGGATGAGGAGCCAGAGTTCGGCACCGGCCCAGCCGTGCGGCATGGCGACGCTTGGGTTCCACGCGGTGCGGGCGTGGCTCCATCCGCCGGAGCCGCTCTTGCCGCCTTCGTCGAAGGCGTACCAGCCGCGCATCTGCTCGTGGTCGAGGTGGCGGGCGATCGTGGCGTGTCCGGCTTCGCGGTTGCCGGCCAGGAGACCCTGGTGGGCTCGTGCCAGGGGGAAGTATCGCCAGCCACCCGGTTTCTGGGCGCCGATGCCTTTGAACTGCTGGTGTCCCTTTCCCTCACCGGAGGGGTACAGGCGGCACGGCCAGAGGACGGCGTAACCGCCGTAGCCCTTGGCCAGGTTCTTGCCGAATCGCGCGTCGTAGACGGCGGTGAACTCGTCGGCGAGGGCGGCGAAGTCGCCGGCGTCGTCCTCCTCGCCGCGCGCCCGTGCCATCATGGCGGCACGCCAGAGGCCGGCGACGTCGAACGCCTCGGTGTACTCGGGATGGTCGCCGTCGCAGGAGCCGGGCTTGAGTTCCTTGCGCTCCTCCTTCGGCAGGTCGTCGCCGAACTTGAGGCTCGTGGGGCTGACCCAGTGCGGCCCGGGGCGTGTGCGATAGTACTCGATCATGCGGGCGAGTTTCTGGACGCCGGGGTAGGCGCGGCGCAGCCACGCCTTGTCGCGCGCGAGGAGCCAGTGCTCGCCCATGGTCCAGAGGATCTGGCCGGGGTTGTCGGCCTCGGGGTGGCTGCGGCCGTTGAAGGGATGGTCGAGGAAGTAGTCGATGGCGGCGGCGGCCAGGTCGAACCGCCCCGCTTTCTGGAGCATGTTGGCCGTGTACGCCCCGTCGCGGTTGAAGACGTTGTAGTTGATGACGGCCACGTCGGGGGCGCCGTCGTTCATGCACAGGGCGGCGTGGCCGAGGATGGCGGCGAAGGCCTCGGACCAGCGCTCGTCGGGCACCCGCACGGTGAAGCGGCCGACGAGGTCTTTCCAGTACGCCTCAGCCTCCTGGAAGAGCGTGTCGGCCTTCAAGGCCCGGTAATAGTTGAGACCGGGGTCGGGCTGGAGGACGCCGCCTTCGGCGGGGTTGGGTTTGGCGAGGTCGAACTGCGCCCACTTGCTCACCCCGTCCCACTCGTGGCCGACGGCGCGGCGGCCGGGGAGGACGGGGCAGATGAAGCCGAGGGTCTGCGTCTCGCCGGGGGGGACGGTGACCTCGAATTGCAGGGCCCCGGAGCAGTCGCCGGCATCGGACGCGGCGGTCGTGTCGGTCGGCGTCTTGCCTTCCATCGCGAGGTCCCCGATGGTGTCGGTCGAGAGGACGCCGGCGCCGGAAGGTTTGGCCCCGGCCACCAGGGCGGGACGGCCGTCGGCGAGCAGGGCGTCACCTTCGTTGCTGACGGCCAGTTTCTTCACCGGGCCGCCGGCTGCGCCCAGGGGACGCAGGGCGACGTAGAGCGAGACTTTCCGCTCGGCGGTGCCCGGGTTGGTGAGGTGCGTCCGTGCCGCGACGACGAACACGTCGCCCGCGGATGACGTGCGGCGGACCTCGCAGACCTCCGTCTTGACGGCGAGGCCGGCGGCGGTCCACCGGCTCCACGGAATCAGGTGGCCGGTGGGCGGGAGGCCGTGCTCGCACGTGACGCCGTCCGTCGTCGGTGCGACGAGTTGCTTCGCCTCAGGATCGTAGACCCAGACGTAGATGCCGCAGGTGGCGAAGCCGGGCGAGAAGTTGCCCTCGGCCTCGACGAACGTCTTGAGCGTGTCGAGCGTGTTGGCGATGCCGATGGCGATGTGGACGCGGCCGCGCGGGTCCAGCGGACCACGCTTCGGCTCTGCCTTGGCTGCACCGAGGCACGTGGTCACAGAGAGCAGGCACACGCCGGCAACGGCGGTCCAGTGGCCCATGGTGGAGCCCTTCCGAGGGTTCACGTTCGTGTTGCCCGATGAGGAGGGGCGCAGCATGCTACGCCCCTACAGGTTGCCGCAACGGTGCGGCCTACTTGCTGTCGACGGCGATCCGGGCCCAGAAGGCGGCCTCCCACGACCAGCCGTCGGCCTGGTTGACGAGTTCCAGGTTGACGGTTTTGCCGGCCAGGGGCGAGAGGTCCACGGCGACCTCCGCCCAGCCGTCCTTGGCGGTGCCCTTGCCGACCTTCTGTTTGGCGAGTTGCACCCCGTCGGCCTTGACGATGAGCGTCCAGTCGCCGCGCGGGTCGTGGGCGACGGCCAGGTGCAGAGCGGTCTTCTTGCCGGCGGGGACCTCGACCTTCTTCGAGAGGACACAGGCGGTCGTCTCGCTGAGGGGGTGGGTGACGAGGACGTTCTTCCTGCCGCCCCATTCGGTGCGCAGGCCGGGTTCCATCTCGGCGCCGCAGTCCTTGACCGTCCATCCGGGCGCGAACGTTTCGACGGCCTTGGAGATGTTGACCTTCGCCGCGCTCTTGCCACCGCCCCTGCCCGCCGGGGGCTTGATCTGGGCCATCTCCTCGTCGGTGAACTTCGAGTTCGCGACGGGGCCGGGCCTCGTGACGTGCTCCAACGCGCCGGGCTTGGGCTCCAGGACGGGGATGACGAACACTTCGTCGCCGGCGTCGCCCTTCTCGATTCTGCCGCCCGCCTTCTCGACGGCCTGGCGGACGAGTTTCTTCGAGACTTCCACCAGCGCCGGGAAGGTGTACGGCGTGTGGCTGAACGTGCCCTCCGGGTTCAGGGCCGACTTGAAGCGGTCGGGCACCTTCTCGAAGCCGATGGTTGTGAAGAGGATGCCGCCGGAGTTGGCGGGGTTGCAGTCGGAGTCCTGTCCGCAGCGGGTCGAGATGAGGATGGTCTGGTCGGGGTCGCCCTTGCCGTAGAGGAGGCCCATGATGATGTAGGCGCCGTTGAGTTTGGCGTCGATGCTGAAGGCGCCCACCCCGCCGGGCTTCGAGCACAGGCCGTGCGTGTACTTGGCGTCCTTGTGGTACTTCTCCTCGATGAGTTCCCAGGTCTTCTGCCAGTCGTCGGGATCGGCCTTGTACCACTTGAGGACGTCGCGGATGCATTCGGCGTACTGGCTTTTGGCCGGGATGCACGCAAGGCCCGCTTCGACGATCCTGACCATGTCGGTTTCGAAGAAGGCCTCGGCGTACATGCCTCCGACGAACTGTCCGCCGTAGAGGCCGTCGCCGTAGTTCATGAGTCGCCCGAACTTTTCGCCGAGTTGGATGACGAAGTTGGGCAGGCCGGGCGCGATGAGGCCGGCGTAATCGGCCTCGATCTGGTAATCGATGTCGTCGGCGTGCTTGTTGAACTGGGGGTGCCCGGAGTCGGGCGGCGCGATGCCGCGGCGCAGATTGTCGCGGCCGGCCCGATTCGCGTGCCAGAGAGGGTAGCCCGAGTTGGCGAAGTCGATGCCCGCCTGGCGGATCGTGCAGTCGAGGCCGTGGACCTCGAGCGTCCTCAGGAACGTCATCTCGACGTAGATGTCGTCCTGGTTGAACTGGTTGATCTTGCTCGGGCTCCACTTCGGCACCCGGTCCTCGGGGATGATCTCGCCCTTGAACTTGAACTCGGTGGGTCCGCCCCATCCGACGCCGGCCATCTGGCCGATCCAGCCGGCCTTCATCTTGCTGACGTACTCGGTGACGGGCAGGCGGCGGACGGATTGCTGGGCGACGGCGCCGGCGCTCCACCCCGCCGCCGTCAGTGCCGCCACCAGTGTTGAGATCAGGACGGTCCTGTGCATGGCAGGTTCCTTTCCGTGCTTCCCGTGCTTGCGGTGTGCCGCCAGTCTCTCAAACCCGCCGGTGGGGTTCCGGTTCCGGCGAGGCGGCGCCCTCTGTTGCGGCCCTGCGGCGCGCGCGGCGCCAAAGCGGCGCGACCACCAGGTGCGCGTACGCCAGCGCTGCGGCGCTCGCGATGGCCCCGAAGAGGAGGGCCTGCGTCCAATTGTAGCGCTCCAACTCCGCCGAGTACCGATAGAGTTGCTTCAGCCATTGGTTCACAAGCGTCCACACGCTGATGAGGGCGAGGACCCGGAGTCGGCCTCCCGCGTCGGCTCGGTGCCAGAGCAGCAGCAGCACAAGGAGGCAGGGCACCAGAATCCCGCCGATGGCAAAGGCGCTCTCGGCCGCAAGGCGAAGATGCGTGTCGGCCAGCGTGGCCTCGAAGGTCGGTCCGAAGCCCCAGCCCATCGACTCGGCGACCTCCACGCCGAGCAGGCGCGGCCAGGGGCACAGGCCCGTCAGCAGCGCGACCGTGGCCACCTCGTGCCCGATGCCGGCGGCCCGGCCGCCGCCCTCGGCCCGGCTTATCCAGATGCACGCCGCCACGCCGCACACCAGCGCGATGCCGACCGCCCAGACGCCCGCCAGGACGGCGGGCCCGGGCGTGCCCGGCGATGCCATGACCCCTCGCGGTCCCCACAGCAGGTTCCCGACGATGCAGTTCCAGTACAACGTCAGGACAAAGGCCGCTCCCAGACTCGGCGCCAGCGCCAACCATTCGGCCCAGGCGCGGGCGTCGCGGCGGTACAGGCATGCGCCCAGGAGCAGCGCCAGCAGACTTGACGTGACGAACGGCACCGCAAGGCCCGCGGCGCGCGGCATGGACGGCGATTCCACATACCGGGAGAACACCAAGAGGAGGGGCAGCGTGCCGAAGATGACGGTCAGCGGAAACAGGATGATCCCCGCCAGGTGACGCCGCAGCAGTGCCATGGTGCCTCCACGGTGGGGGTACAGCCTACGCGGCCGTCGCGCGCCTGTCCACGATGAACCGCCGCCCGCACGTCAGTCGGAGAGCGCGACGCCCAGTTTCAGCGCCAGGAGCACGAAGCCGACGTAGAGTGCGACGAGGACGACGCCCTGCCACCGCCGGAAGCAGTTGCCACCCAGGGTAATGTAGCCGCGGAACAGCAGCAGCACCAGCATCATCACCGGCAGGTAGAGGTAGAAGAAGGGCGGTTCGACGTTCAGGGGCGCGGCCGTCGCGGCGGCGCCGGTCACGAAGAGGACGTTGAGGATGTCGGCGCCGATGATGTTGCCCACCGACAGGTCCACGTGGCCCTTGATGAGGGCCGCGATGGCGGTGACGAACTCAGGCAAACTCGTGCCGAACGCGACCAGCGTGACGGCCAGCACGGCGGGCGGCACACCGTAGCGCAGGCAGACGACCTTGGCCGAGCCGATGAGCAACTCCGATCCGCCCACGATCAGCCCCAGGCCCACCGCCAGCACCAGAAGGTTCTTCGCGGCGGCGAAACCCGAGGTCCGGGACGGCGCGGAGGCCGTCTTGGTTGGCACGGGCTCCGGATGCGCGCGCCCCCAGCGGACGCTCAGGTAAAGGTACCCGACGAGCAGGGCGATGAGGCCCAGGCCGGCGGCGCGCGGCAGGACGACGTTGTGGATGTCCCCGCTCAGCGCCCACAAGCCGAAGCACAGGCCGGCCAGGAGCGTCCCCGCCCCCAACTGGATCCAGCCGTGCCGGTTCAGCACGAAGCGGTTCTTCGGGATGCACGTGACGGCCGCGCACAGGCCGAAAATCAGGCCCGTATCGGCGATGATCGAGCCGACGGCGTTGCCCAGAGCCAGGCTGCCGTCGCCCTTGAATGCTGCCACCACAGAGACGCACGTCTCGGGCAGGGTTGTGCCGAGGCTGACGACCGTGGCGCCGATGACGACCTTCGAGACGTGCAGGGCTCGGGCCAGGGCCGCTGCCGCCGTGACGGTGCGATCCGCACCCACGGCCAGCATCCCCATGGACCCGATGAGGATGAGCCAGAGGACCCACGTCGCCTGGCTATCGTAGAACGTTTCCGAGAGGGCATCGGTCGGCATCAGAGAACGAGGATACCGGCAGCGGCCCCTCCTTCAAGCGAAATCGGAATGCAGAAAACCGCTGGGTGTGGCAACGATTCCTGGCACGATACAACTTGGCGGCAGGGCCCCGCTCGCTGACGCTCGCGGCTAGTCAGGCACACGACCTAGCCGCGCACGTCAGTAAGCGGCTGGCCCGCGGCTAGTCAGGCACACGACCTAGCCGCGCACGTCAGTAAGCGGCTGGCCCAGGTAGAAATCGTTGCCACGCCCCGTGGACGGGGGCTCGCGTTTTACGCGGGCGGCGTGTCGGCCGGCGTCGGCGCGTCGGCGGGCGGTGGCGGCGGCTGGTTGCCGGTCGGCGCGGCAGGTGCGGCCGGGACGGGTTCCTCGGGAGGTATCAGAACGACCTCCTCGTTGTCATCGGCCGGAGCCGAGACGGCGTGCTCGGTTGCCGGAGCCGGGGCGGGCTGCGGCTGAGGTGGCC
>DATKXP010000668.1:0-2190 GCA_035529015.1 Phycisphaerae bacterium | reverse complement strand
ACGTAGTGAAACGCCGCCGGCGGCGACGGCAACGGGTCCACGAACCGTTCCTTGAGGTACTTGCGGAACGACGCCGGGTGGGTCATCGGCATGCCGATGTACTCGTCGAGGTGAAAGCCCGTGACCTGCGTCCAGTCGATGTCCTGAGCCTTGACGAGCGCGCCGAGCATCTCGAACTGCGACGCCCCGGTGGCGACAACGATGTTGGCTTTGCCGCTGCCGGCGATCGCCTGCCGCACGAGTTTCGCGCCGTGCGCGGCGGCCTTCTCACCGCACGCTTCCTTGGTCTCGCTGACGACGACGTCCATGTCCGACCTCCTGTCCAAGTCATCGCTTTGAGCCGCACGTCCTGCTGCCGCCGGCGGCTCACTCCGGCAGGGCGATGCGCAGGTCAAACGGCTCATACGAAATCGCGTCGAGCACCTCGAGTTCGGTCGAGCAGAAGAACCGTTGGTTCGTCACGCGGTACTGCACGTAGCGGGCCTCGACGCGCTTTTCCGGGATGAGCCGGAACGTCGCGCCCTGAATCACCTCGTGGTCCGGCCACATGTGGTTGACGGGCAGGTCTTTCCACCGCAGGTCCGTCTTCAGGAAGCCGAGCGAGGTGTAATCCTTTCCGTCCGTGGAAACCAGGACCTCGACCCTGTCCTGGATCTCGCCCTTGAGGGCGTCCCACCAGGGGAAGCCGTGGAAGTTCATGCCGAACGCGGCGCAGGTTGTCACCGTGCCGAGGTCGAGCGTGATGACGGGGTTCTTTCCCTTGCCCCAGAGGGCGCCGCAGCGATACGACGTGCCGCCGGCGTACGGCGGCCCGGCGACGCCGTCGGTCAGTTTCGTGCCGTCGGGGTCGCCCGCGCCCCATCCGGTCTCGGACGGCAGGCTGAGCGTGTACGTCTTGCCGACGGCCAGGTTCGTGCCGCATGTCAGCCGGCGGCCGACCCATTTCTCACCGCCCACGTCCTGGCCGTCCGAGTAGCCGTACCTGGCGTTCTCCGCAGCGCCTTTCAGGTTGACCTGGAGCGACGCCATACGGGGGTGATCCTCGCCGCCCACGTTGATGACGTACTTGCAGGGAACCCTGTCCACACGTTGCGTGTGGCTGCGTCTGACGGCCATGGTGCGGTTCTTCTTCGGCTCGAACCAGGTGAACGTGACCTCGACGGGTTTGAACGTGGCGTCGGCGGGCCGGTGGTTGGCTTCCATGCGGACGGCGTAGATGCTGCACGCGCTTCGCGCGGCCGCAGGGCCATGCATCAGGTACCGGATCCAAACCGCGCGGTGGCCGGGCGGGATATCCGCCGCCTCGTAGTGGATGACGTCCCACGGCGGTTTCGTGTCGGTGAGCGACCAGGTTGTCGTCCACGTCTTGCCGCCGTCGAGCGAATGGGCGATCTCGATGCGGCTGCCGGGATGGCGGTTGTAGAATCGGCCGCCGTAGGTCACGCGCACGAGGTCTCGCGGGGCGTCGATGCGGTAGACGAGATACGCGTCCTCGTTCGGCGTCTTCGGATACACGACGCCCTGGTAGCCGATGTGTTTCTCGTCGCAGGCGATGTTCTTCTCTTCGGCGACGTGCTCCTTGTACTTTCCGCCCTGGAGTTCGGGCCAGAAGACGATGGAGTCGGTCTGGTCTCCCGCGCCCACGTACACGACGTTCTTGCCGAGATTGAGGCGCGGCTGGGTCTTGGCGTTGAGCATCGTGGTCGTCTGGATCGCCAGGTGCATGAGCAGCGCATCGCCGGCAGCCGCCTTGGCCAGCAGTTCGACGCGGATGAGGACCTCGTACGCGCCGCTCACGTCGCCGAGGAGTTCGACGTCCGCCGCCCGTTCGCCGGGCCCCGCGGCCGTCCAGACCTCTTTCCAGCCGAGGCCGTTGGTGGTGCTGACCGAGATGGCGGCCCCGTCGTCGGCCGTCTCGAGCAGAAACTTGGCGCGGATGGTCTGACTCGTGACGACGTTCGCGCCGCTGACCTTATAGACCACGTGGCCGGCGACAGCGGCCTTCCGGGGCTGAAGGCCGATGGCCGGGCCCGCGATGTTCACGGCGCTGTGGGCGGCGGCCGCCCACTCGTCGGCACGAAGGCTCGGCGTGAACGTCCACACGCCGTTTCCGCGCAGACCGTACTTGCTGGTCTGTTCCGGGTCCTTGCCCTTGTTGGGCACGTAGAACGCCGGTTCGTCGCCGAGACT
>DATKXP010000667.1:0-5671 GCA_035529015.1 Phycisphaerae bacterium | reverse complement strand
GTACCGGTCCCAGCCGTACGGATCCTGTGCCGACGTCACTTCCCACGGGCCAAGGAAGAGGAACTGCTCCGCGTCCGCCGCGCCACTTTTGTTTCCCGTGCGCCAGATCTCGTGGTAGAGCTTCGGCGTGCCGTTCGTCGTGGCGCAGCCGACCCAGACCGGCGTCGGCCACGGCGCCCAGGCGCCGTTGACCGTGAGCCTGCGGAGGAACCACCTGTGGATGTAGGACGTCAGGCCGGTCGTCTCGTAGTTCAGGACGAGTTCGTACCAGTCGCCGCTCGTGAGCATGTTGTGCGCGGCCGCACCGGCGGGCTTGCTCGTCACGTAGACGCCTTTGAACGGGCCTGCCGGCTCCCGCGGCGGCACCCCGGCACCCCGGCTCGTCATTGGGACTTGCACTGCAGCCGTGTTGCCGTGCCGCGGAGAGCCGTGCGCGAGAAAGCCCGATGACGTGAGGACCCAATCCATCCGGGTCTTGTTGCCCTCCGGAAAGAGGAAGATGAGTTTAAGCGTCCCGGACTCGCCGGGTGTGCGCGTCTTCGCGGTGAAGCCGGCAGGGTCGGTTCCCCGGAAGAGAAACGTCGATCGAGCCCACACGCGCGCCGAGGGTTTGAAGGACCTGCGGTCCTCGATCGTCGTCGGCGTGCCCGCCGGCGTGCGATACCGAACCACTTGCCCGAACGTCCCATGCGGATCCGGGAAGATCCCCAACACCGACGGGCTCGATGGGACCGCGCTCGAGCCGATCGAGAACCTGCCGGTCTTGGTGAGGTTGGCCCAGCCATTGTCCGGTGTGCCGGCTGCAACCAGCCCCTGCCACGACTCGCCGACCAGGAGCTCGGCGCCGAGGCGCGCGGGATCGTAGCCGGCGGGCAACGTCGCCGGCGCCGGCGGAGGCGCCGCCTTGGCGGGGTCCTCCCGCTTCCCCGCGGCGGACGCAAACGCCGCCCAGGTCGAAGCCAACAGCACGATACCCACACCTGCTAAACGATAGTCACCACGCATAGTCGCGCTCCTCACGTTGTTCTTGGTCTGTTCATGACTTGAAACCTGGAAACCCGGGGACGCTACCCATGTTTTGGGTCGGCGCTTAAGGCGGCGAACCTTATCCGCGGGCGGCCGCCCTGGCGCGGGGCCAGACATCGGCCGCTCAGCGCCTCCAGCCGGGCCACGAAGGCCGCGTCGCCCGCGGGGCGGCCCGTCCGGGTCCGCAACCGCAGCCGGCTCAAGACCTCCTCGTCCTCGCCCTGCCGCAGCCACGCAGACCCGTCCGCCACCACGCCGCGCGTCTTCAGGTCCCCGCCCACCAGCGGATCCCAAGGGTTCGGGTGACACGAGACTTCATTCAGTTTGGTGCCATGCCGCTTGCTCACGTGAACGGCGCCGTGTCCGCCGGCCACGGCACAGGCCGTACCCGTGCCAGGGTGCCGAAGCATGCCCACTGCCGGAGCGGGACGTGTGTAGACTACCCCGAAATGTCTGCAACCGCAAGTGCAATGGCTGCCGTCGCAGCGGGATCGCCGCCGGCCGCGGCACGAGCCGTAGCCGTGCCAGGGGGGCACGCCCCGGCCGACTCATCCCGCGTTTGTGTTGGGCTGGCCGTGCCGTTAGGCACGATTGGGCTGTAGCCACGCGGCGCCAGCCCGTGGTGGCTGGCACGGCCGAGAGGACAGAGCCCCGTAGGGGCGACTGAGGGTTCAAGCGCCCCTACGGGGCTTCCCGGGTGAGGCGCCCTTCCTTTCACCACGGGCTCGCGCCGCGTGGCTACAGGGCAAACGCCCCGTGCGGGGCGAACAGCCGGCGCTCCCCCATCCGCACAGACATGTGTGGGGTCACCCAGACCAGATTGGGGACGAGAAGAAGCGCGTGGGTGCAGAGCACCCACCCTACGGGGTGAACAACGTACGGCGGGGGTACCGGTGGGCCGGCCCATGGCCACGCAAGCGTGGGCACGGCAGCCGCCGGGCACGAAGCGGCGCCTGGTGCTACGCCTCGAACCAGATGGGGCTGGTCCAGGCGAGTTCGTCGTCGGCGGTCTGGATGCGGGCGTAGTACCACAGGCGGGGTGTGTCGGGCGAGGCGGCCGGCGGGGCCGGGTCGGTCCACTCGAGGTCCACGTCGGTGCCGAGGCCCTCGGCGCGGTGGACGGGGTGGTTGTTGCGGAAGAGGACGAGTTCGCGGACAGGCCGTGCGGCCCGTGCCCGCAGGGCGAAGGCAATCGGCCCGTCCGGCCGCTTGACGACGTCGCCCATCATGGCCTGGCGGGACTTCAGGAGCACAGCCATCTTGGCGCCGCTCGTTCCGAAGGTGTGCCGGGCCAGGACGGCCCGGAAGATGGCGTCGCGCGTCAGATCGGTGGCCCAGACGCCCACCTTGCCGTCGCCGCCGCCGTGGTCGGGGCTGGCGATGACGCCGATGACAAGGCCGCGCGCCCAGGCGTCCTGGAGGTAGCGGCCGGGTTCGTTCATCGATCGTCCTGCCTGCCGGGGGCACCCCGTGTACTCGTAGGAGCCGCGGGTCTGCCAGATCTCGGCCACGGGTTGGTACCGCGGATCGTGGCCGGACCAGTCGGTCGGCCGGTTCCCCAGGTCGGCCAGTTGGTGAGGAATGGCGATGACCTGGCCCGGCTCGAACTGAGTCCACACGTCGGCGGGCGGGATGTCGCCGTCGCGCGAATCGAAGAACCGTGTCCCGTACGGGTCGAGGAAGATGAGGTTCCGGTGCCCGTACCGGCGCAGCGCCACGCGCGTGCCGGTCTTCACCTGGGTGGCGAAACGCGGGGGCTCGTAGGGGACGTGGTCGCTGGTCCATTCCTCGGCCAGGAAGGTGACGAAGCGGCCGGGGTCGTGGTTGGCGCGGACCTGTGCCGCGTTGAAGGCCCACTGCGGCGGGTCGAAGTTGTAGCCGTGGTCCGTGAGGGCCGCGAAGTCGAGCCGCTCGATGTCGCGCTCGTTGGCCAGAAGGTCGTGACCGGGCGGGTTCTTGTCGCGGACGCAGACCGAGAGGTCGGTGTGATCGTGGAAGTCGCCCCAGAACAGGGTGAGCCGGCGGCCGGCCTGCTCGGCGGTCTGGCGCGGCAGGTGTGCGGCGACGGCGTCGATCTTCTCGGCGAGCGAGAAGTCGGTCTGGGGCATGGCCAGGGGCTCGACGTTCGGCGGCTCCGCGGGCGGCAGGTCGGCGGCGGGCAGCGCCCGGACCGCCAGGCCGGACTTCCAGTCCGGGTGAATGCCGTGCTCGCGCCAGGCGGCGGGCAGGTCGTCGAACTGGCAAACCGCCCGGCCTCCGCCGTCGCCCCACGCCAGGGTCACCGGCCGCCACCGGCCCTGCTGGGGCAGAAGGCTGACGGGCCCGATCCACGCCTCGCCGCCGCAGCACCAGACGATGGGTTCCCATCCGGCGTGTTGGCCCAGGGACCGGCGTGCCGAGAGCCAGAGCCGGCCGGCCGGGCCGAACGCCACCCGTGGCCGCAACACCAGGCCGGGGCACCCGAGGACGTGCGTCGCGTGGCCCACGGGGGCCAGCAGGCCGCCGTCGGCCGATACGCGGGCCACGGCAATCCGCTGCTCGGTCACGTGGTTGATCTTCTTGAGCGGGTACGACTGGGCCTGCCAGGTCATCCAGACGTCGGTGCCGCGTGCCGCCAGGTGCGGGTGCCGCTCGATGCGCGGATCGCTGGTCAGGCGGCGCTGCTTGTGCCAGCGTCCGTCGCGGCAGGCGGCGCCGTAGATGTCGGCGGCCCCGTCGCGGAAGGCGTCCCAGGCGGCAAAGAGCGAGCCGTCGTCCAGCGCCACGACGGTCGGGTTGTACGCGCTCGCGCCGGGGGCGGACACCATCTCGATGGGCCCTGCCCCGCCCGGCGTGACGCGGCAGGCGGCAATGCGGCGATGGCCGGCGGCGTTCGTCTCCCACAGGACGGTCGCGCCCTCGCCCTGTATGGCGACGGCGGGGTTGATGTTGGCGTTGCCGCTGCCGTCGAGGAGGGTGACGGCGGCGCGGCCGCGGGTCCGCTCGTCGGCGAAGGCGCAGGCGATACGCCAGCGGTCGTCGCGCTCGACGGGGAAGGCCACGACGCAGCCGCGCGCCCCCGCCGCCATGGTCGGCGGCGCGACGGCCGTACAGGCCCCCGGGTCAATCGTGGCCACCTCGCGCGGCTCGGCGCCGTCGAGGCGGTACAGGCGGACGAGGCCGCGGGCCTGGGGCCGTTCGAGGGTGGCCATCCAGATGCGGCCGGCGGCGTCGGACGCCGTCACGGGAAAGTCCTGGACGTGGTCCGGCCACTCGCACGGGTTCCGGCGCAGGGTGACGGTGACGTCGTCGATCCACATGCGTCCGGCGGGGGCGTTGTACGACGACGGTGCCACGATCTGCACCACGCCGCGCGTCGGCCCGCCCACTGCCCACGTGGCCTGGAGGTGTTTCCACCCGCGGGCGGGGATGGTGTCGGTGCGGCCGAGGGAAATCCGCTGGTTGCCCACGCGGACGAACACGGCGGCGGCGCTGCGGCGGTCGCTGCGGACCCAGCACGACACGTGGAGCACCCGGCCGCCGGGGCTCCGGAACGGGATTTCGAGGAACCGGGCCTGGTTCGGTTCGGTCACCTCGGCTTCAAGCGACCGGTTGCCGGTGCGTGCCTTGTCGGCAACGAGGTGGTGGTCCGAGGGGTCGGGCGGCATGGGGTCGCCTTCCTCGAAACTGCTGCTGAAGACGACCTGGTCCTCCCCGGCCTGGGCCGGCCCGGTCGCAGAGGGCGCCGCCAGGACCCACGTGCCGGGGGCGACGGCGATGGCCCCGCCCGTGGCGGTGACGGTCTTCAGAAAGCGGCGACGGTTCATGCGTTCGTCCCTACGGCCTACACGATGGTGAGGACATGCCTTCGCGAGCGAAAGGATAGCACCCGGCGCGGCAGCGCGTCGCAAGGGCGGTGGTTGCGGAGAACCACCGCGCAAGAACCTATCTCACCTCGCTCAGCCTGCAGTCTCCAGCCTGAAGCCTGCCCCGTTGGGGCCTGCCGTCACGTCGGCCGGCGGTTTTCGTATCGGGGCAGGTGGCCCCAGTGGAGTTTCCGGGTGAGGGTGGCGAAGGCACCGGGGCGGCCGTTCTGGACCAGCAGAAACGAGGCGTCGGCCCGGCGGATGCGGATCCGGTCGCCGCGCGCCAGGTCCACCTGTTCCTGCCCGTCCACGACGCAGACGCCCCGGTCCTGCAGGTCGCTCAACTGGAGGATGATCTCGGTTTCCGGCCGCAGGACGACCGGCCGATGGGTCAGCGAGTGCGGACAGATGGGCACGAGGACCACGGCCTCCAGGCCCGGGGCGAGCAGCGGTCCGCCGGAGGCCATGCAATACGCCGTGGACCCGGTGGGCGTCGAGACCAGGACGCCGTCGCCGTAGTAGATGGTGAGCGGTTCGCCGTCGATGGTTGCGGCGATGCCGACCATGCGATGCGGCTCGCCGCCGGCCACCAGGACGTCGTTCAGGACGAGGTGCTCGGTGGCCTGGCCGTCGGCCGGTTCGCAGCGGACCGCCAGCATGAGCCGCCGCGAGACGGGCATGCGGCCGGCGGCGATGTCGTCGAACCGTTCGCAGAACTCCTCGGCGGTGAACTCGGCGAGGTACCCGAGTTTCCCCAGGTTGATGCCGACGACGGGGACCTCGCGGCCGGCGAGCATGCG
>DATKXP010000666.1:0-2423 GCA_035529015.1 Phycisphaerae bacterium | reverse complement strand
TGCCGGTGCCCGAACCGGCCGACGAGGAGTTGCTCGTCCGCATCGACGCCGTCGGCATCTGCGCCAGCGACTGGAAGATGATCTCCCAGGGCGCCAATCACGCCCGCATGCAGGGACGCGACCTGGCCGCCGAACCCACCGTCCCGGGCCACGAGGTCTCGATGACCGTCGTCAAGGTCGGCAGCGCCCTTGCCGGGACGTACCACGTGGGCGAGCGGTACGCCGTCCAGGCCGAAATCTACATCGACGGCGAGAACCTCGCTTACGGCTACAAACTCCGCGGCGCCGACCAGCAGATCCAGACCATCGGCCCCGAAATCTACGGCGGGGGCTACCTGCTCCCGGTCGATCCCGGCCTGGGGTACGCCCAGGCCGCCCTGGCCGAACCGTGGGCCTGCGTCTACCACGCCTACAGCCACCACCGCGAGACGCAGAGCGTCAAACCGGGCGGCACGACGTGGTACGTCGGGGCCGGGCCGCTCGGCCTCATGCACATCGAGAAGGGCATCCAGGACGGGGCCGCACGCGTCATCGTCAGTGAGATGCGGGCCGACCGCATCGAGAAGGTCGAGCGCAGTCTCGGCCCGCTCGCCAAACAGAAGGGCGTCGAACTGGACGTCGTGGACCTCACGAACGACTCCATCGACAATCATCTCGAGAAGGGCGGCGCCGACGACATCCTGGTCCTCGCGCCCGTCGCGAAGGCCGCTGAGGCCGCCCTGGAGTACCTCGCCAATCACGGTTACCTCAACATGTTCGCCGGCTTCGAGAGCCGCGACAAGGCCTGGATGCGGTTCAACCTGAACGACATGCACTACGGCCAGTGGACGTTCGTGGCGACGAGCGGGTCGCCGATCGCCGCCCTCCGCCGCGCCCTCGACGACGCGGCCGCCGGCAGGATCGACCCCAACAACTCCGTCGCGTGTGTCGGCGGCATCGACGCTGTGAACGAGGCCATCCACCACACCCACGCGGGCACCTACCCGGGGCGCATCGTGGTGTACCCGCAGATCGAGATGCCGCTTACGCCCGTGGAGCAGGTAACGCCCGACGGTCGATGGACCAAAGAGGCTGAGGAGCAACTCCTCGCCGAACGCCTTTCGTAGAGCCGCCTGCCGCACGCGGCACACCACCAGCCACAAGTAGCCCTTGTCTCCGCCCCCGACTTCACCGAATAATAGGTGAATGCAACCGGGAAGGGAGACAGCCATGAACCGATACCTGCCGTTGACACTCGTGGTGCTGGCGGCTGTCGCCGTCTTCGCCGCCGAAGCGCCCCGGGATCCGTGGCTCCGAACCCAGGCGCACCTCGACCGCGACGCCCTTGCGCGCGGCAGCGATTTCCGAGTCGCCTTCGTCCTGGACATCGACGCCGGGTACCACGTCAACGCCAACCCGCCGACGCTCGATTTCCAGATCCCCACCGTCCTCGCGCCCGAACCCGCGGCCGCCGTCCGGTGGGGCGAGGTCGTCTACCCGAAGGGCGAACCCTTCATCGCCGACTGGGCCGACGGCAAGGCCATCCGGGTCTACGGCGGCCGCAGCATCGTCGTGGTCCACGCCGCGGTGGCCGACGACGCCCCGCTCGGCTCCGCCACGCTCCGCCTCAAACTCGGTTACCAGGGCTGCGACGAGGACACGTGCTACCAGCCCGGCGAGCGGACGGTCGAGGTCGCGGCCAGGATCGTCGAAGCGGGCGCGGCCGCAGCGCCGGTCAACGCCGAACTCTTCGCCGCCGCCGCAGGGCAGTCCTCCACCGGCCCCGAAGCACCGGCGCAAGAGATCCGGTTCGAGGGCGAAGAGGACGTCGGCGAATGGTTCCGCGAAGGGATCCTGTACGCCCTGCCTCTGCTCTTCGCCGCCGGTCTGGCCCTGAACCTGACGCCGTGCGTGTTTCCCCTGATCCCGGTGACCATGAACTTCTTCGCGGCCCAGGGCGAGAGCCGGCCGGCGAAGGTCCTGCCGCTGGCCGTCCTGTACGTGCTGGGTCTGGCGACCGCGTTTTCGGTGGTCGGCGTCGTGGCGGCGCTGGCGGGCAAGAGCCTGGGACTGGTGCTCCAGAGCCCGTGGGGTGTGCTTGGCGTCGTGACGGTCCTGGCGGTGATGATGGCCGGTTCGTTCGGCGCGTTCGAGATCCAGTTGCCCTCCGGCGCGATGGGCAAACTCGGCGGACGCCGCGGCCTCCTCGGCGCGGCATTCATGGGGATGGTCATGGGGGCGATTGCCGCTCCGTGCGTCGGGCCGTTCCTCATCTCGCTCATCACGGCGGTCGCCACGGTCGCGACGGACCACTCGGTGGGCAAGGCCGTACCGCTCGGCGCCGGGGCGTTCTTCACGGTGGGGCTCGGCCTGGGGATGCCCTACGTCTTTCTGGGGGCCTTCACGAGTTTGATCAACCGGTTCCCCCGCGGAGGCGGGTGGCT
>DATKXP010000665.1:0-8685 GCA_035529015.1 Phycisphaerae bacterium | reverse complement strand
GAGGGATTCGACGTACCGCATCTGGCCTTCGGCGTAGAGCGTGTCGAAGGCCAGGCTCGACTTGCCGCTGCCCGACACGCCCGTCATGACCGTCAGCGCCCGATGCGGCACCGTGACGGCGATGCCCTTGAGGTTATGCGTCCGAGCGCCCGTTACCTGGATTTCTCGCCGCATGCGCAAACCATCCCCACCATAAGAAATCCTGAGGATACCGCGCTTCGCAAAGGGCGTCAAGCGCGGTGGGGCGAAAAATGGCGACGCCGTTCGAACCCGGCCTTTCGAGCCCGCCGCTTCGCGCCCGCCGCTTCGAGCCCGGCCTTTCGAGCCCGCCGCTTCGAGCCCGCCCGTTCGAGCCCGCCGCGGGAGCGGCGGGGCACGTCATCCGGCCTCGTGGTGAAGTATTCCCGGCGCACGCCCCGGCCTCCGGCTTACTGGCCGAGAGGCCCGGTGCTGATCCCGCGCCACTTTTTCGCGCCCCCCTTGTGTTGTTCCAAGCCGCGCGCCTAGAATCGGTTCTGGGAGTTCATCGGGCTGAAGCGCGATGATTTGGCGGTTGGCTGAACCGTTCCGAAAGGAGGTGGCCCATGACCGTGTTGACGAGACGTACAGGCTGGCTGTTGGTGCTCGGCTTTGCCGCGGCGCTTGGGGCTATTGGGGCGGCGTGCGCACAGGAAGCCGTCCGAGGCAAGACGAGTTACTCCCCCGTGGTCGTCACCGAAGGTTTTCAGGCCACGATGGAGCGCATGAAGGCCGCCAAGGCCGGGGTCATGAAGCGGCAGATGGACCTGCTCCGGGAGCGCTATGACTTGTCGGACCGTCCGGCCCGAGGCGTGACGATGTCGCGCGGCAAGGCGGTCCAGGCGGGTGTCCGCATCAACCTGCCCAAGGGGATGACGTGGGAGAAACTCGCCGCCATGACGCCGGCGGAGATCCGCGACAAGGGTCTCTGGCCCAAGGGGCTCCTGCCATTGCCGCACCCCAATCATCCGGAGGGCGGCATGCTGTTTCCGAAGTTCCACATCGATGAGATCAAGAAGCAGACCGACCGCGACCTGACGCGGTTCGATCTCGACTTCGACCTGCCGGACCACCTGTTGGCCGAGTTTCCGCCGGCCATCTTTCTGACCACGCGGCTGGATCTGGGCGACGTCTCGCAAGGCAAACTCGTTACGATAGACAACTACTACGACTTGTTCAACGGCATCGTGAACCCGAAGCAACTGGAAGGGCTGAGGCTCCTGGTGACGCCGTTCCCGCAGCAGCAGTTCAACGCCACCGAGGACCGGCGAAGCGAGCGGCCGAGCCTCGGCGTCACCTGCTTCGACTGCCACGTCAACGGCCACACCAACGGCGCGACGCACCTGGTGGGCGACATCCGCCCGCAGGCCTTCCGTCACCGCCTGGACACGCCGCCGCTTCGCGGCGTGAACATCCAGCGGCTGTTCGGGTCGCAGCGGGCCCTGAAGTCGATTGAGGATTTCACGGAGTTCGAGCAGCGGGCGGCCTATTTCGACGGCGACCCCGTCATCGCGACCAAGAAGGGCGTGAACGTGCTGGAGCGCGCCAGCCAGGTCCACTTCATGGCCGAGTTCCAGGCGCTGCTCGACTTCCCGCCGGCGCCGAAACTGGACCTCTACGGACGGCTCGACCCCGACAAGGCCACCCCCGTCGAACTGAAAGGCGAGGCCGTCTTCTTCGGCAAGGCCAAGTGCGCCGTCTGCCACACGGCGCCCTATTACACCGACAACCTGATGCACAACCTCAAGGCCGAGCGGTTCTACAAGCCGCAGATGGTCAACGGTCGCATGGCCGCCAGCGACGGCCCCATCAAGACGTTCCCGCTTCGCGGCATCAAGGAGTCGCCGCCGTACCTGCACGACGGGCGGCTGCTGACGCTCGAGGACACCGTGGAGTTCTTCAATCTGATCCAGCAGTTGCAGTTGACGGCCGAGGAGAAGGCTGCCCTGGTGGCTTTCATGCGGGCGCTGTAGCGACCGTGGCCGGACCACGCCTGGGCCTGCGGGGCTTCGAGCCCGCCGCGGGAGCGGCGGGGCACGTCGTCCGGCCTCGTGATGAAGGATTGCCGCGGCGCGCCGCGGCCTACCCCGCTTGCTCGGCGGCATCGTGGGCGATGGCCAGCGCGGCGAGGACTTCGATCCGGTCGCCGAGGACGGCCTTGTCGATGGTGCAGGCTTCGTAGGCGGCGGGGAGGGACTCGCGCCTGGCCGCCTCGCGGACGCCGTCGATCAGCAGCGGCCCCAGTTGCCGGGCCGTCGTGCCGAGGCTGATCCGCTGCGGGTTCAGGATGTCGATCAGGACGGCACACGCGCAGCCCAGGTAGTCGGCCTGCTCGCGGACGATCGATTGGGCGAACTCGTCGCCGTCGATGGCCGCCGCGCAGACCTGCTTGCCGGTTATCTCGTCGAGGCTGAACTGGTCGAGGTGTGTCTTGGGGTGCTCCTCGGCGAGGCGACGTTTCGCAAGTTCCCCAAGCGCCCGCCCGCTGGTCAGCCCTTCGACGCTGCCGGCCTTGTAGTAGCCGACGGGGCCGGTGTCGCGGAGGCGCACGTGGCCGATCTCGCCGGCCAGGTCCTGCTTGCCGCGGACCAGCCGGCCGCCCAAAACGATCCCGGCGCCCTGCCCCGTGCCGCAGGTCAGGTAGATGACGTCGTCGAGTTCGCAGTTCAGGCCCCATCGCCATTCGGCGACGGCGGCGGCGTTGGCGTTGTTTTCGAGGGCCGCCGGAATGCCGAGGGCGTCGCGGACCATCTGCACGATGGGGATGTTGTCCCATCCCGGCAGGTTGGGCGGCGAGAGGATGGTTCCGGCGCGGCTCGAGAGCGGTCCGCCGCAGGAGATGCCGCACGCCGTTGGCGTCTCGTCGCCGCAGAGGCTGCGGCCGATCCGGATCAGGCGCGAGATGGTCTCGCCCGGGCCGCCGGTGGTGAACTCCTCGCGCGCCAGCGCCCGTCCTTCGAAGTCGCCCACGATGGAGGCCGATCTGATGCCGCCGATCTCAAAACCCAACAGAAGCGCGTCGCTCATGGAGCGGCAGGGTACCGGGGCGAGGGGTGCACCTCAACCCTAAAGTGCCAAATCGGGCAGCCGAGCAAGTTCGGGTTGCAGCCGTGCGCGGTGGGTCTCCGGAGCCTGTTGCCCGATTCGGCTTGCTTCGGCGTGGTGGCCTTCCCAGGCCGCCGCGTAGCCACACCGCAGGCCGGGTGGCACGGCAGCCCGAAGGGCGGCCGTGTTGGACACCGGGTGCCCACGGCCGCGGCTGCGCCGCTGCCGTGCCACCCGCGCTAAACACGGACGGTCCGGAGACCCGCCGCGCAACACGATCCGGCAGGGGGCGGGTGCCGTCACGCATCCCTGTCCGTGTGCCGCTTCGGCCCTCGTCTTTTTCGTGGACACCCCGCGCCGGCGTGAACTATAATTGTCGCCGTAGGGTAGCGAGCCCTACCGGTTCGCCGCGAGGACGCCCGTGATCACGAGGCCGTGGACCCGAGGCCGCAGGCACGCAGGCGCAGGTGCAGACCATGTCCGCCCTGTTTGGCATGTTGGTGACGAAGCCCGAGCCCGGGAAGGTCAAGCCCGACCTGGTCGAGGTGCTCGGTGCGCCGTCGGCGGCTCGTCTGTACCGTAGTTTCGTCATGGACCTGTGCGAGCGGTTTGCCCACCTGTCGGTCCCGACCCGTGTTCTGGCTTATGCCCCGAGGGGCGCCCGCAAGGCTGTCAGCCTGCTGGCGTCGCGGCACTGGCGGCTGATGCGGCAGGAAGGTCGCGGTCGCGGCCCGGCGCTGGTGGGTCTGTTCGAGTACGCATGGCGGCTGGGATATCAGCGGGCGGTGGTCCTCTTGACCGACTGCCCGACCGTCCCGGGCGCTTTCGTTATCGATGCGTTCGACCGGTTGCTGATCGACGACGTCGTCCTCGGTCCGACGACCGACGGCGGGGTGTACCTGGTGGGGCTGAGTCTGGAGCGGCCTGAACTGTTCCTCGGCCTGGACTGGGACTCGGCCGGCGTGTTCGACGCCCTCGTCGAGCGGGCCGACGCGTTCGGCCTGATCCTCGGCCTCGAACCGCACTGGTACGAGGTCGAGGACCGGGCCGGCCTCGACCGCCTGGCCAGCCACTTGCGGGCGCTCGCCGTCGTCGGGGACGAGGCGATTCCCCGGCGGACGCAGACCCTGCTGGAGCGTCTGCGGCTGGTGTAACGGTGCTCGAAGCGCGACGAACGCCAAGCGCGCAAACGACGGATGCGCCGAGCCCGCCGCGGAAGCGGCGGGTTACTCCGTCACCGGAGGGAAGCGCTATGACCGCCGACTTCGAAGAGGAAGTCCGCAACAGCACGATCCTCATCGCCGACGATACCGAGCAGAACGTCGAACTCCTCCAGGCGTATCTCGACGACCTCGGCTGCAAGACCGTCGCGGCTTACGACGGCGAAGAGACCCTCGAACGGGTGGCCGAATCGAAACCCGACCTCATCCTGCTCGACATCATGATGCCGAAGGTCTCGGGCTACGAGATCTGCCGCAAACTCAAGGGCGACCCCGCCACCGCCGGTATCCCCATCTGCATGGTCACCGCACTGAAAGAGGACGTGGACATCGAGCAGGCCGTCGAGGCCGGGACGGATGACTTCCTCTCGAAGCCCATCAACCGGTGGGAACTGATCGCGCGGGTCAGAAACCTGCTCCGCGTCCGGCACCTCCGCAACGAACTCGAACGCACGCTCTCCTACATCGAAGAGGTGGACAAGACCCGCGGCGAGGAAGGCGAGGAGTAACGCGCTGGATACGGTGTGAACCGGCCCCCGATGGCAATCGAGACCCATGCCAGACTGCACTCATCCTGGCGACGACCTTCATTCCTTCATCGACAGCCGCAAAGACGACCTGCGGCAGTACCTTTGCGACCTGATCCGCGCCCGCACGGTCAACCCGCCCGGTGATGAGCATCTGGCCGCCAAGGTGCTGACCGGTTTCTGCGACTCACTCGGCATCCCTTACGAGACGTTTGAGAAGGAGCCCGGCCGCACGAACGTCGTGGCCCGCATCGGCCGCGGCAAGCCGCGCGTTCTCGTGCCGTGCCATCTCGACGTGGTTCCCGCCGGCGACGGGTGGGAAACCGACCCCTTTGAGCCCGTCGTGGCGGACGGTCGCATCGTCGGCCGAGGCGCCATGGATAACAAAGGGCCCTTGGCCGCCATGATGCTCGCGGCGGCCTGTCTGAAGGAGCACGAGGCCGACCTGCCCGGGCAACTCGTCCTGGTCGGCTGTGCCGACGAGGAAGCCGGCAGCGCCCTCGGCATGATCTACCTGCTCGCCGAGTGCGGCCTGGAGGCCGAGTGCTCGATCGTCCCGGACGCGGGCCACAGCATGCAACTCATCGACGTGGGCGAGAAGGGGGCCCTGTTCACGAAGGTCGTGGCGGTCGGCCGCCAGGCCCACGGCTCGACGCCCGAACGCGGGGCGAGCGCCCTGTGGCCGGTCCTCGATTTCCTCGGCCGTATCCGCGATTGGCGACCGCCTCCGCCGCCGGACGACGAGGCCGGCGACCTGTTCACCCCGGCCACGCTCAACATCGGGGCCGTCCACGCCGGAACCGTCGCGAACATGGTCCCCGGCCGGTGCGAGGCCCTGATCGACGTCCGCTACCTGCCCGGCACCGATGGCGAAGCACTCATCGAGCATCTGCGGAGCGAACTGGCGGCGGTCGAGGCCGACGCCGACGGCGTCCGGATGGACCTGGAGGTCACCACCCACCAAGTGCCGACGCTCGTGGATACACAGGGGCCCCTCGTCGCGGCACTCGAACGGGCGACGGAAACCGTCACGGGCCTGCGGCCCAAACGATACGGCCAGTCGGGCGCGACGGTCGCAAAGTTCCTGATCCTCAAGGGCGTCCCGGCCGTCGGATTCTGTTGCGGACCCGACGGCGTGGCGCACGTGGCGGGCGAATGGATCGAACTCGACGACCTCGCCCGATTCGCCGAGGTCATGACCCTCGCCGTCCTCGATCTGATGAGCGTCCGCGCGTAGTATGGTTCGAGCCCGCCAGCTGGCGGGTCACCCTGTCACAGGAGGTAGCGATGATGGCTCGCAGGCTCTTTGGCACGCTGTGCCTTGCCCTCGGCCTGGTGGTTGTGTCTGGCTGCGAACGGTTCGGCATACGGGACGCGGCGCCGCGCGACGAGACGTCGGCCGGCGCGCGTGCCGCGACGGCCGAACCACTGCTCCGCCAGCGCATCGAGCGGCTCGAAAACGGCCTGCGCGTCATCGTACGCGAACGGCACCTGGGCGGCATGGCGGCGCTGCGCGTGTACGTCGGCGCGGGCAGCCTGAACGAGGGCGACTTCAGCGGCGCGGGCGTCTCCCATTTCCTCGAGCACCTCGTCTCGGGCGGCACCACGCCCACGCGGACCGAGGACCAGATCCGCGAGGCCCTCCAGGCCGTCGGCGCCCAGACCAACGCCCACACCAGCAAGCAGTTCGTCTGCTACCACGGGCAGGTGAGCGGCGATTCAATCGGGCGCCTCGTCGAGATCATCGGCGACTACGTCATCAACGCCAAGATCGAGCAGAAGGAGTTCGACCGCGAGTTCGAAGTGATCCAGCGCGAGATCGAGCGGTCCCTGGCCGACCCCGGCCGCCGTCTGTGGCAGTTGGCCAACGAGACGTTCTTCACGGACCACCCCGCCCGCCAGCCGATCCTCGGCCACCTGGATGTCTTCCGCAAACTGAAGCGAGACGACCTGGTGCGGTTTTACCGCCGCATCGTTGTGCCCGACAACACGGTGGTCGTGGCCGTCGGCGACTTCGACGCGGACACTTGTTTCGAGGCGATCCGCAAGACCTTCGGCTCGTGGCAGCAGACGCGGTTCCAGCCCACCGTCCTGCCGCCGCGCAAGGTCCAGACCGGCCCGCGCCATGCGGCGCTCGAACTCGACGTCAAGAGCGTCCGCACGATCATCGAGTTCCCGACCGTCCGGCTGACCCATCCGGACCTGTACCCGCTCGACGTTCTCGCCTTCGTCCTGGGGCACGGCCGGGCGTCGCGGATGGTATCGGACATCCGGGACGGGCGCGGCCTGGTCCAGGCGATCTCGGTCTCCAGTTACACCCCCGCCGGCTACGACGGCGGACGGTTCGCGGTTATGTTCGAGGCTGAACCCGACAAGGCCGACGCCGCGCAGCGCGCCGTGATGGAACACCTTGCCCGCGCCGTGGCCGGGACGCCGACCGGCGAGGAACTCGCCCGCGCCAAACGCCAGAAGATCAGCGAACACGTCTTCGGCCTCCAGCAGGTCGAAGACATCGCCGCCGACGTGGGTCTGAACGCCTTGCTCGTCGGCGACCCCGACTTCTCCGAACGTTACGTCCGCAAGATCCAGCGTGTCTCGGCCGACGACGTGCGGCGCGTCGCCGCCGAGTACCTGCGGCCCGACGTGGTGACCGTCACGACGGTCCGGCCCAAGGGCGAATCCAAGGCCGAGGGTGACGCCATGCCGCCCGTCAAGCCGCCGCCCGTGCGGCCGCGCATCATTCAGCGGATCCTGCCCAACGGCGTCCGGATGCTGTTGTGCCCGGTTCCGGGGCACCCGACCGTCAGCATCAAGATGTTTATGCGCGGCGGGTTGTCGGTCGAGTCCGAGACGACCGCCGGCATCTCCTCGTTCATGAGCCGCATGCTTGTGAAAGGCACCAAGCGACGCACGACGGCCGACATCGCCCGCCTCCTCGACGCACGCGGCGCCCAGATGAGCGCCTCCAGCGGCAGCAACACCATCTACCTGTCGGCCCGGTGTTTGGCGGAGGACTTCGACACGACCTTCGACCTGGCGGCCGAGTGCCTGCTGGAGCCGGCGTTCCCGCCGGTGGAGATCGAGCGGCTGCGGGCCATGACGCTGGCGCAACTGGCGCACATGGCCGATACGCCCCACGGCGAGGCGTCGCTCTACTTCAACCGCGTCTTCTTCGCCGACTCGCCGTACCGCTTCCCCGTGCCGGGCACCGTCGAGGTGGTCAGGGCGCTGACGCGCGACGCCATCCTCGACTGGCACCGCGAGTACGTGGTGGGGAACAACCTCGTGGTGGCGGTCTTCGGCGGCATCGACCTGGTGGCGGCCGCCAAGCGCGTGGCGGCGGCCGTCGAAGGACTGCCCCAGAATCCGCGGCTCGTCTTCCCGAGGGACCTGAAGCCGCGCCAAGCCGCCGGCCGCGAGGTCTACATCAAACCCTCCGGCAAGGGGTCGGCCATCGTCTACGTGGCGTACCCGGGGTTCGACATCTTCAACGTCCGCGACCGGTTCGCCGTCGAGATGCTCGACACCGTCGTGTCGGGCTACCGGATGCCGAGCGGCTGGCTGCACGAGGAACTCAGGGGCAAGGGGCTTGTCTACGAGGTCCATGCGTGGTCGATGGCGGGCCTGAGGCCCGGGTACTTTGCCGCCATGGCCGTCTGCCAGCCCGAGAAGGTGCCCGAGGTCGTCGGCATTATCGAGAAGGCGATGCAGCGGGCCACGAAGGAGACCTTCACCGAGGCGCAGTTGACCCCCGCCCGCGCCACCATCATCACGGCCAAAGAACTCGGCCGCGAGACGATCGACGGATGGTCGTTCGAGGCGGCCGTCGATGAGGTCCTCGGCCTGGGCCACGGCTTTGCACGCGAGGAACTCGA
>DATKXP010000664.1:0-10171 GCA_035529015.1 Phycisphaerae bacterium | reverse complement strand
GTGCTGATGCTCGATTTCCGGATGCCGACGATCTCCGACAGCGGAATCAACTTCCGCAGACTGATTCCGGAGATACCGGGGTTCGGAGACCAGGAACAGTTTAACCTGAGATCCAAGGGCGGAATGGGACACCTGGAAAGTTACTACTTTCTGCCGAAACACGTTGCAGAGAAGATGGGACTCAAGGAGGAAGAGAAACCTCATGTCAGACACATTGATCCGGAAGTCGGAGTCTGGCACACGGTCAAGCTGACCATGAAAGGCCGGACTTTCTCAGCCGAGTATGACGGAGAGGTTCTTTACGACAACTTCGAGTATCACGACTGGATGATGAACATGGAGCCGGCGCCCATCCGGCTGCAGAAGCATATCGTTGTCGATGGCGACAACCTCGGCAAGATGAATCCCTGCCCCATCGAGTACCGCAACGTGTTTGTTAGAGAGCTCAAGCCGCCCGAATAGAGAATCCCGAGTCAAGTCCTCAGAGTCCTGTAGAGCGGCGGCACCTCCTCGTCGGGCGGCGTGGGGCCTGTGGAGGCCGGGGGGACCGAGGCCGGAGCTGGCCCCACGCGCGTCTTCAAGGTGTGCGGCTTGTAGCCGTTGCGCCTGCCACGACGCCCGCCCGTCCGCTCGCACGGCCCGGCCCCGAGATGGGCCGCCGAATCGGCTTGACGTAGACCCCGGGTGCGATTAGAGTTATCGCGTTGCGCCTGTGGTCCAGCCATGGCCGGGCAGGGTTGGGGCGCGCCGTCACCGGGGGGAAAGCCGGACGCAGACACCGCCATGATCGACCTGCATACGCATACGCTGCTCAGCGACGGCGATCTCATCCCGACGGAACTTGCGCGCCGGGCCGAGGTTCTCGGATACCGCGCGCTCGGCTTTGCCGACCACGTGGACACGGCCCTGGTCGAGACGGTCGTGCCGACCCTGGTCCGTGTGGCCGAGGACCTGACGCCCGCGATGGAGATGACCGTGATCCCCGGCGCCGAGGTCACCCACTGCCGCCCGCAGCACATCGCCCGTGTCGTCGAGCGGTGCCGCGAACTGGGCGCGCGCCTGGTGATCGTGCACGGCGAAACGCCGTCCGAACCGGTCATCGAGGGCACCAACCGGGCCGCCATCGAGGCGGGGTGCGACATCCTTGCTCATCCGGGGCTCATCACCGAAGAGGATGCCGGTCTGGCCGCCGAGCGAGGCGTGCTGCTCGAGATCTCCGGCCGCCGCGGCCACTGCCTTGGCAACGGGCGCGTGGCCTGTGTGGCGCGGCAGGCGGGGGCCCAGGTCATCTTCGGCTCCGATACCCATGAACCGGAAAACCTCCGGCCCCGAAGCGACGCCGAATACGTCATGGCCTGCGCGGGCTTGAGCCCCGACGAAGTCGCCGCCGCCTTCGACGCCGCCGAGCGGCTCGTGGCCCGTGCCGTCCAAGCAGGGGGAACCCTATGAGAACGTTCCAACGGATTTCCCGGCTCATCCGGCCGGCGATCGGACTGCCGGTGCTGGCGGCCCTGGCGATCGTCGGACTCTTGGTCATGGCACTGGGCTGCGGCGAGAAGCGCGAGGCAGCAGCCACCACCGCTCCCGCCGTCAATCCACGCCTTCAGGACGTGCCCGTCCCCGCCGGATTCAAGTTCAACACCGACCAGTCGAGCGACCGGGCCGTGGGAGGGTTCCGGTTCGTCCGGCACCTGTACGAGGGCGGGGCCACGGTCCGCCAGGTTTCGGAGTTCTACCGCCGCAACATGCCCCCGCTCGGATGGCAAATGCTGGAAGAGAACTTCGTCTCCGGGCGCCGGCGGCTCCTCTACGACAAGGGCAACGATACCTGCCACATCAGCGTCTGGGACGACTGGGGCACGAAGGTTCTCATTCAGGTACTTCCACGGGGCGCCAGGCACACCAGGCCCGCGGCGCCCGCTCCTTCCGCCGGGACGATGCCATGAAAAGCACCCACAAGCACGAACTTCAGACCAACGAACTGGCCGACGCGCTCGGACGGGCCATCACCTGGGCCAAGCCCCACGCGCAGACGATTGCCTTGGTGGCGGCGGCGGTGATCGTCGTGGTGTTCGCCCTGGTGGTTATGCCGGCCCTGCGTGGCAGCGCCGGCGAGGTGGCTGCGGCCGCCTTCGCCCTGGCCCAGAACTCCGGCCAGACCCAGCCGCTGCACGACTTCCTCGACGATTACCCCAAGGCGCCCCAGGCGCCCACCGCCAGGTTGCTCCTGGCCGACCGGCTCTTGAGGGAAACCGTCAGCAGTTCGAACCCCACGGGCAATCCACTGACCGAGGCCAGGAAACAGTATGCCGAGGTTGAGAAGTCCTCCGAACTGCTGCGCCCGCTCGCCAAGGTCGGACTCGCCCTGGTGACCATCCAGGAAGGCGACCTGAAGAAGGGGCGGGAAGCGCTGCAGGAGGTCGTCTCGAAGTGGCCGCAATCCATCGCCGCCGAGAAAGCCCGCTCACACATCGAGGCCCTGGCCGGCTACATGCCCCTCGTCTTCTCGAACGAACCGCTCGAAGAGCCGAAGGCGCCGGCGGAGGCCGAAACCGAAACGACCAAACCGAAGGAAGGCGAAGGCGAGAAAGAACCCGCTCCCGAACAGCCTGGGGCGGAGAAGCCCGCCGAGCCCCCAACCGAAAACAAGACGCCTGAGACCAAGCCGGCGCCCAAGGCCACCGGCGAGCAGCAGAAGAAGGGACCCAAACCCGTCGGCTAGCGCGCCCCGAGATTGCCCGTCGCGCGGCGGGTTTCCTGACCCACCGCGCGACAGCCCGGGATTCAAGTGCTCCGGTCGCAGACAACGCTTGGCGCGGCCCACGGAATATGGTATTGGCCCGTTCGACAGCCGTATCATCGCCTGACAGGGAATCGAGAGTCCAAGGAGCATCGGATGGCAGATCTGCAAGCAATGACAGATGCAGTGGAACGCGGCGACCGCGATGCGGCCGTCCAGGCGGTCAACGACGCACTGGCCGCCGGCCTGACGCCCGAACAAATCCTCAACGAGGGGCTCATCACCGGCATGAGTAGCGTCGGCATCAAGTTCAAGAACAACGAGATCTTCATCCCCGAGGTCCTGATCGCCGCCCGCGCCATGGCCGGCGCCATGGAAATCCTCGAACCGAAACTCGTCGAGACCGGCGTCGAGCCGCGAGGCAAGGTCGTCATCGGCACCGTCAAGCAGGACCTCCACGACATCGGCAAGAACCTCGTTGCCATGATGCTCAAGGGCGGCGGCTTCAAGGTCATCGATCTCGGCGTTGACGTGGACCCCGAGAAGTTCGTCATGGCTGCCAAAGCCGAGGGAGCCCAGGTCATCGCCCTCTCGGCACTCCTCACCACCACCATGCCCAACATGAAGGCCGTCATCGATGCGCTGAGCGAAGCCGGCCTCGATGGCGTCAAGGTCATGATCGGCGGCGCGCCCGTCACGCAGGGGTATGCCGACGAGATCGGCGCGGCCGGCTACGCGCCCGACGCCGGCAGCGCCGTGGACCTGGCCACCGACCTCATCCGGTAGCCGAGGGCCGGCGGTTCCTTGCGCACCGTGCCGGGTGCTGTGAATCGGTAGGGGCGTAGCATGCTACGCCCCTACGTTGTCGCTGAGCAGGCCGCCTGCGAGCCGCCATGTCCGCCAACGATCTGCCCGAAGGCGCTCTCCCGTCCGACGCGCTGCCCGAGCGCGACCTGGAGACACTCGAGATCGAACTCCAGAGCGAGCCGGGCGACAGGCGCCTCGACCGGTTCCTCGCTCAGCGATGGGCCGCCCACAGCCGATCAACCTTCCAGAAACTCATCCGCAACGGACGCGTCCTGGTCAACGACGATCCCGTCACGAAGCCGTCGGCCGAGGTCCACCGCGGCGACCGCATCCTCGTTACCCTCTACAAACGCCGACCCCTCGGCATCGTCCCCGAGCCGATCCCCATTGACGTGATCTACGAGGACGACGATCTTCTCGCCGTCAACAAGGAACCGGGCATCCTGGTGCACCCGGCGCGCGGCAACCCGCACGGAACGCTGGTCAACGCCGTGGCCTATCACGCCGATGCCCTATCGACGGGCGGTGACCCGTGGCGGCCGGGCGTCGTCCACCGCCTCGACCGCGACACCTCGGGCGTCATCGTCTTCGCCAAGAACGACGCCGTCCACGGGCGGCTGGCGCGGCAGTGGGAGAACCGCACCGTCCAGAAGGAGTATCTGGCCGTCGTCGAAGGCACCCCGGAACTCGACGCCGACGTCATCGACCAGCCCCTCGGACGCGACCGACGCAGCCGCGAACGCTACGCCGTCCGACGCGACGGCACCGGACGCGAGGCCCTCAGCCAGTACCAGGTGGCCGAGACGTTCGACGGGTTCAGCCTCGTCCGCGTCCGCATCCACACGGGACGGACGCACCAGATCCGCGTCCACATGGCCCACATCGGGCACCGCGTGGTCGCCGACCGGCAGTACGGCAGCCGCGACAAGGTCACGTTGCAGGAACTGGCGCGCGGCCGCGCCGACCACGACGAGGTGCTGATTGCGCGGCAGGCGTTGCACGCCGCGAGCCTGAAACTCACGCACCCCCGCACGCGCACCACCCTGCACCTGGAGGCCCCGCTGCCCGACGACCTCGCGCGCCTGCTCACCGCCCTGCGCCAGTGGCGACCACCCGACCACTAATCGGGGGCGGCGGCGGACCGAGCCCGCCGCGGAAGCGGCGGGGTACCCTTGGCCAAATTGAGACTCATCGGTTGACGGGAACTTGTGAAGGCGAGGAAGCACCCATGCAACTTGCCATCGAACTCGGCGGAACCAAACTCCAGGCCGCCGTCGGAACGGCCGAGGGGAAAATCCTGCGCCTTGCCCGGGCCGACTCGCCGGCCGGCCAGGGCGCCCCGGCCGTACGCGATCGCACCGCCGAACTCGTCCGCGAAGTGCAGGTCGCCGGAGAATCCATCGACGCGGTCGGCATCGGCTTCGGCGGCCCGGTTGTGCGCGAGACCGGCCGCATCGTACGCAGCCACCAGGTCTCGGGGTGGGAAGACTTCGACCTGCGCGGCTGGGCACAGGGCACATTCGGCGTCCCTGCCGTCGTCGAGAACGATGCCAACTGCGGGGCCGTGGCCGAAGCGCGTCTGGGCGCCGGCCGCGGCGTGCGACGCGTCCTCTACATGAACATCGGAAGCGGGATCGGCGGCGGCTTCGTCCTCGACGGCCGCCTCGCAAGCGGGCCGCTGGGCGGCGAGATCGGCCACTCCTGGGTATGGGACGCCTCCGCCGGCGCCTACGACAAACTCGAGAACCTGTGCTCCGGCTGGAGCATTGCCCGCCGCGCCGCCCGTCTGGCGGCCGACGATCCGGACGGCCGGATCCTTGCCCTGGCCGATGGGCAGATCGAGACGATCGATGCGCGCACCGTTGCCACCGCCGCCGGCGAGGGCGACCCGGCCGCCTGTACCCTTCTCGACGACGTGTCCGAATCGCTCGCCGTGGCGCTGGCGAATGCGGCCGCGATGGTGCAGCCTGAGACCCTCGTCATCGGCGGCGGCGTGGCGCAGATGGGCGACGTGCTCTTCGACAGGCTCCGCGCACGCTTCGAGTGTCGTCTCTTCGCTCCGCTCGCCGGCCGCTGCCGCATCGTGCCGGCCGAGTTACTCGAGGAGAACGTCCTCGTCGGGGCGCTGCTTCTGCACCCCGACGCTTGACGTATGCGCAGCCGTCTGAGCCACGACGCGCCATGTCGAGTCTCGCGCCTTTTCGCTTGGCCCGGCCGCGCGGCGCCGCTTATAATGGTGGCATGCCCGTCGCGGCAGCCTGGGCCCCGAGGCGGCTTCCAGGACGAAAGGGAGGGACTCGATGGCATTGAGCAAGGAGTTGTGCGGCATTCTGGCGACGGGCGCCGAGAAGGAACGTGCGGCCCGGGACTTCTACCTCCAGGGATCCCGCAAGTGCACGAACCCGCTCAGCAAGCAGATGCTCGTGCGCCTGGCCGACGACGAGGTCAAGCACGAGCAACTGCTTCAGTCCTGGGCCAACGAGGGGATCTGCCCCGTTGACCTCGTGTACCCGACCGTGGACAAGGACTTCATCAAACGCGGCCGCGAAAGCATAGCCGAGGGCGTTCAGCCCGAGACGAGCGATATCGAGGTCATCGCGTTCGCCCAGGAGATGGAACGCAATGCCATCCGGTTCTACCAGGACGCAGCACAGAAGGCGGACGACCAGGCGTCCAAGGACCTTCTCCTTCGCTTGAAGGCCGAAGAGGACAAGCACCTTGCCCTCCTCTCGGACCTGTACGAGTACATGAAGGACCCGAACCTCTGGAGCGTTCGCGAGGGGGGGGCCCACTTCGATTCCTGACCGGCGCCGGGCGTCCGAGACAGCAAGGCGCAAACCATGTCGGCGGCGCGTAGTTTTTCTTGCGTGGGCGGACAACGCCGGTACAATTCTTGACGGGCCGAAGAGACTAGGGGGCGTTCCCCTCTTGCTGAAGCACAGGAACGTGTAAGCGTTTCAGCGATTCGACCAAGCCTCACCTGGACAGTGAAAGGAGACCGAGCATGAGGTATCTGTCATTGGCGTTGCTGTTGGCGTTCGTAATGGCGTTCGTCGTGGGCTGCGCGGAGCAGCCGCCGGAGGAGGCAAAGTGCCCGAAGTGCGGCTGCGTGCTTGACGCGGACGGGAAGTGTCCGAAGTGCGACGCCGAGCCGGCCCCCGACGCCGCCAAGGAACCCGCCGCGGCCGTCGAGGAGGCTGCCGACGCCGCCAAGGGCGCTCTCGAAAAGGCCGCAGACGAGGCCAAAAAGGCCGTCGAGGAAAAGATGTAGCCAGCCGACGAGCAGCCTGACTGCCACCGTGCAGGGATTCGCTCACAAGGGGGCGGGTGCCGCCTGACCTCGCGGCGCCCGTCTCTTCTTGTCGCGCGCTATACCGGCGGGGGACCGCGCTATGCCCACCTATGTCGTCACCGGCGGGGCCGGGTTCATCGGGTCGAACTTCGTGCGCCTCGCCCTGGAACGCGATGCCGACCTGAAGATCGTCACCATCGACCTTCTGACCTACGCGGGAAACCTCGAGAACCTCGTCGGCGTCCCCGAAGAGCGCCACACCTTTGTCCGGGCCGACATCACCGACTCAGACGCCATGGCCGACGCGGTTCCCGAGGGCGCCGACGCGCTGATCAATTTCGCCGCCGAGACCCACGTGGACCGGTCCATCCTCTCGCCCGGCGCGTTTGCCCGGACCAACGTCGTCGGCACGCAGGTGCTCTTGGACGCTGCCCGCGACAAGGGCGTCAAACGCTTCCTCCAGGTCTCGACCGACGAGGTGTACGGGTCGCTCGGCCCCGACGATCCGGCCTTCACGGAGGCCCATCCGCTCGCCCCGTCGAGCCCTTACGCCGGCAGCAAGGCCGGCGCCGACCTGCTCGTCCTGGCCGCCCATCACACGTACGGCCAGGATGCGCTCCTGACGCGGTGCGCCAACAACTACGGTCCGTACCAGTTCCCCGAGAAACTCATCCCGCTGATGCTCTCGAACGCCCTGGAAGACAGGCCCCTGCCCGTCTACGGCGACGGGCGGCAGGTCCGCGACTGGATCCACACCGACGACCACTCGCGGGCGATTCTGGCGGCCCTGGCGGGCGGACGCCCGGGCACGGTCTACAACGTCGGCGCACGCAACGAGCGGTTCAACATCGACGTCGTCAAGGCGATCCTCCGGGAACTGGACAAGCCCGAGTCGCTCATCCAGTTCGTCGAGGACCGGCCCGGACACGACCGCCGCTACGCCATCGACCCGACCCGCATCGAGACCGAACTGGGGTGGCGGCCGGAGGTCCCCTTCGAGGAGGGCCTGGTGCGGACCATCCGCTGGTACCGCAAGCACCAGGACTGGTGGCGCCGCGTCAAAGACGGCTCGTACCGCGAGTTCTACGACACGTGGTACGGCAGGAGGCACCTGCCATGACCGCCGAAGTCCGCTACCATCTGCTGCGTCCGGGACAGATCGCCGAGCGCCGCAAGGCCTGCCCCGCCGTGTACATCCCCATCGGCACGCTGGAGTGGCACGGCGTCCACAACCCGGTGGGTGCCGACACGCTTCAGGCCGAAGGGCTGGCGATTCGGTGCGCCCAAACGGGTGGGGGCCTCGTCTTCCCGCCCCTGTACTACGGCGAGAGCCGCGTCGAGTCGCTGATGGAGTCCGGGGCCGAGGACCGCGACCAGATCGCCGACGGCTACGGTCTCTCGCCGGATAACTTCCTGCCCGAACGCCATCCGTTCGGCGCCACCGAGCAGGTCCTGGCGTACCAGCGGCTGCTCCTGCACATTCTGGCCGAGGCCGAGAGCCTGGGTTTTGAGGTCGGCGTCCTGGTGGTCGGTCACTATCCGCTCATCGATCACGCCCTGGCCGCCTGCCGCCTGTTCAACCAGCGCCGGTGGAGCAAACGGAACGGCCTGCTCGCCTGGGCGTGCCTCGATTACCTGGTCGTGCGCGACCGGTACCCGGACGGCGGCGACCATGCGGCCGTGTGGGAGACGTCGCACCTGCTGGCCCTTCATCCCGAGACGGTAGACCTGAGCCTGCTGCCGCCCAAAGGCGAGCCGCCCGTCGGCGTCATGGGCAAGCCGCCCCAGGATGCCACCGCCGACTTCGGCCGCGAGACACTCGAGGCGTCCGCCGAGGTTATCACAAAAGAGGTCCGCGACCGCCTCGAACGGCGTCACCTGTACCGCAGCCACGGCAACTCGCTCCAGGAAGGCCTGTGGCGCAACCGTTAGTCACCGAGCCCCCCGCAGACCCGCCGAAGCAGGCGCCCTATCTGCGGCGGCGGGGTTGGCGCCTCCGGCGCCCGCACTTGACAAACATGGCCGTTCGCGTACACTACCTCCACCCGTGGCGGCGTAGCTCAGCGGTTAGAGCAGGGGATTCATAAGCCCAAGGTCGGTGGTTCGAATCCACCCGTCGCCACCATCCCCAGGGATGAACCTGGGGAGACGTTGCCCCTTGCATCTCCCTTTCCGGGCGTTTGACCCCCACTCCCGCAGGAGTTCTTCGTCGCCAAAAACGCGGTTTTTCGCGTTGACAACTCCATGATAATCGTGTAGTCTTACACGAAATTGTGGTCCAGGCTCGCGAAACAAAGGAGACAGTGATGGCCCTTGGATCGATGGACGAAACGAACAGGCGGTTCCTCAAGGCGTGCCGCATCGCGATTCAGGTGGTCGGGTGGTTGATTACCGCAGGGGGTGTGGTGAGCACCGTCATGGCGTGCGTGGGCGTCGCCCAACCGCCTGGTCTTGGCTTCCGGCTGATGGCGTTGTCCAGGGGAGCAGGCACCGTTGTTTTCGGGATCATCGCGCTGGGTCTGGCACAACTGATTCGCTTCCTGCTGGCCGACGCCGCGAAACCCGGCTGGATCCTCCGACACGGTGACATGTTTCTGTACCTGTATGCGGCCACTGAAGTGCTGGCTCAGTTGGCCAACCAGAGCGTTATCGCGGCCCATCTGGGCGACCGGTGGTTGGTTCCGTTTGCCGCGTCCGTGCCGTTTTCGCTGGCCAAGGCCCTCGTCCTTATCGGGCTGGGCCTCGTCCTGCGACGGGTCATCCCCATGGCCGAAGAGTCGAAGACGCTCGTCTGAAAGGAGGCCCGCCGTGATCCGAGTCCGACTCGATTACCTGCTCCTCGACAACCGCATGAAACTCAAGGAACTGTCCGAGGCAACCGGCATCGCCGTCAACAACCTCTCGATCCTCAAGACGAACAAGGCGCGGGCCATCCGCTTCTCCACGCTCGACGCCATCTGCAAGGCGCTGGGCTGTACCCCGGGCGACCTCCTGGCATACGTGGATGACGAGCAACCGCAGTGACCGACCGCACCGGATGTCTGACAGCATCGAGAAGCGGCACCGGCTGTGGAGGCTAGAGCGTCATCTCCAGCGCCGGCGCGGCCAGAAGGTCTACCAGCCCGCCGGCGGCGGCGAGGGTTGAGTCTGCCGCGGTGGTGTCAGATGCTGCCGGCGACCAGGGCGCGGCCGTCTCGGCGGGTGGCATGGCCACCTGATGTTGGGTGGCCATGGTCTCGGCGGGCGGGGGCAGCGCATGGCCACGCGTGTGGCACGGCTGGCTTGCCCAGCCGTGGGTGGCACGGCAGCCCGAAGGGCGGCCGTGTTGGACA
>DATKXP010000663.1:0-10286 GCA_035529015.1 Phycisphaerae bacterium | reverse complement strand
CCGAGATCACCACGCCGAAGATGGCGATCACGATCAGCAGTTCCAGAAACACCACCAGGAAGAAGATCGTCCGGGCCCGGCGGCCGATGTACCGGTCGGCCACCTCCGACAGGCTCTTGCCGTCGTTTCGCAGCGAGACGACCAGGGACCCGAAATCGTGGACCGCCCCCATCACGATCGACCCGACGAACACCCAGATCACCGCCGGCACCCAGCCCCAGATGATGCCGATGGCCGGCCCGACGATGGGCCCCGTCCCCGCGATACTCGTGTAATGGTGCCCGAAGATGATGCCCTTCCTCGTCGGCACGTAATCGACGCCGTCCTCCAACCGGACCGACGGCGCCTCGGCCGAATCGTCGAGCCGGAAGATCCTGCGGGCCAGGAATCGCCCGTACGTGTGATACGCGACGAGGTACCCAACGAACGTCACCACCACCAGGATCAATGCGTCCACGCGACGTTCCCCTTCCTCGGGTCCCCGCAGACGGGCGAATGGGCGGTGCAGGCGCGGCGTCTGCAACCCGGCGGTACTATCGCGCGCACGAACGCGATTCGCAAGGCTTTGACCGCTCGAAGGGCGAGGCATGCCTCGCCCCTACGCGCCCACGAAAATGCGATTCGCAAGGCTTTGACGAGCCGCTACGTCGTGCGTATAATCCCTGACCTTTGAACCGGGCCCAGGCGAAAGGGAAGGTGACGCAGTGAAGATCACGAGACGTTCTCTGTTGCCGGCGATGATCGCGGCGGCACTGCTGCTCCCGGTCGTTACCGTTTGGGCCGACGCGCCGCGAAACGTCATCCTCATGATCGGCGACGGCATGGGCTTCGAGCCGGTCAAGGCGGCCAGTCTCTACGCTACCGGCAAGGAGGGGGGGCTCTCGTTCGAGCGGCACCATCGGGGCGAGATGATGACTCACCCGCTGGCTGTCGGCGACTCGAAGACGCCTGTCACCGACTCCGCCGCCGCCGGCACCGCCATGGCCACCGGCCGCAAGACCACGAACAAACGCATCAGCCAGACCCCCGACGGCGAGGACATGCAGACCGTCCTTGAGTTCCTCGCCGGCCAAGGCAAGTGGACCGGCCTCGTGACCACCGCCCCCATGACCCACGCCACCCCCGCCACCTTCGGCGCCCACGCCGGGCAACGGACCGACTACTCGGACATCGCCGAGTGCTACTTCACGCGCAGCCGCCCGAACGTCCTGTTCGGCGCCTACTTCGCCAAGGGCGCCGGCGTCACCGGGCAGAAGGCCACCGACGCCGGCTACACCGTCGTCAAAACCCGCGACGAGATGAACGCCTTCGTCGAGAAGGCCCGGCAGGCGGGTGCCGGCGAGACGGTCGAGCCGCTTCATGTCTCGGGCCAGTTCGCCGCAGGCATGATCCCGTGGGAGTACGCGGAGCCTGTCAACGTCAAACGCAAACTCGCCTACGCCAACAAGACGGCGGCCACCTGCGAGACGACGCCGCACCTCTCGGAGATGACCGACGCGGCCCTGGCGCTGCTCGCCCGCGGCCCCAAGGGCTTCTTCCTGATGGTCGAGGGCGGCACGATCGACTGGGCCGGCCACGATAACGTCATCGAGTGGAGCGTCTTTGAGACCGTCGAGTTTGCCAAGGCGTGCCAGGCAGCCTTCGACTGGGCCAAAGGCCGCAGCGACACCCTCATCATCGTGACGGCCGACCACGAGACGGGCGACCTGAAGGTCGTCGAGGGCCGGGGGAAGGACCACTTTCCCGAGGTCACCTGGGGCAGTCGCGGCCACACCGCCGCCAACGTCCCCGTGTACGGCGTGGGGGTCGGCGCCGAACGCCTCAAAGGCACCATCGACAACACCGACCTGTGGCCCGTCATGACCGGCGCGGACAAGCCGGCCCCCGCCCCTGCCGAACCTGCTGCGGTGGCGAACTGATCCTGCAACGCGACTTCTCGCGCGGCGGGTCTCCTGACCCGCCGCGCAACGCCGAGAATGGGCTTTCAAGCGCGGTGGGCAATCTTGCCCACCGCGCCCCAGCCCAGCCCTTGGCGCGGCGGGCAAGATTGCCCGCCACGCAGGCGCCGTACGCGGGACGGACTGGATGCTGTTTTCTGCGCAGCACCTCGCTATAATGGGCCCACCTCAAGCGACGACGCTGCGGCGCGAACCGGGCTTGCGGCGAAAGGGCTCCCGTGACGAAGAAGCAGGCGATCTGGTTCCTGGCCATCGGCATCGTAGCGGCCGCCGTCCTCGTCGCGGCCCACCTGGCCCTGCCGATCCACGGGTCCTGGACCCTCAACCGCGTCCTCCACCACGTCTGGGAAGGGGCGGCGGCCGCTGCGGTCATTGGGGCGGTCGTTTGGCTCATGTGGCCGAGACCCAAGGCCCGCCGCCGCGACGCCGAACGCGAGCAGGCCCGGCGCCGCTTCATCTGCCTGGTAGCCGGTGTGCTGGCGGCGGTGATCCTTGTCGTCTTCGCCGAGATCCGCCGCGAGATGGCCAGCCGCAGCCGGCTGAGCGGGCCGGCCGTTCAGGACATCCAGGCCATCGGCCGGGCCATCGAGGCCTACGCCGCCGACCACGACGGCAAACGCCCCGAATCGCCGGCCGACCTCGTCCCGAAATACCTTCCGGCCGACCGGCTGTACTACGTCTACCGGGCCGGTCCCGATGAGGCCGATCCGCCTGCGGACCCAACCGGCGAGGGCGCCGAGGACCCGTCGTACGCCCTGGTCAAACAGCCCCTGCCGCGCCCCGGTGCCAAAGACACACGCCTCACCGAACCGCGCCTCCGCGCCTACCTTCGCCCCGGCCACGCCTGGGCGCCGCTCACGGTGGTCCTCACAAAGGACGGCCGCGCACGTGTCGTCGGAGAGGACGAAGTCCGGGCCTTCGAGAAGGACGACGAGGACGAGTAGCCCACCCCTGCGCCGGCCGCCCCACCCGCCCAATTGCGGCACGAGCATCGCCTTCGCCGAGCCCGCCGCGGAAGCGGCGGGTCATCCTCATCCTCCATGGCACAGGCCAAGCCCCATGCCAATGCCCCGGAACTTCCGTTCCGGGCTCGAACGGCGCTGCTCGAACGGCGCTGCTCGAACGGCGCTGCTCGACCGGCATAGCGCGCAAAAAAAGCGCCGGGGCCGAATCCCTCCCGGACGGCCCCGGGCGCCAATAACTCCCCCGAGTTTTCGCTAGTGCCGTTACCTCCCAGTACACGGCACCGTCTCAGGCGCCACGCAACCCTCCCGCGTTCCGCGCGGGACTCCCGGCTACGAATAAACAAAGCGTAAAGTGAGAGGCGTCAGAAATGAGAGTTCCGGCGCCAATCGTTCCCACACACAACAGTACTATACGTGAAAAGCGGTGTTTGTCAACTCGACCGGGCCGTTTTTTTTGCCGATTTTCAGCCGTCCTCGGCTCACTCGCCGCGCTTCCATTCCAGAACCACGATTTCCGGCCCGTCCGGGGCGGGTTCGGCCGACGCCACGGGCAGCCGCAACTCGTTTGTCCCGAGCCGCGTGGCCGCCGGAAGACCGCGCAACAGCGTCTCCACCGGCTCCAGGCGAAGGGTCAGCGGCTCGGTCTGGAAGTGCATGGGAATGACCGCTCGGCGCGGGGCGAGTTGCCCGATGACCGTCCGGGCCTCGTTCGGCGGGAGCGTATACACCCCGCCCGCCGGCATCAGCAGGACGTCCACCTCGCCGACCGCCGCCACCTGGTCGTCCGCCAGGACGTGTCCCAGGTCGCCGCAGTGCACGATCCGCATGCCGCCCGTATCCAGGAGGACAAGGTTGTTGAGGCCGCGTTTCCCGCCGCACACGTCGTCGTGCCACGTGCCGATCGTCCGGATGCGGACGTCGCCGACCGTCTCGTCGATGGCGGCCCAGGCGCCGTCGGCCGTCAGCCCGCGGAGCACGCGCGGCGTGCCCGGCACGCCCTCGACGTTCGCGTGGTCGTAGTGGTCGTGCGTGACGACCACCACGTCGGGCTCGACGTCCGGCAGACGGTGCCCGATGGACTCATCAAAGGGGTCCACCATGACCGTCACGCCTGCGGGGGAGGTGATCGTGACGCACGCCTGGCCGTACCAACGGATCGCGACGCTATCGCTGGGCATGACGGACCGCCTGTTCTGAGATGTCCCTGGTGCTTACGGTCGTGCTATGCCATTTATTGGTACGATTGACAAGACACAAATCGCAGGGGATGCCGAGAAAGAACAGCCGGAGCCCGCGCGGGCCGCAATCGGGGCGGAACGTCTCGGGGGCGGGTGCCGATCAGTCGCCGCCGGCGCCGTCCTCGACGGGCGTCCGCCTGAGGGCCCGGACGGCCACGAGCACGAGGGCGATCACCGCCACGCCCAGCGCCACGTACAGGACCCACTGGTTGCGGACGATCCAGGGGTGCGGCGGGAGGGTTTCGCGCGTGGCGATGAACCGCGGGTTGGGTTCGACGCCGCCCAGGCGGGCTTCGACCGACTCGGCGCGGGTGATGCGGGCAAACGTCTTGGCGTAATCGTACTGCGGCGCACGGGCCTGCCGGTTCCCGTAGAAGAGGCGGTAACTGCGGCCGCTCTCGAACGGGAAGAACACGTATCGCGGCCGCCCGTAAACGACGATCCGCGTGACGGCCAGCGGCGGGTCGTCGCCGTTTCGGATGCGGACGTGGACGTACCGCCCGAAGGTCTCGCCGAACTCGACCTCCAGCCACTCCTCGCTGTACCGCGTCGTCCGGTACCGGAAGACGACGCCGCTGCCGGCGCGCTTGGGCAGCTTGGGGTTATCGCCGACGTCGATCCGCACCGGCCGCGAGAAGTTCTCATTGGCCGTCTCGATCTCGATCTTGCTGACCGGCAGGTTTCTCGCCCCCAGATCGAGCCGGTACCACGTTTCGGCGGCCTGGGCCGTCTCGGTCTGGCTTTGGACGGGACGCACGACCAGCAGGGGCAGGTCACCCGCTTCGGCGGTGGTTTCCTGGAACACGGTCGCGCCCGTCAGGTCGATGGGTTCGGCGCCGGCCGGTGCGCCGACCACGACCCGCAGGTACCGCATCCGCGCGTCGGGAAACGAGACCTTGGTGAACCGCTTGGCCACGTCGCCGGTGAAGGCGAAGACGGCCCCGTCGTCCCGCAGCGTCTTCCAGGTCGCGTTGTCGTCGGACCCCTCGACCGTGACGGGGCACTGGAAGTTTTCGGTCGGCGTCTGGAGTTTGACGCGGTTCGTGACGGGGGGATTCTCGCCGAGGTCGAGGGTCAGTTCCGACGCCTCCCGGCCGCGCGTCGCCACGTTGAAGACCCGCGCCGGACGCTCCTCGATGCGGACGGGCGGCTTCTCGGGAACGTGGACGGCGTAGCCGATGTCGTCGGTCTCGCCGCGCAGGATCCGAAGGTCCTGGAGGCCCGCCCCGGCCGCCTGGTCCCAGACGTGGTCGTCGAGCGCCAGCCGGGCGTGCTCGCCGGCGGCACCCTCGGCCACCCTGATCTCGCGCCACGTCCGCCACGCCTCGAAGTCGAAGTCGGCGTGCGCCGTCGCGGCCGCAAGGCCGGTCAGCATCAATAGACACACCGCCGTCACGCTATGCCGTTTCATCGGAAGTCTCCTTCTCATCCGTACCGGCCTCACCCGTCTCGGCCGGGAAGATGACGTGGCGGAACTTGTAGTACAGGAGCGAGGCCACCAGCAGCAACATCCCCAACCCGACGAACGAGAGGATCCGCCAGATGGCTTCCAGTTGCGAGAGGTCGAGCAGCATGACCTTGGCGATCGTCCCGCCCAGGATGGCCAGGGCGAGAACGCGCAGCAGTTTGCTCCGCCGCCGGATCCCCGCCCCCAGCAGCGCCAGCGCATACAGCGCGTACCCCACCGACAGCGTCGCGTGCCGCGCGTACCACGCGTGCAGTTCCTGACGCGGGAACCACGCCTCGGCATGGGCGTTCCAGAAGTCCTGGGCCTCGAGCGTGAAGCACCCCAGGACCACCAGGTGCACGAGAACCGCCACGACGGGCCCGACGGTCCCTCTCTCCGGCGCGACCTCTGGCGGATGGCGCAGGTATCCGACGACCGCCAGGGCCATGGCGGCAATCAGGAGCAGAAACGCCACGCCTCGCGGCTGCCACAGGACGGTGTCGTAGGCGCAATCGTCCTCAAAGGCGGCCGCGAATAGAAGGATGATCGCGACGGCCGTCGCCGCCAGGCCGACGACGCGGTGGGCGAGACTCTGAATCCAGAACCCGCGCAGCATCACGACGCCCGCCACGACGGCAAACCCCGCCGCCACCAGGGAATAAAACGACATGTGGGAGAGGTACACCGGCAACTCGGCGTCCATGTAGTCGTCGGCGCGCAGGAGTTCCGCCAGGTACAGCCCCAGCACGACGCCCAGCGCCAGGAGTTCGTACGCGATGGCCATGCCGCGCGCACCCAGGAACGGGCGCGTGAAGTACCGCGACACGACCGCCGCCAGCGCCAGACACACCGCCACGCCGGCGAACGTCGCGCCGACAGCGTTCCACCCGGCCACGAACTCAAGTGCCGGCACGTCCTCCTGGGCAATCAGCAGCACGACGAAACACGCCGCAAAGGCCACCAACGCCATCGCATGGTGAAACCCGCGCCGCAGGATCGCCACAAGCCCCACCGCCACGAGGCCGTACACGGCCAGGCCTGTCGCGATAACCGCGTCGCGGACCCAGGAGAGATCGCCGAGTTGCTGCCAGAGGTCGGCGGGGCTCCGCTTTCGCAAGGCGGCTGCGGCGTCCGCGTGCCACCGACAGACCTCGACGCCGATGAGGATCATCAAAACGAGGTGCGCCAGTCCCGCCGCTATGGTGACCACCACACGCTCGACCGCCGTCTTGCCCTCCGCCCGCCGGTAGAACCACGCCGACAGGGCCATGGCGAGCGCCACGACCGCGAACGTGGCCGTCCGGGCGTTGACCAGGAGCATGCCCTTCGTGTCCCAGGCCTCCTCGGCGAAGTATCCGAGGGCGATGACCGACGCCAGGTGCACCAGCAGCGCCGCCGACCGCACACGCCAGTCCTTCAGGCGAACGCCGAGCCAGAACAGGACCGCCGCCTCGGCGCCCCACGCCATGGGGATCCAGATGCCCTTCAACTGGATCGGTATCGCCAGCGTCACCAGGCCCAGCGCCTGGGCCAACTGGAGCAGGACGAACCGCGCCTGGACGGGCGCCCACTTGCGGATGGCCAGCCCTTCGACCAGGTACACGGCGCCCAGGACGGCGGCAATCCCGCCGAGCCAGTGGTGATGGTCCGTCCGCAGCAGGACGTACAGGCCCGTGTAATACGCCACGACGTTGATGATCGTCACCGGCAGGTCCAGCCGCGACGGGTTGCGCCGGCCCACCAGGTGATACACGAGCGAGACGGCGAAGTAGATCGCCCACAGCACGGTCATGTACGTGACGATGAAGGCGAGTTTTTCGGTGGCGGCCGCGCCGTGATAGTAGTGCGTGTACAGCCAGGCACAGACGTTGACGATCGTCCCACCGAGCGCCAGCAGATTCAGGACGCGCCACTTCCTGAAGTACGCCACCGCCAGCACACCAAGGTTCACCACCACGAGGTAGAGGAACAGGATGTGCCCCGGGTCGCGGTCGGGCCGGATGGCCAGCGGCCCCGCCAGGCCGCCCACCAGCGACAGGATCGCCACGGCCAGGCTCGCGTACCGGACCGACAAGAGGATCGCAACGCCCGTGATGACAATCATGAGCGTCCAGGCGGCAGGTTCCGGGATGATGTGGAACCTGGCCCACGCGGCAACGAGGGCGAAGTACTCCAGCGCCAACCCGCCGCCCGTCAGGACCCGCGAGAGGACCTGGAACGTTTTCCGCTCGTACCACTCTCCCGCCGCGAGGAACGCGAGGCCCCCCAGCACGAGCAGGCCGACCTGGAAGTATCCCCGTCGGCCGAACCAGCCCTGCTCGTGGGCGTACGTCGCAAACAGGACCGCACCGATCAGGAACACCACGATGCCCGCCACCGCCAGCCCTTTGAGGCCGATCCACTCCTCCCATTGTATGGGCTTTCGCGGCGGTTTGGGCGGGAGCGGCGCGGCCGCCACCGGCCGGGGCGGCGCGGGAGGCGCGGCGGCTTCGGCGTCAGCGGCCGGACGCTCCGGCCCCGGAACCGGCGAGACCGGCGCCGCGCGCACGGGCGGCGCGGGTGCTTCGGCGGTCGGTCCGGCACGGGCCTGGTCCCTGAGGCGCGGGGCGAGGTCTCTGGCCTCGCGGCGAGCACGCAGCGCAATGACCAGGGCGGCGATCGCGATGGGCAGGGAGGCGAACAGGCACAGCAGCGCGAGAATGCCGGCGCAGATGAAGAAGCCCTCGTCCATCGAACTGCCCCCCATGGCGTGCCGTTGCGCTCGACTGTAGGTCTGTTGCGCGCGGCTTGCCAGAGAAAAAGCCGGGGCGAGGGGGAGGGCCACGGAGGGTCGAAAATGCCCCGCCGCTCCCGCGGCGGGCTCGAACGCCGCCGGCTCGAACGGCGCGAAAAGCAAGCCCCGGGCCCGTCAGCCCGGGGCTTCTCAGCGTTGCTGGGGGTCGCTGAGGAGGAGAGGGAGTAGCCAAGCGGCTCAGTGAGTCGCCGCGTTATCTTTGTGTTTCGCGTTCTCCTTCTGCTGGGCCTGCGGGGCGGGGCCGCCTCGCACCCATCGGCACGCCCGACGGGCCCGCTCACCCGCACGCGACCCGCCTCCCGACCGGCTGGCGTCCCGCATCCGACGCGCCCGACGCCGACCGAGGAAGCACATCACGCTGGCACCGTACTCAACCATGCGCATGATGAAGGCTTTGTCAAGCCGTGGTTGCCGAACTGCCGGCACCGGCCGAGCCGGGCGCCTGCAAGTGCTTGTGCAACAACGTCTTAGAGCGACACTGCCACGCCCGTCGCGCCCGCCAAACGGCGCACATGCCTGCGCGACGCCCGCGAAAACCGACGGAAAAAACTTGCCACCGGCCTCGGTTTCGGGGAAACCGGGAACCGGCGCCGAACCGCAGGCGTCCAATGCACTGTATCGCTCCAGAACGAACGGACCTGGTAAGGAGAAGGTCAATGCGCAGGATACGAATCGTGATGCTGACGGCTGCCGTGGCGATGGCGGCCTTTGCGGCCCCGGCGGCAGGGCGGGTCAAACTGGCCACGCTGCCCGTGCGCGAACGCGTCGAAATCCAACTCGAAAACCCCCAGGCCACACTGGTCGAGGAGGAACGCGTCGTCACGCTCCTGAAGGGCACGAACCACATCGATTTCTCGTGGACCAACACGCAGATCGACAAGTGGACGATCCTCTTCCGCCCGCTCGTGCCCGGCGACGCCGTCCGCGTCATCAACCAGTCGTATCCGCCGGGCGAGAACGCCCTGGTGTGGGAGGTCTTCGCCGTCAACGCCGGCCCGGTCCGCGTGCGGATCTCGTACATCCTGGGGAACCTGCGGCGGACGTTCAGTTACCGCGCCACGGCCGAGAACGACGAGAAGAGCCTGACGCTGCGCAAGTACATGCGGGTCTGGAACTTCTCGGGCGAGGAGTTCGGCGTCTCGAGCGTCTACGCCGGCTTCGGCGACGTCTTCCAGAAGCAGATGGGCCTCCAGGAATCCAAGGAGATGCTCATCGGCAAGTTCCTCCAGGTGCCCATCACCAAGAAGTTCGTCTTCGATTGGCGCAAGGGGCAGCCCGTGCCCGACGAGCCGAACCAGCGCTACGTCACCATGCAGTACGTCCTGAAGAACGACGAGGCGCACAAGTTGGGCCAGTACCCCCTGCAGTACGGCAAGGTCCGCATCTTCCAGAAGGACGGCCACGGCGGCGAGGCCTTCACCGGCGAGGACTGGGGCAAGTTCACCCCCATCGACGACGAGATGAAACTGTACCTGGGCCTGGCACGCGACGTGAAGGTCGAGCGGACCGTCAAGTCGAACAAGCGGCACGCGGTCCACGGCAACCGCTATCACCAGGAGGTGGTCCTCCAGTACAAGATGCAGAACTTCAAGAAAGACGCCTGTGTGCTGGACATCGAAGAGGACCTGAACGCCCTGCGCAACGAGTTCTGCGGCAGCAAGAACCGCGACGCCCAGTGGGAACTGGCCGAGCAGACCACCGACAAGGGCAAGGTCGAACGCAAGAGCGCGCGGAACGTGGAACTGCACATCCCCCTGCCCGCCGCCCCGAAGGAGGCCGACAAGAAGCCCGAAGAGGTCATCTTCCTCCTGCACCTCTGGTTCCGGAACGAGTGGTAGGCCGCCGCGGCCAGGGAGGAGCATGCCATGAAACGGGCACTTGTGA
>DATKXP010000662.1:0-5991 GCA_035529015.1 Phycisphaerae bacterium | reverse complement strand
AAGGGCGTCGGGCCGCAGACGATCGACCTGCTCCAGGCCATCGGCGGCGGCGACAACCGGGCCGCTTACGTGCTGACGAACGTCTGGTCGCCGGCGGCCCAGGCCGTGCGGCTGGAAATGGGCAGCGACGACGGCATCAAGGTCTGGATCAACGGTAAAGTCGTCCACTCGAACAACGCCACCCGTCCGTGCAGGCCCGGCGAGGACAAGGCCAACGCCGACCTGAAGCAGGGCTGGAACAAGGTGCTCGTCAAGATTACGCAGGGCGGCGCCGACTGGGCGTTCTGCATCCGCATCGTCAAGCCCGACGGCAGCGCCATCGACGGGATGAAGGTCAGCATCGAAGGCAAATAGACGGCGTCGCAACCGACCTCGCGCGGCGGGTCTCCGGACCCGCCGCGCGTTTCACACGCGAAGCGGTCTTACGTAAGGCTTTTGCTGTGGCGAGAACGGCACCCGCTCGCTTACGCTCGCGGCTAGTTACACTCACGCCCGACCAGCCACGTGAGAAAACTAGCCGCGCACGTAAGTAAGCGGCGCAAGCCCCTTGGGCTACGAGCCCAATCAGTCGTCGCCACGGCATGCACACGCAAACGTGGGCATGGCACCTGATGGCAAAAGACTTACCTGATCCCGCTTAGAGCAGTTCACGCTTGCCTGTAGCACGTCGCGCGGCGGGCAATCCTGCCCGCCGCGCATGCCTCGCCAGATGAGCGCGGCGGGCAGGATTGCCCACCGCGCGAAGCAAGGCACACACAAGGTTAAAACGCTCTAGGAACCGGGCGCGGCGGGCGCCGGCTGTAGAAGCCACGCCAGGTTGAAGGCGTAGTGGAGTTTGCTGGAGATGAGGTGGATGACGCCGTCGGGCGTCTGGCACACCGACAGGTACCCGCGCGTCTCGGCCGAGTCGCGGCTCATGGTGAAGCGGCCGGTGTTTCCGCCGCCGTCCATGGGTCGCGGCGGCCCGTCGTCGGTGATAAGCCGCTTGATCTGCCACGTCTTGCCCTCGTCGGCCGAAAGGGCCGCGAACAGGCCTGAGCCCTTCCGCTCTCGGCCCGACGCGTCGGTGAAGGTCACTTGCTTGCCGAACGAGGCGAACAGGATGGGCCCTTCCTTCAGGCGCGTGACGATGAGGCGCTGACCGCCTCCGATCGGCGGAAACGGGCTCGCGCTGTACGTCCACGTCTGGCCGCCGTCGGCCGAGAGGCTCCTGGGCATGTGACCGTCGATGGTGTTTCCGCGGCCGAAGGCCATGAGCCGGCCGCCGGCGAGTTCAACGATGCCGCCGTGGATGCCGGCGATCCACGCGCCGGTGCTGCCGTTCTCGAAGGTCGGCTGCGGTTTGCCCTCGCCGGGATCGACCCAGGTTTGCCCGTCGTCGCTGCTGATAAGGACGGCGGTGCCGCCGGCGCCGCCGGGCACGGCGTCGCAGGGGACGATGATCCGGCCGCTGCTTGTGCCCAAGACCGATTCGACCGGCATGTGATGGACGCCGTGTTCGGGCATGATGAGGCGTGCCCTGGACCAGGTGGCGCCGTTGTCGGTGGAGGTCCGCATGATGGTGGCGAGGCTTCCCCAGGTGGCGGCGGCCGAAAGGCCGTTGAAGTGGTAGATCGTGCCCTTCTCATCGACCCACAGGGCCGAGGCGTGGTCGTTGCGGTCGGGGGCGCCCCAGAAGGGCGAGGCCGGCTGCCATTGGTCCGCCCCGTAGGGCAGGCGGCTGGCGACGATGTCGAGTTCGCGGCCGGGTTCGCGGCGGCAGGTGTACCAGATGGCCAGCAGGTCGCCGTTCGGGCAGTTGACGATGGCCGGGCAGTGATTGTGCCGCGAGAAGAGCGGGCCCTCGGAATCGGGCGGGATGTTGACGTACGTGCGCGGTCCGTTGAAGTACGGTTTCTTCGGGTCCGGCCCCTTGGCCAGGTCGGCCGGCACCTCCTGCTTGACGTTCTGCCGATTCAGCGGCGGCGCGGGGACGGGAAGCGGCTCCGTGGACGGCATCTCGGCCTGGACGACGCGGAAACCGATGAGCCAACTCCTGTCTTCGGGCAGCGTGCCCATCCGGTTGGCCGAGCGGAGGTAGTCCGCCGTGGTCGAATGGCTGCCGCCCCGCGTCACGCGGTAATCGCCGTCGGCCCGGCCGACCGGGTCGGTCCGGTCGCCTTCCGCGTAAGGGCCGTACCAGTCGAGGCACCACTCTTCGACGTTGCCGTGCATGTCGCAGAGGCCCCAGGGGTTCGGCGGCGTCCGGCCGGCGACCAGCGGCACGGTCTCGTTTTCCTTGCCGCGCGGCGAAGGGAACCAACTCTCGCGGGCGTTCTTGAGGAACTCGGGCGGCAGGGAGTCGCCGGTGCTGAAGGCGGTGGTGGTGCCGGCGCGGCAGGCGTACTCCCACTCGGCCTCGGTCGGGAGGCGGCAGGGTTTGCCCTCCTTCTTCGAGAGCCACTCGCAGAACGCTGTGGCCTCGTGCCAACTGACGAAGACGACGGCCTCGTCGTCGGCCTTCGAGAAGCCGAGTTTGCCGCGCCGCTTCTTGTGCTCGGGGTCGAACTGCTCGTACTGGGCGTTCGTGACCTCGGTCGCCCCCATGAGGAAGGCCCGGCGGATGGTGACCTTGTGGGCGGGTCGTTCGTCGAAGTCGCCGCCGGCGCCGCCGCCCATCGTGAAGGACCCCGGTTCGATGCGGACGAGTTTCATGCCGACGGAATTGACGGCCGGCGTGGTGTCGGCCCAGGTGGTACCGGCGAGGACGAGCAGGATCAGCGTGGGTCCTGTCCAATGCGTCATGGCGGCGTTCCTTTCCTGCGGGGCGCGTTCCCCTGTGGGTCGCGGCTATTGAGTCCTGCAAAAGGGATCTTCATGCCGGCATCGGCCGCAGTTCGGCCGGAGAGCCTCTCCGAGCGCGCTTTTAACCGCGACCCGAAGGGGAGCGCGTCGCGCTGGGCACCGTCGCCACCGTTCACCTCCGGCCGAGTCCCTGAAGATTACTTTTACCGGGCTCAATAAACGAGTGCTTGCCGCGCCGACGCTCCCGATGCGGAGTCGCCGGCGGTTAGGGCGTTCGTGCGTCGGCATTGTATCGCGTGTGCGGCACGGATGGAAAGGCTGCGTTCGCCGCACCGCCGCCTGGCACGTTTCCATCCCCGTGCATCCCTGAGGATTGTTTTGGTTTGCCCTTGAACGCACGGATGGGGAGTCGCCATACTGGAGATAAGCCGTCGTTTCCCATGTCAAGCCCCGGTAGGGGCAAAGGAGGTGTCCCGTGAAAATGGATCTCCGTGAATTGGCTCAGGGTTTCTCGCTGCTCTCCTCGCCCACGCGGTTGAGCATCCTCGGACTGCTTGCGACGGGGCCGAAGAACGTCAGCGCCCTGTGCAAGGGGCTGAAGAGCAAGCAGCCGACGGTCAGTCACCACCTCGGCATCCTCCGCATGGGACGGCTGGTCGTCAGCACGCGCAAGGGCAAGTCGGTCGAGTACACGACGGACAAGGCCAGCCTGGGCGCCCTCGGCGCCGCCATCAGGCAACTGACGCCCAGGTAATGCGCCGCGGTGCCGGGAAGCATACACCGGCCGGGCGATTCGTGGCCATTGGCGCAGGTGCGTGGCAGGAGTAACATGACAGCGCCACTCCCGCGCGGCGGGTCCGGCGGGCGTGTTGCCCAAACCGCGCGGCGGCCTTCCCAGGCCGCCGCGAGAGCCGTACACCGGGCGTGGGCGCGTAGGGGCGTAGCATGCTACGCCCCTACAGGCGCGGTGGGTCCGGAGACTCGCCGCGCAACATGGCGAAGGGACGCTGTTAAGCCCCGGTTCGCACAACACGAGGGACGCGAGGATGCGACAGCCGCCGTGTCGGACGAGTCGAAGACGGTTTCTCCAGATCTCATCTGCCGCGACGGCGTGGGCCGCCGCGCACGGGGCTGCCCGCGCCGCCGAGCCGGACACGCCGCGCCCCAACATCCTCTGGATCACCTGCGAGGACATCAGCGCCAACCTCGGCTGTTACGGCGACGCGTATGCCCGCACGCCCACGCTCGACGGCTTCGCGCGGCGGGGCGTCCGGTACACCAACGCCTTCGGCATCACGGGTGTGTGCGCGCCGAACCGCTCGTGCCTGATTACCGGCGTGTACCCCTCGACGCTGGGCAGCCACGACATGCGGTCCACGACGCGTCTGCCGGAGCACGTCAAGTGCTTCCCGGAGTACCTCCGCGCGGCCGGCTACTACTGCTCGAACAACTCGAAGACCGACTACAACTTCCCCACGCCCAAGGCGGCCTGGGATGAGTGCAGCGGCAAGGCGCACTGGAAGAACCGCCGGGGCGGGCAGCCGTTCTTCGCGGTCTTCAACTACACGCTGACCCACGAGAGCCGCATCCGCCAGGCGGACAAGAGTTTCGATCGCGCCACGGCCCGCCTCGCGCCCGATCAGCGTCACGACCCGGCGAAGGTGCCCGTTCCGCCGTTTCACCCCGACACGCCGGAGGTCCGCCGCGACTGGGCCCGGTACCACGACCTCATTACAGCCCTCGACTACCACGTGGCCGACCGCTTGAAGGAACTCGAAGACGCGGCTCTGGCCGACGACACCATCGTGTTCTTCTTCTCCGACCACGGTGCCGGCATGCCGGGGTGCAAGAAATGGGTCTGGCAGTCGGGCCTCCACGTGCCGCTCATCGTGCGTTTCCCCGCGACGTACGCCCGGTGGACGCCGGGCAAGCCGGGGAGCGTCTGTGAACGGCTGGTCAGTTTCGTGGACTTCGGCCCGACGGTGCTCAGCCTGGCGGGCGTGCCGATGCCGCGTCACATGCAGGGCACGGCCTTCCTGGGCGACGGGGCGGGCGAGCCGCGCCGCTGCGTCTACGCCATCCGCGACCGCATGGCCGAGCGGTACGACACCGTCCGCGTCGTCCGGGACGGGCGGTACCAGTACATCCGCAACTTCATGCCGCACCTGAGTTGGTCGCAGTTCGTCAGTTACACCGAAGAGATGCCGACGATGAAGGTCTGGCGCCGTCTGGCCGAGGAGGGCAAACTGGCCGGCCCGCCCGCGCGCTACTTCTCGCCCGCGAAGCCCGCCGAGGAACTGTACGACTGCCGGGCCGACCCGCACCAGGTCCGCAACCTCGCGGGCGATCCGGCACGCCAGGACGTCCTCGCGCGGATGCGCGCGGAGTGCAAGGACTGGATGAAGCGGACCTGCGACCTCGGCCTGCTGCCCGAGTACGAGGTGCACCGGCGCGCCGCCGACAGCACGCCGTGGGAGACGGCCCGCGACGCGGCCAAAAACCCGATCGACGATCTGCTTGCCGCCGCCGACGCGGCCAATGCGAGAGAGGCGGACCATCTGCCGAGGCTCCTGGAACTGCTGAAGGCTCCGGACCCCGCGATCCGCTGGTGGGGCGCCCTCGGCCTGGTCGCGCTCCAGGAGAAAGCCGCGCCGGCCGAGGAGACCCTCGCCGCCGCCTTGACCGATTCGGCGCCCAACGTCCGGGTGGCGGCAGCCGATGCCTTGTGCAACCTTGGGCGGCACGACCGTGCGCTGCCCGTCCTCATCGCCGCCCTGGCGCACCCGACGCCGTTCATCCGCCTTCGCGCGATGAACGTCCTGGACCGCATCGGCCCGAAGGCGAAGCCGGCCCTGGCGGCCATGAAGAAGGCCGGGATGGGCGGCAAAGGCCACGTCGCCGGGTACGTCGGGCGAATGGTCGCGTACGTTCCGAAGAAGTTCAGGGAGTGAGCGGCGGGGCCCGCGCTCGCGCCTCCTCTTAACGTTCCGCCAGTTAGCACGACGACGCCACCTACCGCGCGGCGGCCTTCCCAGGCTGCCGCGAATGGTCGGCGCGATACGTCCTGGCGGCCTGGGAAGGCCGCCAGGCGGACACAGGAGGCCAACTCAGCCTTGTAGTATTAGGGAGACCGTTATGCCCAAGCGACTTCTGGTCGGCCTTCTCATGGTTTGTGTGATGTGTGCCTTGGCGCGCGGCGACTGGCAC
>DATKXP010000661.1:0-5157 GCA_035529015.1 Phycisphaerae bacterium | reverse complement strand
AACGTCCAGCACTGCTGTAGTCTCATCCTGGCGAGCCATCGTGCATCTCCTTTCGTGAAAACCGTTCTCGAATCAGGAGATGCTACCGGCTCGCCACTCCTTGCGCCGAGCCGCTTTTACAGAACTTTACGGACTCAATCCGCTGCGGGCCCAACCAGCCCCCCGCGGCAACGGGCGCGGGCAGGCCGAGGGCGAGAAGTTCGGGCAGGCACCAGCCCCAACCGGCCCCCCGTGGCAACGGGGGGTATACGCCTCATTGAACGGCGGCGATGCGGGCGAAATCGTCTTTCAGGCTCTGGTACAGGCGGCCGTATTCGGGGTAGAGCCGGTCGTACAGGCGGACGGTCTTGCGGTTGGGCCTGGCGGGCTTGAGGGTGCGGATGGTGGCATCGCAGGCTTCGGGGACCGATTTCCAGACGCCGGTTCCGACGCCCGCCAGCAGGGCCACACCGTAGGCCGGGCCCTCTTCGCTGGAGACCGTCCAGACGGCCTGTCGGTAGATGTCGGCCTGCAGGCCCCTCCAGAACGCGCTCTTCGCCCCGCCGCCCGCCACGCGGATCTCGCGGACCGGCACGCCCATCCCCTGGATGATTTCGAGGCAGTCGCGCATGGCGTAGGTAGCGCCTTCCATGACGGCCCGTGCCATGTGGGCCCGGGTGTGCATGTTCGAGAGGCCGATCCATGCGGCGCGGGCGTTGGGGTCGGCGTGGGGCGTGCGTTCGCCCGTCAGATAGGGCAGGAAGTAGAGGCCGTGGCTTCCCGGCGGCACGTTGGCGGCAGCGGCGGTGATGAGTTCGTAGGGGTCCACCTTTTTGCGTTTCGCCTCTTTCGCCAGGTCCTGGCACAGGGTGTTGCGGAACCACTGGAGGCTTCCGCCGGCGGCGAGCACGACGCCCATGACGTGCCACTTGCCCTTGACGGCGTGGCAGAAGGTGTGGACGCGGCCTTTCGGGTCGGTTTCGACGGTGTCGGCGTGGGCGAAGACGACGCCGCTGGTGCCGAGCGTGGCCGAGATGACGCCGCGTCGGACGATACCGTTTCCGACGGCGCCGGCGGCCTGGTCTCCGCCACCGCCCACGACGGGCGTACCTGCCGCCAGGCCCGTGGTCTTGGCGGCGGCGGCCGTCAGACGGCCCGAGACCTCCTCGGACTCATAGACGGTCGGCAGCAGGTCGGGGTCGATCTTCAGAAGGCCGAGGAGTTTCCTGGACCATCGGCGGCGTTTGACGTCGAGGAGCAGCGTGCCGGAGGCGTCGCTGACTTCGGTGGCGAACTCGCCCGTCAGACGGTACCGGACGTAGTCTTTCGGCAGGAGGATACGCGCGGCTTGCTCGTAGATGCGCGGCTCGTGTTTGCGGACCCAGAGGATCTTGGGCGCCGTAAAGCCGGTGAGGGCGGGGTTGGAGACCATGGCAATGAGTTGGCGTCGTCCGCCCGCGCGGCGGGTGATCTCGTCGCACTCGGCGCCGGTGCGCTGGTCGTTCCAGAGGATCGCCCGCCTGAGGACCTTGCCGCCGCGGTCGAGGAACACGCTCCCGTGCATCTGGCCCGAGAGGCCGATCCCTGAGACCTGCGACCCCTTGACCTTGGCCTTCGAGAGGGCCATGCGGATGCTGCGGGTGGTGGCCTTCCACCAGTCTTCGGGCGCCTGTTCGCTCCAGGCGGGTCGGGGGGCGTAGGCGGGATACTCGACGGTAACGGACGCCTTGATGCGTCCGCGCGTGTCCACGAGGAGGGTCTTGGTGCCGCTGGTTCCGATGTCGATGCCGAGAAGATATGCCATCGTCGGCTCCCCATGTGGCAGGCGGCCCCCGGCGTGCGAGGGCGGGCGTTCCCCGTTTCGTGCGGATCAGCGCAGGGTACCAGCGGCGGCGTCCGCGAGGCGAGGTGACTCCCGAGCCGGTCCGAACGCGGCGACGCAGGACGGTGGCCGACGCCTACAGGTCGTCGTCGTCGTCCCAGTCTTCGTCGTCGTCCCAGTCGTCGTCATCTTCGTCATCGTCTTCGTCGTCGTCTTCGTCGTCGTCGAGCGAATCGAGTTCCTCGACATCGTCTTCGTCGATATCCTCGAGATCGCCCTCACGTTGATCAAGGATTGCTTCGTCTTCCAACTCGTCGTCCTCCGGTCTGGTGGATTCCAATTCGGCGATCAACTCGGCCGCCTGATTCGCGAGTTCCTCCGGCACCAGGACGGGCACGCCGGCGCCGACATCGGGGATGCCGGCGACGCCGGCTCCCTCGCCTTCGAGGATGGCGGGGATGCCGTGGGCCTGGAGTTCGGCCTTGAAGAGTTCGGCCTCGGCCATGTTGCTCGCGTGGACGAGGAGCACGAGTTCGGTGTACTCGAGCGTCTCCTCGCCATCGGGTCGGGGCACGTCGGCGGGGGGTTCAGACAGTGCCGCCTGATCCACCGCCTCGCGTGTCGGCTTCTCGTTTGCCGTCTGCCAACGCTTGGGTTTGCGGGCCATTCTGTGCTCCCTTTTCCTACCCCATGGCCTTCCCGCGCGGAGTGTAGCGGGCGTGGGGAACCTGTCAAGAGCAAAAAACCGGGTGCGCCGGTTCGTCGTTCGCGGGCTCGGCCGACCTCGCGCGGCACCCGACCAAACGTCTCCCCAGGCGCCGCGCACCCTCCAGATTACGCCCCGGGGACCGGCGCGTGCAAGGGGGTATTGACGTCCGACGGCATCCGCGCCGGCGGGCCTGGCCGATTGATTCGGAGCCGCAGGCGGTTACACTCATCGGTGCGAACCGCCGGTCAAGGAGACATGCCATGAGGCCGCTCATCGTTTTCGCTGTTGCGCTGGTGGTTTGGTGCACGGTGGCCGCCGGCGCGACGGCGGACCGCGAGGCGGTGGTGGACGACTTCGCGTACGCCGACGACGCGGCCGCCCGGGCCGCGTGGCGGCCGATGTCGGGCTCGGCCGACGTCTCGCCCGCGCAGATCGACGGCCGCGCGTGCCTGCGGATGCCGTGCAACTTCCGTGGCACCCGCATCGAGCGGGCGTCGTGGGACCGTTCGGTGCGGCTCGACCTGACGGCCCGCCGCGGCATCCGGTTCGACCTGTACGTGGCGGACCCGTCGCCGGTGGGGCATTTCAGTCTGTACTTTCAGAGCGGGGGCGGGTGGTACGCCACGTCGTTCGCCCCGCGGCAGAAGGGCCGCTGGCACACCATCACGATCGACAAGCAGGACACGAAGATCGAGGGCCGCCCCGGGGGATGGGGAGCGGTCGAGACGATCCGCATCTCGGCGTGGCGCGGCAAGGACGCGGATACCGAGTTCTGCATCAGCAACTTGGCGGTGGCGGGCGGGCCGGCCGACATCCTGGTGGTGCGCGGCGAATCGGTCGTGGGCCGGTCGCCGGGCGAGGCCGACTCCGTCAGCCAGTACACGCAGGGCATGGTCGCGGCGCTCGCGGAACTCGGCCTGGGCTGCGCCGTTGTCAGCGACCTGGACCTGACGGCGGCACGCCTGGCGGGCAAGCGCCTCGTCATTCTGCCGCACAACCCGAGCATTCCCGGCGAGGCGGCGAAGACCCTGACGCGGTACCTGGACGGCGGGGGCAAGTTGCTCGCGTTCTACTGTCTGCCCGGCGACCTGGCGTCGGCCGCCGGCGTCCGGTGGCAGGGCCACGTCGGCCAGAAGTACCGCGGGTACTTCGCGTCGATCCGTTTCGAGGAGGGCGCCCTGGCGGGGGCGCCGCCGGTGGTCGGCCAGGCGTCCTGGAACATTCAGAACGTCAAGCCGGCCGACGACCGTGCCCGCGTGGCGGCCCGGTGGTTCGACGACAAGGGCAACGACACGGGGCTGCCGGCGGTGGTCGTTTCCCAGCGGTGCATCTTCATGACGCACGTCCTGCTCGGCGACGATGCGGCGAACAAGCGGCGGATGCTCCTGGCGATGGCGGGGCACCTGGTGCCGGGCCTTTGGCACCGCGCGGCGGAAGGGACGCTCGAATGTCTCGGCCGCCTGGGACCGTACGAGACGTTCGACGACGCCTGCGCCGGCATCCGAAAGACCGCCGGCGGAGAGGGCGAGGCGATGGAGGCGCTGGGCGGGGCGGTCGCTAAACGGGCCGAGGCGGCGGCGCTGCTCAAGAAGGAGAAGTTCGCCGAGGCGATGGACGCCGCCGCCGACGCCGAGCGGCTGCTCATCGAAGCGCGGTGCCTTGCCCAGAAGCCGCAGCCGAACGAGCACCGGGCGTTCTGGTGTCACAGCGCGTTCGGGCCGGCGGGGATGGAGTGGGACGAGGCGATCCGGATCCTCGCCGAGAACGGCTTTACGGCCATTCTGCCGAACATGCTGTGGGGCGGCGTGGCGTTCTACGAGAGCCGGGTGCTGCCGGTCGCCGCGGACGTGAAGGAGAAGGGCGACCAGATCGCCAAGTGCCTGGCGGCGTGCAGGAAGTACGGCGTGGAGTGCCACGTCTGGAAGGTCAACTGGAACATGGGGTGGCGGGCGCCGCGCGACTTCGCGGAGCGCATGAAACGCGACGGCCGCACGCAGGTCGGTTTCGGCGGCAAGGCCGAGGACCGGTGGCTGTGCCCGTCGCATCCCGAGAACCAGCGGCTGGAGGTCGAGTCGATGGTCGAGGTGGCGACGAAATACGACGTGCACGGCGTCCACTTCGATTACATCCGCTACCCCAACCGGGAGCACTGCTTCTGCGCGGGGTGCCGCGAACGGTTCGAGAAGGTCATCGGCCGCAAGATCGCGAACTGGCCGCGCCAGGTGCGCGAGGATGCCGACCTGGAGCAGAAGTGGTTCGACTTTCGCCGCGCCCACATCACCGGCGTGGTCGAGGCGGTGGCCCGGCGGCTGCGCAAGGAGCGGCCCAAGTGCAAGATCTCGGCGGCGGTCTTTCGCAACTGGCCGGCCGACCGCGACAACGTCGGCCAGGACTGGAAGGTCTGGTGCGATCGCGGCCTTCTCGACTTCGTCTGCCCGATGGATTACACGCCGCACGACCTGGAGTTTGAGAGCAAGGTGGAGCAGCAGGTGAAGTGGGCCGGCAAGGTGCCGTGCTACCCCGGCATCGGCCTCTCGGTCTGGCCGAAGAAGAGCAACATCAACCGCCTCATCGACCAGATCGCCATCACCCGCAAACACAAGACCGGCGGCTTCACCATCTTCGAATACCGCGTGCCGGAGGTGCA
>DATKXP010000660.1:0-15188 GCA_035529015.1 Phycisphaerae bacterium | reverse complement strand
GCTGAACTGGGACCTCTGGCTCGGCCCGGCCGCCCAGCGCCCGTACCATCCCGACTGGATGAAGCGGAACCTGTGGCGCGAGTTCGGCACGTGCCAACTGGGCAACTGGGCCTCGCACACGGCCAACCTCGCCTTCATGGCGCTGAAGGTCTATTCGCTGTGGCAGGCTGATCCTGCGGCGAAAACGAGCCCGGTGCTGCGCGTCTCGGCCAAGGTCGCGGCCGTCAACCGCCTCTCGTTCCCCAAGTGGGAGGTTATCACGTGGCAGATTCCGGCCCGGGCCGAGTTCCCGCCCATCGCGTTCACGTGGTACAACGGCAACGTCCCGGACTCGCGCGACCGGCTCTGGGAGTTGATGGGCGAGAAGCCGGACCCTGGAAAGCCGTTCCCCTTCGCCGGTGCCCTCGTCGTCGGCACCAAGGGGACGATCCACTCGACCGGCCACAACATGACCTTCACCCTTGTCCCCTCGGATCGGTTCAAGGACGTCGAGACCGACGCGCCGAAGACCGTGGACCGGTCGCGCGGGCACGAGATGGACTGGTTCCTGGCGTGTCGCGGCGGGAAGCCGGCCTGGGCGAACTTCGACTACGCCTCGGCGCTCAACGAGTTCCTGATGCTCGGCAACATCGCCACCCAGTTCGACGGCACCCTCGAATACGATCCGCCGGCGATGACGATCGCGAACAACGCCGAGGCCGACGCCCTGCTTCGCTACGAGTACCGCCAAGGGTGGACGCTTTGAGGCGCCGGCCGATCGCGGAAAGGAGTCCACGCATGATCCGCCACACGACCTGCATAACCATGGCGGCGCTGGCCATCGCAGCGGCGCTGGCGCCGCTTGCGGCAGCGGACGTCGAAGAGATCCCCGGGCATCGGGCCAAACAGATCCAGGAGGCGGCGCCCGAGAAGCCCCAGGCCGCGCCGAAGCAGCCGCGCCGCGTCCTCATCTGGATCACCCCGCCGCACCTGATGCCCAAGGACCCGCACAAAGGGTACAACATCCCGTACGCGGCGTGCGCTATGAAGACGCTCGGCGCCAAGACCGCCGCCTTCGAGTCGGTCACGAGCGACGACCTCTCGGTTTTCGCGCCACAGAGTCTGAAACGCTTCGACGCCATCGTCCTGTGCAACGCGTCGCAGCAGTGGGTGACGCCGGGCGACGATTCCGTGGCCAAACTCAAGGCCCTCGGCGACACGCCGGAGGCCGTGGAGGCGGCCCTGAAGAAGGGCTTCCTCGACTGGATCCGCAGCGGTCGCGGCGTCATGGCCTTCCATTATGCCATCGGGGCGAACCGGCACTGGCCCGAGTTCCACGAGATGCTCGGTGCGACCTGCGGGGGCCATCCCTGGAACGAGGAGGTGGGCATCACGGTCGAGGAGCCCGACCACCCGCTCGCCGCCGCGTTCGAGGGGAAGAAAACGTTCCGCCTCGCCGAAGAGGTCTTCCAGTTCCTCGACCCCTACGCGCGCGGGAAACTCCGGGTGCTGCTCTCGATCGACACTCTGGCCACCAACATGCAGGTCAAGTGGCTCAGACGCCAGGACGACAACGACTACGCCCTGGCCTGGGTCAAGCCCTACGGCAAGGGCCGCGTCTTCTACACGGCCATCGGCCACCGGACCGAGAACTTCTGGAATCCGATGCTGCTGCGGTTCTACCTGGCCGGCATCCAGTTCGCGTGCGGCGACCTGGAGGGGCCGATGGAACCACGCTGACCTCCGCGCTTCGCCCGAGTCCCTACGTCTCGCCGAAGTACTTCTTGCGGATCCACTCCGGCTGCCAGCGGTCGGATTTGCGTTGGCGGCCCGTCAGGTCGATCTCCTTGGGCTTGGGCTTGGCGACCGAGAGGGGCAGGTCGTCGCCCACCCGCTTCTGCCACGTGCGGACCAGGTCCATCATCTTCGCGACACGGTCGGCGTGTTTGGGATCGCCGGCCAGGTCGTGCAGTTCGTCGGGGTCATTGGCAAGGTCGAACAGTTGTGTGTGGTCGATCTGGGGATAGCGGATCAGTTTCCATCGCTCGTCGCGCACAGCCCGCATGATCTTCAGGAACGGCAGGAACACCGTGTCGCGGACCTTCGCGGCGTCGCCCCGCCAGATGGGCGAGAGATCCTTGCCGTCGATGCCCGCCGGCACGTCGATGCCCAGCATCGCACAGAGCGTCGGGTAGATGTCCAGCAGGTAACTGAACGCCTCGGTGGACTTGGCCCCAGGGATGCCCGGCCCGCAGAAGATGAGCGGGCACCGCATGCTGTGCTCGTAGACGCTTTGCTTGCCCAGGAGGCCGTGGCTGCCGACAGCCAGCCCCTGGTCGGACGCGAAGACGATGATCGTGTCGTCGGCGTGCCCCGCCTCGTCGAGAGCCTTGAGGATCCGCCCGATCTGCTCGTCCATGTGCGTGATCAGGCCGTAGTACTCGGCCAACTGGCTGCTGATGGTCTCCCTGGTGCGCGGCCAGGGGGCGAGGTTCTCGTCGCGGCCGCCCGCCATGTGACCGTTGTCGAACGGGTGCTGGGGCAGGAAGTTCTTCGGCAGCGGCGGCAGGGCCTTGTAGTACATCTCGCGGTACTTCGGCGGCGGCTGGCGCGGATCGTGCGGTGCCGTAAACGGCACGTACGCGTAGAACGGTTTCGGGCCGCGGTGACCCTTGAGGAACTCGATGACCGCGTCGGCGAACAGTTCGCTCGAGAACGTCTCGCCCGTCCGCTTGTTGACGATCTGCCCCTCGGGTGAGAGGTCGCACACGGGCACCTTCGTGTGGTCCGCCATGCCGCCGAAGAAGACGGCCTTCCCCTTCTCGAACCCGCGCAGGAATGACGGCTCCCCGTTGTGCCACTTGCCCGTCCCGAAGGTGGTGTAGCCGTTCTCGCGCAGCAGTTCCGGCAGGATCGTGACGCCCGTCAGTTTGTTGTCTACGGCAAACCACGTGCGGCCGCTGTTGATCATGGCGCGGCTGGGCACACACACCGCGCCGCTGTTGCCGCCGAAGCAGTAGTTCTGCCGGAAACTGAAGCCCCTGCCCACCAGGTGGTCGAGGTTCGGCGTCCGGATGTGCGGGTTGCCGTGTGCGGCGATGGTATCGGCACGCTGATCGTCGCTCAACAGGAACAGGATGTTCGGGGGCTTGCGCGGGCTGCCGCCGGCCTGCCGCACGCTGCATGCCCCTGCGGCCGCTGCAATGCCGAACCCAAGCGTCTTCAGGAACCACCGCCTCGCTTCACGGTCTCGACCGAACGCCATAGCCGACCTCCTCTCGTTAGCCATCCTCCTTGGTGCGACCACCTTAGCCGGCGCGCTCCGCCGCCTCAAGCACAAAGGCGAGAGCGGCGAAGCGGCGCCTTCCCTCACGAGCGCCGTCTGCTATAATGCGTCGGCCATGCGGAAGGTCAGCGGCAAGAGACGACGGGGCAAACGCGGGCGTGTAACGCGCCGCGACGTCCTCAAGGCCGGGGCCGTCGGTCTGGGCGCCGCCATGACCGGCTGTGCGCGCGGCGCCAATGCGCCCCACGCCGGGCAACCGCGCACGCGGCCGAACCTGCTCCTCATCGTCTGCGACCAACTCGGTCTCGACGCCATTGCCGCCCACGGCTGGCCCGACGCCAAGACGCCGAACCTCGACCGTCTCGTCCATCGCGGCACAACCTTCATCGAGTCGCACAGCACGAACCCTGTCTGCTCGCCGGCACGCAGTTCCATCATGACCGGCCGCATGCCCGTCGAGACCGGCGTCGTCACCAACGGCCGCCCCATCCACGCGAGCCGCCCCAACCTGGGCCAGTGGCTGCGGCCGCAGGGCTACGAGACCGTCTACTGCGGCAAGTGGCACCTGCCAGGCTCCTATCAGGCGGCCATCGGCGGGTTCGCGGTCCTCCCGGCCGGGGCGGGGCAGGGCGACCTTCTCGACACGGCCGTCTCAAACGCCTGCGCCGCGTGGATCAGAAACCGGCCCAGAGAGAAGCCGTACCTGATGGTCGCCTCGTTCATGCAACCCCACGACATCTGCCACTGGGGCAACGCCCGAGGGAACCGGATGCCGCCCGACCTGGGCTTGCCGTTCGAGCGCTTGCGCGACCGTCTGCCCGGCCTGCCGCCCAACCACGCCTCCGAGCCCGAAGCGCCGGAGGTGCTCGCGCGGCACGTCGTCCGGACCTACTCCGAGGACATGTGGCGGTACTACCTCTACCTTTACGCCCGGCAGGTCGAGATGCTCGATGCCGACGTCGGCCGCCTGCTCGATGCCGTCGAGGCCGCCGGCGAACTTGAAAACACGGTCATCGCCTTCACCTCCGATCACGGCGACGGCCGCGCGCGACACCTGCACGTCTCGAAGTGGTACCCGTACGAAGAGGCCGTCAAGGTGCCGATGATCGTCTCGTGCCCGGGACGCGTCAACGAAGGGCAGCGCGACACGACACACCTGGTCTCAGGGCTGGACGTGATGCCGACGCTGTGCGACTACGCGGGGGTCGAGCCGCCCGACGGGTGCGGGGGCCTCAGCCTGCGACCGCTGCTCGAAGGACGCGGGACGCCGTGGCGCAAGTTCGTCGTGTCCGAGTGGCAGACCAAGGGCCGCGTCCTGAGAACGCCGCAGTACAAGTACGCCATGTTCGAGGGCGACCCCGTCGAGATGCTCTTCGACATGAAGGCCGACCCGTGGGAGATGAGAAACGCGCACAAGGACCCGGCCCTGGCGGCCGTCCTGGCCCGGCACCGCAAACTCCTCGCCGAGTACCAGACCACGCTCGACGTCGTCGAACCGACACGCAGCGCCGAGCGGCGGCCCAGGCCGAAGCCGAAACGCCCGGCGGCAGGAACGTGACCATGGAACCCGATCCGAACGACTCGCTCGAGCGGTACCCGCTGCGGTCGCTCGTCACAACCTTGCGCACGTACAAGCCGCCCTCCGGCCCGTTCGACACTGCCGGCTCGTGGGACCAGACGTGGGGCGTGTACACGCTGGCCGGACGCGTTGCGACGGCGCGGCCGGTGGGGTCGCTCACCCTGCGCCGGCGCGTGGGCGGCAAGGACGCGACGCTGGAGGTGGCCTACGACAAAACCCTCTCGGGCGGACGGCAGAAGATCGCCGCCACACTGCGCGGCCGCGCCGACGACCCGCTTGCCACGCCGGACGGCTGGACGTTCCAGATCGACCTTCTGGACACTGCCGGAAAGCCCGTGCCGCACACGCAAGTCAGGAAACGTGCGGCCGTCGAGAAGGGAACCATCACGATTCGCGACGCCGCCGAGACGCGCCGCATCGCCGTCGCGGGGCCGTACACGGTAAACTGGTGCCTCTTCGACGCCGTCCAGCGGCTGCCGCGCGAAAAGACCAAACCCCTCGCCTTCACCCTCATCGACCACTTCGACCAGCCCAAGCCCGAGACGACGCTTGCCTACCGCAAGCCGATGACCGTCGGCGTCGCGGGCGGCCTGACGGTTGCCACGCACGCCTACGAGCAGTTCGGGCGCGGCAACGTGCCGTGGGTGTATTGGGTGGACGAGGCCGGACGCCTGCTCTTCGTCGTCGCGGGCCTGGAAGGCTACGTGCTCCGAGAGTCGAAGCAGGCGTAGTGCCGCCACCGCTCCGGCTGGTGGCCTTCCCAGGCCACCAGCAGCCAGTCACGCCGGTTGTACGCGGCGACATGGGAAGGTCGCCGCGCGGTTTGGGGAACATGCCTGGGAAGGCCGCCGCGCGGGCTGCCCTCTCAACACGATGGCCTACGGGTCTTTCGGGTCGCGGCCGACGGCCCAGTAGATGCCGCGCACGGCGAGGCGCTGGAAGTGGGGGTTCGTCCAGGCCTCGCGGCCGTGGCCGAGCGAGGTGTAGAAGACGCGGCCCTTGCCGTAGTCCCTCACCCACGCCATGCTCTGCTGTTCCTTGCCGCGGTCCATACGGATGAGATCGTGCCGCTTGGCCTTCTCATGGTACTTGTGGCGGTAGGTCTCGTCCTGGATCTCGAAGTCCTCGAGTCCCTTCGTGATGGGGTGGTTCTTGTCCTCGATGCGGACCATGAACTTGCCGCCGCCGTGCCCTGCGAAGCGGCCGCCCACGAGTTCCCAGTAGGCGTCGGACTTCTTGAACGAGTCGGTGGCCGAGTGGATGCCGACGAAGGCGCCGCCGGAGCGGACGAAGTCGCACAGCCCCTTCTCCTGCTCGGGCGACTTGAAGTTCAGGCCCGAGCCGTAGAAGAGTACCACGGTGTACTTCGTGATGTTCTCGGCCTTCAGTTGGTCCATGTCGTCGGAGATGGTGACGTCGAAGTCGCCGGTCTTCGTGAGGATCTCGCCGAGCATGGGCAGATGGTTCTTCCAGTCGTGCCCGCCGCCCTGGAGCATGAAGATGCGGATCTTCGGCGCCGTGGCCTCTTCGGCCGAGACGACACAGGCCGCACCCACCACGACCGCCATCACAACCACAAGTGCCACTGCCATTTTCGTCGTCTGACGCATCGTATACGCCTCCTACCTGACACACGCGAGGGCAGCAGGACACGCCCCCGCCGACCCATGCCGCAGATGATACCAGACACGCCGCACGCCACAACCCCCGCCAGTTGCGCCGCAGGCGCGGCCCGCTTTACGGTCGCCGGACACCGCCGGCGACCATCCAGACGCCACGGGCGTGATAGACGGCCGGCTCGAAACCGGCCTCATCGAGCAGCCCTTCGAGTTCCTCCTGCGCGAAGTAATGAATGCCCCACCACTTTGCATCCAGGTCGGCCTTGACCCCGCGCCAGAAGCCCGGCGCTCGCCGCGCGCACGCCACCGAGAAGCGCCCCCCGGCCGGATAGCGCGCTTCAGTTCCCCCAACACCTGCCGCACGTCCGGGAACAGATGCAGCGCGCCGCAGCAGTTCGCCCCGTCCAGCGACCCATCCCTCAGGGGCAGACAGTGAGCGTCGCCGTGCAGGAACGTGACGTTCGTCATCCCCAGGCGAGCGGCCTTGCGGACCGCATACCGCAGCATGGGCCACGAGAGGTCGAGCCCAATGGCCGTCCGCTCGGAGTTCCCCTCGGCAAAGGACCGTGTAAAAAGGCCCGGGCCGCAGGCAAGGTCCAGCACGGTGTCGGCCGGGCCGCAATCGAGGATCCGCTTGACGAGCGTCACCTCCTCGCTCAGGCTGATCGCGAAAAACCACCCCATCCATCTGCTGCCCCGCCACCATCTGCCCTCGTAGATCCTGACGCACCGTTCGGATTCCATGGCGCGCTGGCCGCGGCTCTTCTTGCCGCCGTTCTGCCCGGGCAGAAAGTCCACGACACCATCCGTAACGGGGTAAACGCCACCGCACCCGTCGCAGGCGCAGGCCGCGCCTTCGTCGTCGTTGCCCCTGCGCAGCCGCACATCGCCCCTGCACGCGGGGCAGCAGACGAGGTCTTCAAGGGCCTTCATCGCGTGCGCTTCTCCCCCCACGCCGAGCCGGTCTCTCAGCATGTCGGCGGCGCCACCATAGCAGGGCGCCAACGGGCTGTAAAGGGGCCCAGGCGAATCTCACCCACGACGTTTACGCCTCGGCCGAATTACGTTCTCTTGCCATCGGCAGGGGCCAACCCTATACTTCTGCGGCGCCGTGTCCTCGTCCGACAACGAACGCCGCGAAGGAAAGCACCGGAACCGATGACGGACTCTTCCGCCACCCCCGAGCCGAGGACGGTCGCCCCGCCGTCCGACGCCGAGATCGCCTCGCTGCTCGACTCGCTCGGCATCTCGCCCGGGTCGAACCTCATCGGCGCACTCCAGGACATCCAGGACCGGTTCGGGTACCTGCCCCCGGCGGCGCTGGGGGAACTGGCCCGACGCCTGCGCATCCCCTTGAGCCGCATCTGGGGCGTCGTCTCGTTCTACGCCCAGTTCTACACCGAGCCGCGCGGCCGGCACACGATCCGTTGCTGCCGCGGCACGGCCTGTCACGTCCGGGGAGGCAAACGTGTCATCCAGGCCATCTCGAACATGCTCCACATTGAGGACGGCGAAACCACCGACGACATGCTGTTCTCGTTCGAGACGGTCGCGTGTCTTGGAGCCTGCGCCCTGTCGCCCGTGGCCGTCATTGACAAGACGTACTACGGCAAGGTCACACCCCAGCGCATCGAACAGGTCGTGGGCGAGATCATCGCGGCTCATTCGGACAAGGGAGACGCCGACGGATGAAACGCTTCAGGTCCATTGAAGCATTCCGCGCGCGGCAGAAGCAACTGGCCGAAGCCCTGGACCCGAAGCAGAAAACCGTGACTGTCTGCGGCGGAACCGGGTGCAGCGCCTTCGGCGCGGTCGACGTACAGAAGGCCTTCGAAGAGGAACTCCAGCAACGAGGTCTCGCCGACCGCATCCCCGTGAAGCGGACCGGCTGTCACGGCTTCTGCGAAAAAGGGCCGGTTGTCGTCATCCTGCCGGAGGGCATCTTTTATCCGAACGTCGAAGCCGACCAGGTACCCGAGATCGTTGAGGAGACGGTCCTGGGGGATCGCGTCATCCGACGTCTGCTCTATGTGGACCCGGCCACCGGCAAGCGCATCGCGCGGGATCACCGGCTGCCGTTCTACGCGAAGCAGACCCGCCAGGTGCTTCGTCTCAACGGCATCCTCGATCCGATCGATCTCCAGGACTACGTGGCCCGGGACGGATACGCCGCCGCTGCCAAGGCGATGGGCAAGATGACCCCCGAGCAGGTCATCGATGAGATCCTGGGCGCGGGCCTCCGGGGACGCGGGGGCGCCGGGTTCCCCACCGGCCGCAAGTGGCTCCTCGCCCGCCAGGCCCCGGGCGACCAGAAGTACATCATCTGCAACGCCGACGAGGGCGACCCGGGCGCCTTCATGGACCGCAGCCTGCTCGAAGGCGCCCCCCACGCCATCATCGAGGGGATGATCATCGCCGCCTATGCCATCGGCGCCGCCCACGGTATCATCTACGTGCGGGCCGAGTACCCCCTGGCCGTTCGCCATACGCGGATTGCCTTGGATCAGGCCCGCCAAGCCGGCCTCCTGGGCAACAACATCCTGGGAACCGGCCTGTGCTTCGACATTGCCATTCATCCGGGGGCCGGCGCATTCGTCTGTGGCGAGGAAACGGCCCTGATCGCCTCGATCGAGGGCCGGCGCGGTATGCCGCGCCCCCGCCCGCCCTTTCCGGCCACGAGCGGCTACCGAGGCAAGCCCACCACCATCAACAACGTTGAGACCCTTGCGAACGTCCCGCTCATCATCCTGAAGGGCAAATCCTGGTACGCCGGCATCGGCACCGAGGGCTCCAAGGGCACCAAGATCTTCGCCCTGGCCGGCAAGGTCAACAACACGGGCCTGGTCGAAGTGCCCATGGGCGCGACGCTCCGCGAGATCGTGTACGATATCGGCGGCGGCATCCCGCGCGGACGCAAGTTCAAGGCCGCTCAGATGGGCGGACCGTCCGGCGGATGCGTCCCGGCGCGCTACCTCGACCTGGCCATCGACTACGACTCCGTCAAGGACATCGGCGCCATCATGGGCTCCGGCGGCCTGATCGTCATGGACGAGGCCACCTGCATGGTGGACATCGCCCGGTTCTTCACCGATTTCTGCCAGAAGGAGTCGTGCGGCAAGTGCGCGCCGTGCCGCGTGGGCACCAGGCGGATGCTCGAAATCCTGGAGCGCATCTGCCGCGGCGAAGGCGAGATGGCCGACATCGACCGACTCGAAGAACTCGGCCGTGTGATCCAGGAGGCGTCGCTCTGCGGACTGGGCCAGACCGCACCGAACCCCGTCCTCTCGACCATCCGCCACTTCCGCGGCGAGTACGAGGCCCACATCCGCGAGAAACGGTGCCCGTCCCACGCCTGCGAGGCCCTCGCCCCCATCTCGTGCACGAGCGCCTGTGCGGCCCACGTGAACGTGCCGGAATACATCGCCCTGATCGCCGAAGGCCGCTTCGCCGGGGCGCTGGAGGTCATCCGGCGCCGCAATCCGTTCCCATCGGTCTGCGGCCGCGCGTGCCACCACCCGTGCGAGACCTTCTGCCGGCGCGGCGACGTGGACGACCCGGTGGCGATCCGGCAACTGAAGCGGTTCCTCACCGACTGGGAGGAGAGCGTGCCCGACCCGCCGCTGAAGTGGCGTGGCCCGCGCTACGGCCGCGTGGCAGTCGTCGGCTCCGGTCCGGCCGGCCTGACCGCCGCCTACTTCCTCGCCCTCGCCGGGCGCGACGTGACCGTCTTCGAGGTACTCGACACGGTCGGCGGCATGTTGGCCGTGGGCATCCCGAAGTACCGTCTGCCCGAAGAGGCGCTCGCGCGCGACATCGAGTACATCCGCCGCGCCGGCGTCAACGTCGTCACCGGCCGTCGGATTCACGCCCTCCAGGAACTCCGCCGCGAAGGCTTCGACGCCATCTTCATCGCCACCGGGGCGCACGTGGCCGGCAAACTGGGCGTCCCCGGCGAGGACCTCGACGGCGTCCTCGACGCCCTGACGTTTCTCCGCCAGGTCTGCCGCCGCGAACTGACGCGGATCGACGGTCGCGTCATCGTCATCGGCGGGGGCAACGCCGCCATCGATTCCGCCCGGGCCGCCCTGCGGCTGGGGGCCGAGTTGGTGACGATCCTCTACCGCCGGACCGCCGAGGAAATGCCCGCCACCCGCGACGAGATCGAGGACGCCCTCATCGAAGGCGTCCAGGTCCGGTTTCTGACGGCCATTCACGAGATCGAGGGCGACGGACGCGCCCGGGCCGTCCGGTGCATCCAGATGCGACTCGGAGATGCCGACGAAAGCGGCCGGCGCCGGCCGATCCCCGTGCCCGGCTCCGAAGACACCATCGATTGCGATTGGGTCATCGCCGCCGTCGGGCAGTACCCCGATCTCGCCTTTGCCATGGAGGATGAGCGCGTCGTGTTCGGCGACGGACGGCTGAAGGTCGATCCTGTCACGCTCCGGACCGACGGCGGCGACGTGTTTGCCGGAGGCGACGCCGTCACCGGCGACCCTGTCCGACAGACCGCCGACGGCGCCAACGTGTTTGCCGGAGGCGACGCCGTCACCGGCCCGGCGACGATCATCGACGCCATCGCCGCCGGCCAGCAGGCCGCCGTCGCCATCGACGCCTTCCTCGGCGGCAAGGGTGAACTGCCGCCCGATCACGGATGGGCCGCGCCCTGCAAACCCGATGACGTCAAGGCCGCCCATCCGCGGCACCGGGTCCGCGCCCTTCCGATGTTCGAACGGAAAGGCACCTTCGAAGAGGTCATCATCGGCTACAGCCACGAGGACGCCTGCGACGAGGCCCACCGGTGCCTCCGTTGCGACCTGGAGTAGTTTAGCCGTCGCCGGCACGGCGACGCACGATGGGCCGTGCCCCGGCAAGCGACGTATCGAGGACCGTTTCATGGCCGACACTGTCACGCTCACCATCGACGACCGCGAAGTCTCGGTCCCCCCGGGCACGACCATCTTCGGCGCCGCCCGGCAACTCGGCATCGACATCCCGCACCTGTGCTACGACCCCGCCCTGGGTCTCGAGCCCACCAGTTCCTGCCGCCTGTGCCTCGTGGAAACCGACGGCGGGCGCGGCCCCGTGCCGTCGTGTTCGCACCCCGTGGCGCCCGGCATGGTCGTGCGGACCGATACGCCGCACCTTCGCAACACGCGGCGGCTGGTCATCGAACTGCTCCTCTCGGACCATCCCCACGACTGCCTGACGTGCGAGCGGGCCGGCAACTGCGACCTCCAGAAATACGCTTACGAATACGGCGTGAAGGAATCGCGCTTCGCCGGCGAGCCCGTCACGGTCGCACCCGTCCTCGACGGGCCGGCCATCGTGTACGACCGGTCGAAGTGCATCCTGTGCGGCCGGTGCGTGCAAGTGTGCCAGCAGGTCCAGGTCTCGGGGGCCATCGACTTTCTCGGCCGCGGCTTCGACACCTGCATCTCCCTGCCGCCGGGGCAGACCCGCGACGAGTCTGTCTGCGCCGAGTGCGGCAACTGCATCGATGTCTGCCCGACGGGGGCCCTCTCTTGCGCCGGAGCCGAGGGCGGCGGCCGAACCTGGGAGTTCGAGCAGGTACGCACCATCTGCCCGTATTGCGGGTGCGGGTGCACGCTGGTTCTAAACATCCACGATGGCCGCGTGGTCCACATCACGGGCGAGCCCGGTCTGGGCACGTCGAACGGCCTCCTGTGCGTCAAGGGGCGTTTCGGCACCGACTTCATCAGCCACGAGCAGCGGCTCACCGAACCGCTCATCCGCACCGGCGGCGAACTCGTGCCCGCCACGTGGGACGAGGCGCTCGACCTGGTCGCAACGCGGCTCAAGGACATCCGCGACGCCCACGGTCCGGACGCCATCGGCGGCCTCTCCTCCGCCAAGACCACCAACGAAGAGAACTACCTGATGCAGAAGGTCATGCGGGCCGTCGTCGGCACGAACAACGTGGACCACTGCGCGCGGCTGTGCCACGCCTCGACGGTGGCCGGCCTGGCGCGGGCCTTCGGGTCCGGCGCCATGACCAACGCCATGGACGAGTTCGAACTGGCCGACGCCATCTTCGTCATCGGCTCCAACACCACCGAGTGCCATCCCATCATCGGCGCCTCCATCAAACGGGCCGTCCTCTCGGGCAAGACCACGCTCATCGTGGCCGATCCGCGTACCATCGAACTCACCGAATTCGCCGCCGTCCACATGCAGCAGAAGAACGGCACCGACGTCGCCCTCGTCAACGCCATGATGCACGTCATCCTGGCCGAGGGGCTGGAGGACAAGGCGTTCATCGCCGAGCGGACCGAAGGGTTCGGCGACCTCCGCAAAGCCGTCGAACCGTACACGCCCGAGATGGCCGCCAAGATCACCGGCGTACCGGCCGCGCTGATCTCCGAGTCGGCCCGCGCCTACGCCAGGGCCGACGCCGCTTCCATCGTCTACTCCATGGGCATCACCCAGCACACCACCGGCACCGACAACGTGTTGAGCCTTGCGAACCTGGCCATGCTCACGGGCAACGTCGGCCGCCCCGGCACGGGCGTCAACCCGCTCCGTGGGCAGAACAACGTCCAGGGCGCCTGCGACCTCGGGGCGCTGCCGAACGTCTATCCCGGCTACCAGAAGGTGGACGACCCCGCGAGCCGCGCCAAATTCGAGAAGGCCTGGGGCGCCAAACTCAGCCCCGCCGCCGGCCTGACCGTCGTCGAAATGATTGACGCCGCCGCCGACGGCCGGCTCAAGGCCCTCTACATCATGGGCGAGAACCCCATGCTCAGCGACCCCGACACGAATCACGTCGAAGAGGCGCTCGGGAACCTCGACTTCCTCGTCGTCCAGGACATCTTCCTCTCCGAGACCGCCGAGTTGGCCGACGTGGTCCTCCCCGCCGCCTCCTTCGCCGAGAAGGACGGCACCTTCACGAACACCGAGCGGCGGGTCCAGCGCGTCCGAAAGGCCCTCGACGCGCCGGGCCAGGCGCTGCCCGACTGGCAGATCCTGTGCCGTCTGGCCAGCCGCATGGGCTACGAGATGCACTACGACCACCCTGACGCCATCCAGGACGAGATCGCGTCGCTCACGCCCTCCTACGGCGGCATTACCTACGACCGGCTTGAGCGCGGCGGCCTCCAGTGGCCGTGCCCCGACGCCCAGCATCCCGGTACGCCGTACCTGCACAAAGGCAAGTTCGCCAGTGGCCTGGGCAAGTTCCACGCCGTCGAGTTTCTGCCGCCCAGGGAACTGCCCGACGACGCGTACCCCTTCGTCCTCTCCACCGGCCGCGTCCTCCAGCATTTCCACACCGGCACGATGTCGCGGCGGTCCGACGTGCTCGACAAACTTGTCCCCGTCGGCACGATCGAGATCCACCCCGACGACGCGGCGCGCCTCGGCATCGCCGACTCCGACACCGTCCGCGTCGCCTCGCGCCGCGGCGAGATCGAACTGCCGGCCCGCGTCACCGACCGCGTCGCGCCCGGCACCACGTTCCTCGCGTTTCATTACCGCGAGGCGCCGGCCAACCGCCTGACGATTGCCGCACTCGACCCGGTGGCCAAGATCCCCGAACTGAAGGTCTGCGCCGTGCGGATCGAACCTGCCGCGGCCGCCAAGTCATGACCGAACCGCCAGAGTTCCGGGACCCCGTCCGCAACGTGCCGGTGCGGCGCGTCGGCCCGGCGCGGCCCGGCGAGGCAGACGCCGGAGACGGCTCGCGCGACGCCGTCGTCGTCGAGCACCGCGTCCAGATCGTCCTGAACGCGCGGCCGCTCCTCTGGATCAACTGCCTGCCGGAGGCGCTGGAGTACCTGGCGGCCGGGTTCCTCGTGTCGGAAGGGCTCCTCGATGGCGCCGACGCCATTGACGAAATCATTGTCGCGCCCGACCTGTCGCGCGTCGAGGTCCGCGGCAGTGTGGACGGCGACCGCCTGGTGCTGTTCCGCGAGCGTCTTTCGATCACGTCGGGCTGCGGCGGCGGGGCGTCGGCCGCCGAGGAGACGCTGCCGCAGTGCGAGAGCAACGTGCGGTTTCAGCCCGACGACCTGACCGACCGCATCCGGGAGATGGCGGCCGCCTCGGCGCTCTTCCGCGACACGGGCGGCGTGCACGTCGCCGCCGTCACCGACGGCCCCGACCTCTCCTCGTTTGCCGAGGACATCGGCCGGCACAACGCCGTGGACAAGGCCGTCGGCCTGTGCCTGATGCACGGCGTGTCGCTCGCCGAGCGTGCCATCCTGACCACCGGCCGCGCCAGCGCCGATATCCTGGCCAAGGCCGCCCGCGCCGGCCTGCCGGTTGTCGTCAGCCGGGGCGCCGTCACGTCGCGGGCCATCGACCTGGCTCGGGCGGCCAACGTGACGGTCGTCGGGTTCGCTCGCCGCGGGCGGATGAACGTGTACACCGCGCCGTGGCGGCTGGGGATCGAGGGAGGTGAGGCCCAGTGATCGCGCCCGACGAGGCCCTGGCGATCGTCCTCGAGAACACACCACGGCTCGAGGCCGTCGAGGTGCCGCTGATCGAGGCCGTCGGCGCGTGCCTGGCCGAGCCGGTTGCCAGCGACCTCGACCTGCCGCCGTTCGACAAGAGTTCGATGGATGGGTACGCCGTCCGCGCCGGCGACGTCGCCGAGACGCCCGCCGACCTCACGGTCATTGAGGAACTCCCCGCCGGCGTCGTGCCCACGAAGGAGGTCGGCCCCGGCCAGTGCGCCAAGATCATGACCGGCGCGCCTGTCCCG